>DPJL01000325.1 GCA_003543035.1 Micromonosporaceae bacterium | reverse complement strand
GGGGGCCCGCCCCCCGCCCGCCGCCACTGTCATAGCCGCACTGATCGCCGGGGCAATCGTGGCGGTGCAGCTGTTCCGCCCGCGCGAGACACCGCCGCCGATCACCCCGACGCCTCCCCCTAGCGCGAGCCCAAGCCCCAGCCCCAGCCCGTCAATGGACCCGAACGACCCGATGCGCAACGTCAACTGGGCCAACGCCACAGTGGCCTTCAGCAGCCCGCCAGTTGGCTGTCCCACCGGCGATGTGGCCTTCCGGCCCACTGAGTTCGAAGGGAACTGGGGGTCTGGGCCGGGGGCGACTTGGCCCAAGGCGAGTTTCCTCACCGATGGAGTGGCGATCGGCGACCTCACCGGCGACGGCAGGGCCGAAGCCGCCCTCACCATCAGTTGCATGATCGATCCCGGATCCGATGAATTGATCAGTCAGGTGCTGGTGGTAGGACGTCGCGACGACGGCAGCCTGCACACGCTCGGATGGACCGGGCGGGAAAGTTCCAGCTTCTACAGCAGCTGGATTGCCGATGGCCTCCTATTCGTCGACGCCAGACCGCAAGAGTCGTCCCAAACCTGGGAATACCGGCTTGGTCAGGTGCATGGCTATCGCTGGACGGGCAACGCTTTTGAAGCAGTCAACACAGTTGACCGGTACCCGCCGATTGGTGGTGCAGTTGATCTTTCGGCAATGGCGGCGAAGCTTCGGTGCCATGGCTTGCCGCCCCGGGAGAAACTCATGGCGAATTTCGATACGAGCCTCAAGGCGGCCGACGGCGACCGGCAGTGGAGCTTGGCACCCAGGGCGGTCTCCTATGCCAACGTCTGGGTGAAGCAGGGCTCCGCCGCGACGGCCGATCTGCTACTCGAGATTGGTTGCAGGCCCAGCGGTTCGAACGCCGAATACGCCACGACGATCGTGATCATCACCCGGAGTCAGGGCATGTGGGCCGCCACCGGAGCGGGTATCACCTCGACGAGTCCCACCGGAAGCGTCCGGATTACGTCAGTACACGGATCGAAGGTGAGCGTGAGCGATACGGCTGCCGGCCCAGACTCGCCGCCCGTGGACTACACGTGGACCGGCAGGGAGTTTGTGCGATAACTCGAGCGTAAATCGATGGGGGTGGACGCGGCGACGGGTCCACCTCCACACTGGGGTCCGGCAGCGGGCATTCCCTACCTCCGACGTAGGCTTGCCCATGAACACTTGACCGCATCCTGGTAGGAGGTCGGACTCACGATGACCGCCCCCAAGCATGTCGAACAGCTCGACAGGGTCGTCATCCGCTTCGCGGGCGACTCCGGCGACGGCATGCAACTAACCGGCGACCGATTCACTTCGGAAACCGCCCAGCTCGGAAACGACATATCCACCCTTCCCAATTTCCCCGCCGAGATTCGCGCGCCCGCAGGCACCCTGCCCGGCGTTTCGAGCTTTCAGGTCGCCTTTGCCGATTACGACATCCTCACCCCCGGCGACACCCCCAATGTGCTCGTGGCGATGAACCCGGCGGCGCTCAAGGCCAACGTTGGCGAGCTGCGCAAAGGTGCGACGATCATCGTTAACACCGACGAGTTCACCAAACGCAATCTGCAGAAGGTCGGTTACGAGACCAACCCGCTCGAGGACGATTCCCTAGCGGGCTATGACGTTCACCAGGTCGGGCTGACCAGCATGACGCTGGGTGCGCTGGCCGATCAGCCGGTGAGCAAGAAGGATGCCGAGCGCTCGAAGAACATGTTCGCCCTTGGCCTGCTCTCCTGGCTCTATTCGCGCCCGTATGAGTCGACGATGACTTTCCTCGAGCGCAAGTTCGCCTCCCGGCCAGAGCTGGTTGCCGCCAACAAGGCCGCCTTCTCAGCCGGCTGGAGCTTCGGCGAGACAACGGAGGGTTTCGCCGTCCGCTATGAGGTCAAGCCGGCGCAGATGAAGCCGGGCAACTACCGGAACATCACCGGCAACACGGCTCTGGCGTTGGGTCTGGTTGCCGCTGGGGTGCGATCCGAGCTGCCGATCTTTCTCGGTGCCTACCCGATCACCCCGGCGAGCGACATCCTGCACGAGCTGAGCAAGCACAAGAAGCTTGGCGTGACAACGGTTCAGGCCGAGGATGAGATCGCCGCGATCGGTGCGGCAATCGGCGCTTCCTACGGCGGCGCGCTGGGCATCACCAGCACCAGCGGCCCGGGCGTCGCGCTCAAGGGCGAGTCCATCTCGCTGGCCGTGGCGCTCGAGCTGCCGCTGGTCATCATTGACGTTCAGCGGGCCGGGCCGTCGACGGGCATGCCGACCAAGACCGAGCAGGCAGACCTCAACATGGCGCTCTTCGGCAGGCATGGCGAGGCCCCGGTGGCGATCATTGCCCCGCAGTCTCCCGCCGACTGCTTCGATGCCGCTCTCGAGGCATGCCGGATCGCCATCACCTATCGGACCCCGGTGATCCTGCTCTCCGACGGTTACGTGGCCAACGGTTCCGAGCCGTGGTTGCTGCCAGAGGTGAGTGACCTGCCGGACATGCGGACGACTTTCGCTTCCGCCCCAAATGGTGAGGACGGCAAGTTTTATCCGTACCTGCGCGATCCTCAGACGCTGGCGCGTCCGTGGGCCATCCCTGGGGTGGCTGGGCTGGAGCATCGGATCGGCGGCCTGGAGAAGGCCGACAAGACCGGTGACATCTCCTACGACCCGGCCAACCACGACTTCATGGTGCGCACGCGAGCCGCGCGCATCGAAGCCATCGACGTTCCCGACCTCGAGGTCGAAGATCCGTCGGAGCAGGCGCGGGTGCTCGTGCTCGGCTGGGGCTCAACGTACGGGCCGATCGGTGCGGCAAGCCGGGCACTGCGTCAGCGTGGGCACAACGTGGCGCAGGCACATCTGCGTCACCTCAACCCGCTGCCCAAGAACCTCGGCACGGTGCTCGCGTCGTACGACAAGATCGTGATCCCGGAGATGAACCTGGGCCAGCTGGCTCACGTCATCCGAGCTCGGTATCTGATCGATGTGGTGTCCTACAACCAGGTTCGCGGCATGCCCTTTACCTCCAATCAACTGGAGACCATGCTCGAGGAAGTGATCAAGAATGCCTAGCGCTCCGCTTCAGCTGTCGGCCAAGGACTTCAAGTCCGACCAGGAGGTGCGCTGGTGCCCCGGCTGCGGTGACTATGCGATCCTCGCCGCGATGCAGGGGTTCCTGCCGGAGCTAGGCATTCCGCGCGAGCGGATCGTCTTCGTCTCCGGCATCGGCTGCTCTTCGCGTTTCCCCTACTACCTCAACACCTATGGGATGCACTCGATCCACGGGCGGGCTCCGGCCATTGCCACCGGCCTCTCGGTGACCCGCCCGGACCTGCAGGTGTGGGTGGTGACCGGAGACGGTGACGCGCTGTCGATCGGCGGCAATCACCTGATCCATGCGTTGCGGCGCAACATAAACGTGAAGATCCTGCTGTTCAACAACAAGATCTATGGGTTGACGAAGGGTCAATATTCGCCGACGTCCGAGGTGGGGAAGATCACCAAGTCGACCCCGGCCGGTTCGGCGGACTACCCGTTCAACCCGATCTCGCTGGCGCTCGGCGCGGAAGCCTCCTTCGTGGCTCGCACCATCGACTCCGACCGCAAGCACCTGACCTCGGTGCTTCGGGCGGCCGCGGAGCACCAGGGATCGGCGTTCGTCGAGATCTACCAGAACTGCAACATCTTCAACGACAACGCATTCGAGGTCCTCAAGGACTCCGGCACCCGCGACAACTACCTAATCCGGCTCGAGCAGGGGCAACCACTGCGCTTTGGCTCGGAAGGCCAATTTGCC
The DNA here is from genome assembly GCA_003543035.1 of Micromonosporaceae bacterium. Classification (GTDB taxonomy): domain Bacteria; phylum Actinomycetota; class Actinomycetes; order Mycobacteriales; family Micromonosporaceae; genus Rhizocola. The sequence continues at coordinate 834 of DPJL01000325.1, read as the reverse complement.
GTGACCCACCCGGCCGGGAGCTTCGGGCTCACCGTCGAGGAGTCGGCCGGTGCCGAGCCACTGGTTCACGATGCCACGCAAGAGGATCCGGCCTACGCCTTCGCGCTTTCCCGATTGGCCGGGCCTGACCTCCGGTACACCCCTATTGGTGTTTTCCGGTCTGTTTCTCGGCCGTCCTATGACGAGCTGGTCCGGGGACAGGTCAGCAAGGCCCGGGAGAAGTCGAGCGGCAGCCCGGAACAGGACCTGACGTCGCTGCTCAATGCGGGCGACACCTGGACCATCCTCTGACCCGGTGGTCGCAACTCCACAGGAGTTGCTGTTTTCACGCGTCTCATAGCCGCAACTCCTGTGGAGTTGCGGCTATTGACTAGGAGCAGCAGCCCCCGCCGCAGCAGGAACCACCACCGGCGGGGGCCGGGCTCACCGCACCGCCCGCCAAACCGATCGTCGAGAGCAGCTTCACGGTGTCGTCATGCCCCTGCGGGCACGCGGCGGGGTCGCCGGACTCGCTCATCGGCCGGCTGACCATAAACGTGTCGCCGCAAGCGCGGCAACGGAACTCATACCGTGGCATCGGCACAGCCTATTTGATGTCGAGCCGGGCAACCAGCGCGCCGAGGTCGGCTTCATATTCCAGCCACTGCCTGTCCGGCACGAAGCCCAGCTCCTGATTCACCCGGATCAACGGCTCGTTGATGGCCGCATTCCAGGTCTGCACCTCGGTCAGGCCCGGCTCGGCCGAGCGCAGCTCGAAGAGCATGCGAGCCTTGATGGCCCGCCCAACTCCATAGCCGCGGTGCCGCGGGGTGACGACGGTGTCATATTGATCGG
>DPJL01000327.1:12802-22539 GCA_003543035.1 Micromonosporaceae bacterium | reverse complement strand
GGGGGGGGGTCGGGGGGGGCCGGCCGCCGCTCCCCCACCGGAGTCGCTGCAGACGATCGACCGCGCGACCGAGCTCAGCGGCGTCTCGAAGGAGACGTTGCGCAGCGACGCGGCGGCCAACATTCGGGGTGGCGCTGCGCTTTTGGCCCGGTACCAGGCCGAGATTGGTGCGCCGACAGGAGCCGACAGCGACCCGGGTGCCTGGTATGGCGCCGTGGCAAAGTATTCCGGCGCCGACACCGAGGACGCCGCGAAGGCCTTTGCCGACGAGGTCTACACCACGATCAAAGAGGGCGCCGCACGCGTGACCGACGACGGGCACAGCGTGCAGCTGGCCGCAAGGGCAGGCATCGCCCCCATCCGAGACTGGTTGCTGCGCCTTGGTTTGCGTCGCCTGACCCGGCCGGACGGACTGCAATGCCCAGTCGACATCGCCTGCGAGTGGCTGCCCGCTTCCTATCAGCTGCTTGGCAATGGCACGAACCCCGGCAACTACGGCCAGTACGACAAGGCCAATCGGCCGGAGCAGCAACGGATCGAGTACATCGTGATCCACGATGCCGAGGGCTACTACGCCAGCACGACGCAGCTCGCGCAGCGGGCCTCGTACCCAGCCAGCTGGCATTACACGATGCGGTCCACCGACGGCCAGACCGCTCAGCATCTGAAAGTGAATGACGTCGGCTGGCACGCGGGCAACTGGTATGTCAACGCCAAAGCGGTCGGCATCGAACACGAAGGCTTTGCGGCGCAAGGGACTTGGTACACCGAGACCATGTACCGGACGTCGGCCAAGCTCGTCCGGCACCTCGCCTTCTCACTCGGCATCCCGTTGGACCGGCAGCACATCATCGGCCACGACAATGTCCCCGGCATCACGCCGCCGCGAGTCGGGGCGATGCACTGGGACCCGGGTCCCTACTGGAACTGGTCGCACTACATGGACCTTTTAAGAGCTCCTTTGCGGGGTACCGGAACACACCGCACCGGTCTGGTAACCATCAACCCGGACTTCGCCACGAACAAGCCGGCCTTCACGAATTGCCCACCACTGTCCAACCCCGGCGGTCCGGCCCTGCCCGGCCCGTGCCCGGTGCGCGGCTCGTCCTCGGTGATCCTGCGGCAGGCTCCGTCCATGGATGCACCTCTCATCAACGATCTCGGCCTCCGGCCGGATGGCACACCCAACACGATGCGCGTCTCCGATCACGGTGCCAGGGCTTCGGCGGGTCAGAAGTTCGCGATCGCGGAGGTGCAAGGCGATTGGACGGCGATCTGGTACCTCGGCCGCAAAGCCTGGTTCCACAACCCGCCATCGGCGCGCAATGCCCTCTGGTCCGTCGGTTTCGTGGCCACACCCAAAGCGGGGAAGGCGACTATCCCGGTCTACGGCCGGGCTTACCCGGAGGAGGCGGCGTATCCCGCGGGCGTGCCGTATCAGACGATAGTGCCGCTGCAGTACACGTTCGCGGCGGGTCAGCGATACACCGTGGGCACCCTGATGAAGGGCGAGTACTACCGGGCGACCACCTTCGCCTGGACCGCACCCGGCGACGGGACGGTCATCCGGGGTGACACGGTTTATGTTCAGGTCCAGTTCGGACATCGAATCATGTACGTAAACCTCGCTGACGTGGACCTTCTCCCCTCGTTCCTCTGACGATCCACAATAGAGAAGCAATAGGGGGAAGATCCTATGAATCTTCCCCCTATTGCTGTCAAGCCCGGCACGCTAGTCTCACTTCGATGCAGATAGATCCGATGTCTCGGAGGTGAGCGCAGTGGTTGCGCGACGGACTCTGTTAGGTGCCACAGCCGGTGGCCTGGCCGCGGCGGGCCTGCCTCTCCTCGCGGAGCAGGCTGCCTGGGCCGATGTCCCCTTGGACAACCAGATGACCACGGATACCCAGTGGTCCAATTTCCTGCGCGGCCAGGATCTGTTGTGGCGCAGGATTCCGCCCACCTGGAAGGAAGGGCCGTTCCTCGGCGACGGACGGCTCGGGGTGATGGTCTACAAGGAGCCCAGCAAGAATCAGGTGCGGTTCAGCGTCCAGCATGGCGAGGTCCAGGATCATCGCCCGCAATATGGCAACCTCTATGGGCTCGCACGCCTGCCCGTCGGCCACTTGACACTCGAACCCGTAGGCACGATCACGTCTGTCGACTGGCGGCAATCCCTATGGGACGCCGAGCTATCGGGCACCATCACCACCTCGAGTGGCCAATTGACGCTGCGAGCCTTTGTGCACGACCAGGTTCTCGTCGCGACGGTCAGTGCGAGCGGCAGCGAGCAGGTCCGATGGGTGCTCCATCCGGCCGAGGCGATCAGCCCTCGGGTGGCCTTTGAGCCGCCGCCATCCGGCTATACCGGGCACCCCGCACCTACCACCAAGCAGACCGGGAGCGTCAAGCAGGTCACTCAGAATCTGCTCGGCGGCGGTCAAACCGCGACTGCCTACAAGGAAACCGGCGGCTCGCTCTATCTGACCATCGCTCACAGCTTCCCCGGTACCACCGCCGAGGCGACCGCGCTCAACCGGGCCAACGCGGCGAGCCCTGCCCTGTCGGACGCCAACCGCGCCTGGTGGCATGCCTACTACCGCAAGAGTTTTGTGTCCATCCCAGACCAGCGGCTGCAGTCCTTCCACTGGATTCAGCTCTACAAGGTCGCCGCCGGAAGTCGCGCCGGCGGGCCGGTGATGGCCACGACCGGGCCATGGCTCGAGCCGACCCCTTGGCCGGGCGTGTGGTGGAACCTCAACGTACAGCTCGAATACTGGCTCATCCACGGCTCGAACCATCTCGAGCTCGACGCGATCACCAGCACCATCCAATCGCGACAGCAGCAGCTCATCAACAACGTCGGCAGCGCCTACCGATCCGATTCATCGGGGCTTGGCAGGAGCTCGGATATGTTCTGCCAGCGCAGCGTCGGGACACCCGGCTCCGGCGCTGAGGTGGGCGACCTGACCTGGACTCTGCACAACGTCTGGCTCTCCTACCGCCACTCCATGGACGACAACCTATTGCGGGATCTGCTTTTCCCGGTCCTCAAGCGCGCCATCAACTACTACCGGCACTTCCTTACGACCGGCAGCGATGGCAAGCTTCATCTTGGTACCACGCTGTCGCCGGAATATCCGACAGTGGCACCGGATTGCAACTACGACCTCGCTCTGATCCGCTGGGGTTGTCAGACCCTACTCGAGGCCTCGACCCGGCTTGGCATCAACGATCCACTGCGCAGCGCGTGGCAGAACATTCTCACCAACCTCGTGCCCTATCCCACTGATACCAACGGTTTCATGATTGGCGCCGGGGTGCCCTATGCCCAGTCACACCGCCACTATTCACACATCCTGATGGTCTATCCGCTGTATCTGGTCAACTGGGACCAGCCGGCTCAGCGCGCTCTGATCGAGAAAACCATTGTTCGCTGGCACGCGTTGACCGGCGCCCACCGTGGTTACAGCTACACCGGTGCCGCTTCGATGTATTCCATGATGGGCCGTGGCGACACCGCGCTGAACTATCTGCTGAGATTCTTCGACACCTCAACGTCTTACCCGTGTCTGCCCAACACGATGTACACCGAAGCCGGGCCGGTGGTCGAGACACCTTTGTCTGCCTCGCAAACCATTCACGACATGCTCTGCCAGAGCTGGGGCGGGATAGTCCGCGTCTTCCCCGCCGTCCCGTCCTCCTGGGGCAACGCCACCCTGCACGACTTCCGCACACAAGGTGCGTTCCTCGTAAGCGCTTCCCGAAACGGTGGTGTCACCAAGTTCATCCGGGTGCGGAGCCTCGCCGGTGAGCCGTTGCGGCTCAAGCACGGCATCAATTCAGGATCTTCTTCCACTGTGTACCAGGCCGAAAACGCCACGATTTCGCAAGGTGTGGTGGAGTCCAACCATGCCGGCTTCACCGGATCGGGCTTCGTGAACGTGGATAACGTCATCGGCTCCTACGTGGAGTTCTCGGTGACCGGACCGGCCACCTCGGTGACGGTGCGCTATGCCAACGGCACCACCGCCAACCGTCCCATGTCGGTGAACGGGTCCACTGTGGACTTTCCCGGCACCGGCGCCTGGACCAGCTGGACAACGAAGTCGATTCCGCTGTCACTCGGCCCTGGCACCCACGCGGTTCGGCTCACCTCGACCACGGTCAACGGCGGCCCAAACCTGGACAGTCTCACGGTGGCGGCCGCCCCGGCAGGCGCCTCTTATCAGGCCGAGGACGCCACCATCTCACAGGGTTTGGTGGAGTCCAATCACACCGGCTTTACCGGCACAGGTTTCGTCAACCTCGACAACGTTGTGGGCAGCTATCTGCAATTCACCGTCAACGCGACAACGGCCGGCCCGGCCACCCTCGTGGTTCGCTACGCGAACGGCACAACGGCCAACCGCCCGATGTCGTTGTCGGTCAACGGAGGCACTGCCTCCAATGTGGACTTCGGCGGGACCGGTGCGTGGACGACCTGGGGATCGGTCTCCCTTTCGGCCAACCTCAACGCGGGCGCCAACACCGTGCGGCTCACCTCCAGCACCGCCACCGGCGGGCCGAATCTCGATCGGCTCGATGTAGTGCCTCCGTCCGCTCTATCGGTTACCCTCGATGGCGGAGCACCCGCTACCTGGCGCGACTTCGGCGACGGCGTCATTGAGATCGACCTGCCGCGGGACAGAGAGGTCCTGGTGCACGCGGCCGGTCCAACTCCCGCGCTCACCATCGCACCCGTCCCGATCAGCATTCCCGGATCAGCTTGGGGGCTTCCTACATGAAGCGTCGTCATCTGCTCACCACTCTTGGAGGTGCCGCCCTGGGCGGCACTCTCCTTGTCCGCCCGGCTTTCGCGGCCGATCCCAGCCCGATCCTCCCCTCCCGAGCGGAGGTGATCGCGAAGCTGCGACTCGTCAACGATCACTGGATCAACGGGCACAGCAATCCCGGCAACAACGGCTGGGCCCGAGCCACCTACTTCAGCGGCAACATGGCTGCCTACCGCGCCACGAACGAAGTGCGTTACCTGCAGTACGCCCGAAAATGGGGCCAGCAGAACAACTTCGCCCTCAGCGGTGGAGTCGGCACCCGCAACGCGGACAACCACTGTGCCGGCCAGACGTACTACGACCTCTACGACATCGACCGCAATCCGTCGTATCTGACGGCGATCAACGAATCCATCCGGCTCATGGTGGAAGGCGGCAATCAGTCCAATAGCGACTGGTGGTGGTGCGACGCCCTGCACATGGCGATGCCGGTCTTCGTCCGGGTCGGCGCCCACCGTGGCGACAACGCTTACCTGAACAAGATGTATTCGCTCTACAGTTATACCAAGAAGCAGATCTCGGGCAAAGGACTGTACAACTACACCGACGAGCTCTGGTTCCGCGACAGCAAGTTCATCTGGCCCAACGGTTCCCAGTCCCACTCTCCGAACGGGCAGAAGGTCTATTGGTCCCGCGGCAACGGCTGGGCGCTTGCCGCCCATGCCAAGGTGATCGCGCTCCTGCCGCCTGGAGACACGCGCTGGCCCGAGTATCAATGGAACATTCAGGGCATGGGGCGCGCACTCCGTACTCGCCAAAGGCTTGACGGTTTTTGGAATGTGAATCTGGGCGACCCACAACACTATCCCGGTCCGGAGACCAGCGGCACCGCCTTCTTCACCTACGGGCTGGCATACGGTGTGCGCACCGGCCTGCTGGATTCGGCGACATACCTGCCGATCATTGCCAAAGCCTGGAACGGGATGGTCGCCACTGCGGTGCACCCCAACGGATTCCTGGGCTACGTGCAAGGGGTCGGTCAGCGCCCTTCGGACAGTCAACCCGTCACCTACAACACGACTTCGGATTTCGGCGTGGGCGCCTTCCTCATGGCCGCCTCCGAAGTAGCCCGCCTCACCACCTGATCCCAGATCACGGTGATCAGGGAGTTTTCTCGGCGTGTCGTCGGCGCGCCGTATCCATACCTCCCTGATCACCGTGATCACTGCGCGACACTCAGCGCGACGAAGTCAAGAAGTAGCGCGCGACAGCTGTGCTCCCACGACAGCCCAGCGTCCGGAGCGGAGGCGGCCCAATAGGGCCGCCAGCCGGATCACGATGAAAAGTGTGAGTCCAGCCCAGATTCCACCCAGGCCCAGATCAAACCAGTAAGCCAACCAGATCGCGGGCAGGAAGCCGAAGAGTGTCGCGACCAGGGTGAGATTGCGCATATAGCGCACATCCCCGGCTCCGATCAGGACACCGTCGAGCGCGAAGACTATGCCTGCCAAGGGTTGCATCGCCACGAACCAGGGCCATGCCAGCATCGACTGTTGGTATACCTCGGGATCAGAGCTGAACCAGCCTGGTACCCAACGAGTCCCCGCCCCGATCAGAAGCGCGAAGGCAACCCCGGAGATTCCGCCGATCACGGTGATACGCCGAGCCAGCCAGCGCGCCTCAGTCGCCCGCCCCGCCCCCAACTCGGCGCCGATCAAGGATTGGGCCGCAATCGCCACCGCGTCGAGCACGAGAGCGCAGAAGAGCCAGAGTTGCAGCGCGATCTGGTGTGCCGCAAGCGCTGTAGTGCCGAAGCGGGCCGCGACGGCGGTGGCCGATAGGAAGCAGGCCTGGAAGGCCAGCCCTCGCAGCAACAGGTCCCGCCCGACCACCAACTGTTCCACCATGATGGCCGGATGGGGCTTCAGGTCTACCCGTTCGGCGATCAGCGCCCGCAGGAACAGCACCCCCGCAACGGTTTGCGCCACCACGTTGGCGACCGCCGACCCCACCAGGCCGAGACCGGCCGGGTACACCAAGATTGGGCATAGCACCGCGGAGAGGGCAAAAGAACCCACCACATAGGACAGTGGGCGGCGCGTGTCCTGGATGCCACGCAACCATCCGTTGCCCGCTACCGAAAGCATCAGGCCTGGCGCTCCGAGCGCGGCTACCCTTAGCCATAGTGCGGCGTCATCGGCAACCGTGCCCTCGCCGCCGGCCAGCGCATTGGCCAACGGCCCGGCGAAGAACTGCGCCGCGATCGCCACCAGCAAGCCGGCCGCGAGCGCGAGCCAAGATGCCTGCACACCTTCGTGGATGGCTGCGGCACGGTCGCCCGCACCGAAGCGGCGAGCGGCGCGGCCGGTGGTCCCGTAGGCGAGGATCGTGCCGAGCCACGCCACCAATGTGAGCACGGTCCCACCGACGGCCAATGCGGCGAGTTGCCCGCTTCCCAGATGGCCTACGACCGCGGTGTCGACCAGCACATAGAGCGGCTCTGAAGCCAGCACTACCAATGCTGGCAGGGCTAGTCCAGCAATCTGGCGCAACGAGGGAGCCACGCTCACATACTGCCTCCATCCGGTAAGGATCACAAGGCCTTCGGTTCATTACCGGTTGAGCGCTTCAGGGCCCCATAGCAATCACGGGCTCACGCCGGGTACTCTTCAACGTCCCAATCGGCAATTTTTCTGTGGAGGTTCTAGCGAGAGATGATTAACGACACCATTGTCGACGGCCTAACGGGCACGGACCCACCCGAGATCCCGGACTTCCCCGAGACCCCCTACCTGCTCCTCGACCCCAAAGTAGCCGCAGCCCAGTACCAACGGCTGGCGAAAGCCTTTCGAGGCACCCAGATCTTCTACGCCGTTAAGGCGAATCCAGAGCCACCACTCGTCCGGCGACTCGCCGAGGCCGGCTCATCGTTCGACGTAGCAAGCACAGCAGAGATCGACATATGCCTCTCCCAAGGGGCCGATCCGGAAACGCTGTCCTACGGGAACACCATCAAGAAGGCCAAAGACATCCGGTACGCCTATGAGCGCGGCGTGCGCATGTTCGTCTTCGACAGTGAAGACGAGCTTCGCAAGATCGCCGATAACGCGCCGGGCTCATCCGTCTTCTGTCGCCTTCTCGCCAGCAGCGCCGGCGCGCAGTGGCCGCTCAGCCGCAAATTCGGCTGCGCCCCTGAAATGGCCGCCGATCTGCTCGCCATGGCTCCAGGCCTCGGCCTGTATCCTATCGGCGTCTCGTTCCACGTCGGCTCCCAACAGCTCGATCCGAGCCGGTGGGATCCGAGCATCGCTGACGCCGCATGGGTTTTCGCCCGGCTACGCGAGCTCACCGGGATCCAGTTGGACTTCCTCGATGTCGGCGGCGGTTTCCCGGTGGGATATGTGGACCCCGTTGCCCCGATCGAGGACTACAGCCAGGCCATCTGGGCGTCGGTGTACCGCCATTTCGGCGCGGCGACACCTCGCCTTGCCATCGAGCCGGGCAGATACATCGCGGCCGAAGCCGGGGTGCTTCGAGCCGAGGTGGTCCTCGTCTCCCGCAAGTCCTATGAGGAGGAGCTCCGCTGGGTCTACCTCGATGTGGGACGGTTCGGCGGGTTGGCGGAGACCGAGGGTGAGGCGATCCGGTACAGGATCGTTACCCGGCACGACGGGCAGGCCACGGGGCCGACCGCGATCGCCGGGCCCACCTGCGACAGCGTGGACGTTCTCTACAAGGACACGCCGTACGATCTGCCGCTCGCGCTTCGCTCAGGCGACTACGTGGATATTCTCAACACCGGTGCTTACACCACCACCTATTCGTCCGTTGGCTTCAACGGCTTCGCCCCACTGGCTACCTTTTGCATCGGAGAAAACGCGTGACCTCCTCCCGACTTCGGTTCGACGGCCGGGTCCTGCTGCTGGGCTGCGGCTCGGTGTCGCAGTGCTTGCAGCCGTTGCTATTGCGCCACCTCGATATGGACTTCACCAGGCTGACGGTGCTGGACTTCGAGGATCTGGCCGGGTCCATTCCGGACACTCTGGCCGCGGGGGCTTCCTACGTCCGCGAGCGGATCACCGAGCAGAACATCTCCGAGCAGCTGGCCAAGTACGTGGGCGACGGCGACTTGCTGATCAACCTGGCTTGGAACATCGACACTGTCGAGATCATCCAGTGGTGCCAGGACCACGGCGTCCGCTACGTGGACACCTCGGTCGAGCTCTGGGACCCGTATGAGGATCAGCTCACCACCACCCCGCAGGACCGCACCCTCTACGCCCGGCACATGAAGCTTCGCGAGCGCGCGAAGACGTGGCGTAAGGACGGCCCGACCGCGGTGGTCGAGCACGGAGCCAACCCCGGTTTGGTCTCCCACTGGACCAAGGTGGCGCTCGAGGACATCGCGACCGCCATGCTGGCCCAAAGCGAGCTCGACGGTGCCCGCCGCACGGGCCTCGAGCAGGCGCTGAGCGAGGGCGACTACGCCAAGCTCGGTCAGCTCACCGGCACGAAGGTCATCCACATCTCCGAGCGCGACACCCAGATCTCCGACAAGCCCAAGCAGGTTGGCGAGTTCGTCAACACCTGGTCGGTGGAGGGCTTCTACGAGGAGGGCATCGCGCCGGCCGAGATGGGCTGGGGTACCCACGAGCCGGTGCTGCCCGAGCACGCCTACACGCACGAGGACGGCCCGCAGAACCAGATCTGCTTGGCACAGACCGGAATCACGACCTACGTGCGGTCGTGGGTGCCGATCGGCGGGCCGATCATCGGCATGGTGGTGCGGCACGGTGAGGCGTTCACCATCTCCGACCACCTGACGGTGTGGGAGAACGGCAAGGCGGCCTACCGCCCGACCGTGCACTATGCCTATCTGCCAACGGATGCGGCGATGAATTCGCTCTACGAGTGCCGCATGAACGGTTACCAGCTGCAGACCGACCAGCGCATCATGAACGA
>DPJL01000327.1:12132-12460 GCA_003543035.1 Micromonosporaceae bacterium | reverse complement strand
CTCAACGGCTGGTGGGTCGGCTCGCAACTGGACATCCACGAGTCGCGTTCCCTTGTCCCACACCAGAATGCGACCACTCTGCAGGTTGCCGCATCGGTGCTGGGCGCGGTGTTCTGGATCGTCAACAATCCGAACCGGGGTCTGTGCGTGCCCGACGATCTCGACCACACCGCGGTCCTCGAGGTCGCCAATCCCTATCTGGGCAAGGTTCCGTCCGTGCAGACGGATTGGACCCCGCGCAGTGCCGCTTACGAGCCCTTCGCCAACTTCCGGCCAACGGCCGGAAACGATGAAGAGCCCTGGGCGTTCAACAACTTCCTGGTGTCCT
>DPJL01000327.1:0-11885 GCA_003543035.1 Micromonosporaceae bacterium | reverse complement strand
AGCTCGACATCCGATGCCTCGGTGACCCCGCGCAGCGCGGTCACCGAGGCATATCCTTCGGCCAGCAGTGCCGCATCCGTGTCGCTGTCGAAGTCGCCCTCGTGGTCGGCAATGGTCGTGCGGACGAATCCTTCGCCCATCTCGAGATGAGTCTGCACCGCGCCGAAGGCAGCCAGCGTGGCACGCTTGGTCCCCCGCACCTGATCCATCGGTACGTTGGGCACGTTGAGGTTGATGGCCACGCGGCGCGGTGCCTCCAACGCGGCCTGCAACAGTTTCGATGCAATGTTCGCCGCGGTTGTCCAATGTAGATCAATGTCCGAATTCAAGCCGACGTCAAGCGAGACAGCCATTCCGGGGCAGCCGTAGGTGACCGCCGTAAGCGCCGCACCCACCGTGCCTGAGTGAATCACCGCGTACCCCACGTTCGCCCCACGGTTGACGCCGGAGAGCACCAGTTGCGGTGGGCTGCCGAAGGCTCCCCGGGTCGCGATGAGGGTGATGAAAGCGGGTGTGCCTGACACCGCAAAGGCGCGCACGTCCGGCAGCCCCGGCAGCTTACGTTCCTCCACCGTCACCTTGCCGTCGGCGCGCACCGCGGTGATTCCCGCACTGGTACCGCTGGCTTCTGCGGAGGGCGCGGCAACCACGAGCTCGAAGTCTTGCTCCAAAGCCATTGCCGCCAGCGCATGCAGACCTGGCGAGTCGATCCCGTCGTCATTGGTCACCAGCACGCGCTTTCTCACGTCGACCGCCTCGCCTCGTCGGCAAGCTGATCCGGAGTCACTTCGGTGACGGGCCCTTCCTCTTGCGCCGCGCTCGCGTCCAGCGGAGCCAGCTCGACCTTCTCCATCAGCTCGCCGACCACACTTGCCCGGCCCGTACCAAGGCCATGCCGCGTAACGTTCACAGCCCCCGCAGCGCCGCCGATCTTGATCGCGGTGCGCAGATCGCCGCCTTGCGCCATGGTCGCTGTCACGCCTGCGGTCATCGAGTCGCCGGCACCGCGATGATCGGCGGGCTCCAGCTCCGGCAGCACAACTTCGTAGATCTCCCCATCGACGAGTGCCAGCGCCGGCTTCTCGGCCCGGCTCACCACGACGGCTTCGGCCCCGTCGGCGTGCAGCTGGCGCAGGGCTTCCAGCAACGACTCCTCGTCGTCCCCCTTGGCGCGGCCCGAATCGATCAGCTCATCATGGCTCACCTTGAGGAAGTCCAGCCCGCTTTCGAGGACCGCATCAAGGTACTCGCCGGCGAGGTCGGCGACCACCTTGCACCCGTTGCGGCGCAAGTCTCCGGCTAGGCGCCGGTAGACGTCCGGCTCGATCACCTGCGGATCCTGCGTGCCGCTCAGCACGGACACCTCGGCTCGCAGCCCTTCGGCGAGCGTCAGGCCATAAAGTTCATCGAGCACATGCCGGGGCAAGGGGTCGGCCGGCGAACGGGCGAGCACCACCCTTTCGCCGTCTCGCCGGTCATGCACGTACGCAGCGTTCCTCGCATCCCCGTGCACCGATCGCAGCCATACTCCTTCGGCCGCCGTGAGCGGCTCCAGCACGCTGCCCGTCTCGCCACCGAACACGGTGCACAGCACGACGGGTACACCCAGCGTCGCGATCATCCTGGCTTGCCAAATGCCCTGGCCACCGGCGTGCAGATGAATGTCCGCATCGTCGCCGCGCTGCTCGATCGTGATCGTCAGCTCGGGGGCTGGGGCGAAGACCATCACCTGTCCTGTCACTCTCATCAGGTACCCCGGATATCTTCGTTTCATGCCCGAGGGTCACACCATCCACCGTCTTGCCACCCGTCACGCTGAGCTGCTCGGTGGTGATGTGGTGAAAGCAGCCAGCCCGCAAGGGCGATTTGCCGCCGGTGCGGCCCGATTGTCCGGGTCGAAGCTGGTGTCCACCGAGGCTTACGGCAAGCACTTGCTGCACCACTACGACAGCGGGGCGATTCTGCATGTCCACCTTGGTCTTTACGGCAAGTTCAGCGACGGCGTGCTGCCCGCCCCGGATCCCATCGGCCAGTTGCGAATGCGGCTGTGGAACGAGAGATCCTGGATCGATCTGCGCGGGCCCACCGCATGCGAGTTGCTGGACGGGCCGGATCTGGAGGCGTTGCTCACCAGGCTCGGCGAGGATCCGTTGCGGCCGGACGCAGACCCGGACGCCGCGTTTGCCCGCATCCACAAGCGCGAGGCGCCGTTGACCAATCTGTTGCTGGATCAGTCAATCATTGCCGGCGCCGGCCTGATCTTCGTCATGGAAGTTCTCTACCGAGCAGGTCTTCGCCCGCTGACGCCGGGCCGCAAGCTCCGCCCAAAGAAGTGGGCGGGGATATGGCAGGACCTGACCACGCTCATGGCGCAGGCTGTCGTCACCGGACGGATCGACACCGTTCGCCCGCAACACATGCCGGAGGCGATGGGGAGGCCGCCAAGAGTCGACCGGCACGGCGGCGAAGTCTACGTCTACCGCCGACCGGGTCTACCTTGCCTGATCTGTAACGCACCGGTGCAGCGCGGCGAACTCAACGGCCGCAACACCTATTGGTGCGCCAAGTGTCAGTCGTAGATGATCACCTGACGGATCACGTCGCCGCGGCCCAATGCTCCCAACGCTTCGTCGATGTCGTCGAGCCGGATCCGGTGACTGATCATGCCTTCGAGGTCAAGCTTTCCCTCACGCCACAGATCGAGCATCCGGTCGTAGTCGCGGCTGACATCGGCTGACCCGTAAAGCGAGCCCACCAACGTCTTCGCCTCGAACATGAGGTCGAAGGGGGTGAACTCCACCACCTGGTCCTGCCGGCCCGCGCCGACAACCACCACCATTCCACCTCGGCGAGCCGCACTCCATGCGGCCTTGATGGTCTGTGGTAGCCCCACCACCTCAAACGCGTAGTCGAAGCCTTCGCCACCGGTCACCTCCGCCGAGACGTCAGTCAGACCCTCCGGCGTGGTTGCGTGGGTGGCGCCAAATCGTTTGGCCATCTCGTGTTTGGACTCCACCGGATCGACCGCGACGATGACCGACGCACCCGCGATCCGGGCGCCCTGAATCGCCGCAATGCCAACACCGCCGCAACCGATGATGACAACTGTGGATCCCGGCTTGACCTGTGCGGTGTTGAGCACTGAGCCGACCCCGGTCATCACCCCACAGCCGACCAGCGAAGCGATGTCGTAAGGCACGTCGTCGCCGATTTTCACCGCGCCGGCACTGGGCACGACCATCTCTTCGGCAAAGGCTCCGCAACCCGCCAGCCCGAAAACCGGAGTCTCCCCCAGCAGGAATCGTGGCTGAATGTAAGCCATCATCACGTGGATCGTGCACAGGTAAGGCTCGTGCCGAAGGCAGGAAGTGCACGCTCCGCACGAGGGCAGCCAGTTGGCGATCACCCGATCGCCAACGGCGAGATTCTCAACGCCCTCACCGATCGCGACTACATCTCCCGCCGCTTCGTGGCCCAGAATCGCCGGCACCGGCTGGGGTAGACCGCCGTTTCGGGCGGACAGGTCCGAGTGACAGACGCCGGCCGCGCGGATCCTGATCCGGACTTCGCCCGGCCCAGGCCCAACGGCCACAACGTCATCGTGGATCGAGATCTTGCCATCTTCGATTGAATGGAGCACCGCGGCACGCATGGCAAAAGTAGAACAGGTTTCAAAACTACGTGCAAGAAGCATTTGGTCGGATGTCCGCTCTGGTCCAGACCGCTCCTCCCGCGACGCCGTCAGGTCCGCGGTTGCTTCACGCGCCCTTTCCGCGACGCCGTCAGGTCCGCCGTGGGCAGGCCGGGCATAATGACGCGGTGACCGCACCTTCGGAACGCCGGGCCCACCTCGTGGTGCTGGCCGGTGAGCTCTTCGCCGAGAAAGGCTTTCGCGCCACCACCGTGCGCGAGATCGCCGACGCGGCTGGGATTCTCTCCGGCAGCCTTTACCACCACTTCGACTCGAAAGAGTCGATCGGTGACGAGATCCTGCAAGGCTTTCTGAACGAGGTGCTCGCCGACTATCGAGCCGCCGTCGCCACCGACGCTGATCCCCGTGCCGTCCTCGAGCTGATCGTCAGGTCCAGCACCGTCACCCTCGGCCGTCATCGGGCCGCGCTCACCATGCTCCAGAACGACTGGAACTACTTCAGCAAGCAGCCCCGATTCGGCTACCTGCGCAAGGCTCTACAGGAGATCGAGAAGATCTGGATCACCCAGCTCGAGCGAGGGAAGGAGCAGGGAGTCTTCCGCTCCGACCTGGATCCCAAGCTCACCTATCGCCTGTTACGCGACATCCTCTGGATCCCGGTGCATTGGCAGCCCGGTGGCCATTGGAAGACCGACGAAGTGGTGGATGCCTTCCTGCGCCTACTCTTCGACGGGATCACCGGAAAACGTTGAGCGCCAAGGGAATCAGGCGCTCGGTAGCCGACGCCATCGGCGTGGGCAAAGCATCGGCGGTAAACCAGCCCAGCGCATGCGACTCATCGCTGACCTGCTCCACCGACCCGGGCACGGCGAGTAGCGCATATCGCACGTCATAGTGCAGCGACGGGCCGTATCGGCAGTTCACAGCGTGCACGTCGAGGTCGATCGGGGTCGGATGCGCCACCAGGCTCACCAAACCTGACTCCTCTCGCGCCTCCCGCAGGGCGGCGTCAAGCAAGGTGGCGTCCTCGGGTTCACAATGCCCACCGACCTGCACCCACTTGTTTATGCGCCCGTGTAGGCACAACAGCACGCGTTCGAGGTCGGGATGCACGATGAGGGCGCTCGCGGTCAGGTGCGCCCCCGGATGCTCGGCGTTCACGACATCCCGCGATGACGCGAGCAGGTCGAGAAAACGTTGTCGCATCGGATCGGTTGATGGACAGGCGGTCAGCACCTTAACGGCGTCGTCATAGAGGTCTCCCACAGTGCCAGATCTTGCCCTATGCTCAACCAAGCAAGCGTTTGGTCTAGAGAGGAGACCTCGTGGGCAAGCTCGAGGGCAAGGTGGCGCTGATTACCGGTGGCGCCAGGGGGATGGGCAAGTCCCACGTGCGGCACCTGGTCTCCGAGGGCGCCCGGGTCGTCTTCGGCGATGTGCTCGATGACGCGGGGAAGGCCGTCGCCGACAAGCTCGGCGGCGAGGTCGCCCGCTATGTGCATCACGACGTCACCAGCGAAGCCGATTGGAGCAACGCTGTTGCGACCACATTGGACACTTTCGGCAGGCTCGATGTGCTGGTGAATAATGCCGGCATCCTCCGCAAGTCGACGATCGCCGAGATGGCGGCCGAAGACTTTCGGCGCGTCCTCGAGGTGAACGTGGTGGGTCAGTGGCTGGGCATCAAAGCTGTCAGTGAAGCGATGATCGCCGCGGGCGGGGGCTCGATCGTGAACATCTCCTCGATCGAGGGATTCGCCGGCGCGGCCGGCCTTTCCGCCTACAGCGCGAGCAAGTTCGCGGTCCGCGGCGTGACGAAGGCGGCCGCCCAGGAGCTCGGAAAGCATGGCATCAGGGTGAATTCGATCCACCCCGGTGGAGTCATGACGCCGATGGCGATGGAGGCGGCTCAGGTCTTCACCGACATGGATCCGATGGCGTTCCTCAACAGCATGCCCATCGCTCGATTCGGTGAGCCCATCGAAATATCCCGGCTGGTCGCCTTCCTCGCTTCAGACGACTCCTCCTACTCCACCGGCAGCGAATTCATCGCCGACGGCGGCATGCTCAGCGGACCGGGGTACTGAAATGCCAGACCTACTAAGCCTTCAGGACAAGGTCGCGATAGTCACCGGCGCGGGCAACGGGCTCGGCCGATCCGAGGCGCTGGCCTTGGCACGCGCCGGGGCACGGGTCGTTCTCAACGATCTGCCGGGCGATGCGGTGCAGGCTGTTTCCGACGAGATAAGGGCATCCGGCGGCGAGGCACTCGTCTGCGCCGGTGACGTGGCCGAGTGGTCCACCGGGCAGGAGTTGCTGACCGCGGCGCAATCCCTTGGTGGCCTTGACATTCTTGTCAACAACGCTGGAGTGCTTCGCGATCGGATGGTGTTTACCATGTCGGCTGAGGAGTGGGATCTGGTGATGCGCGTGCATCTGCGCGGGCACTTTGTGACGACTCGTTTCGCCACCGCCTATTGGCGCGATCAAAGCAAGGCGACGGCCGGCCAGGTCTACGCGCGGATCATCAACACCTCTTCGGAGGCATTCCTTCTGGGCTCCGCGGGGCAACCCAACTACGCCGCCGCCAAGGGCGGCATCGCCGCGCTGACGCTCTCCACCGCGCGCAGTTGTTCCCGGTATGGCGTGCTGGCCAACGCGATCTGCCCACGTGCTCGCACCGAGATGACGGCCGGTCTAATGGGAAGCGCCCCAGACAGCGACGTCGACCCCCTCTCCCCCGATCACGTCGCGCCGCTTGTCGCCTACCTCGCAAGCCCGGCCGCGGCCCGAGTTACCGGCGAGGTCTTCATCGTTCATAGTGGAGTGGTGGCAGTCATGGCACCCCCTACGCTTCGAGCCTCCTTCGCCGGGCTCTGGTCGGCCGAGTCCATTCACGACGCTCTGGACGGCCTGTTCACCACCGAGCCGCCGACGCCCGGATTCGTCTGCGAGGCAACACTTCCCCTCGCCGAGTCGACCTTCGGCGAACGAAGTGAGTGACCGTCAAAAGGCCGCGATGACGCCAGATGAGGCTTCGGCTTTCCTGGCCGGGCATCGCAAGATGCAGCTGGCGACCATCAATCGGGACGGCACACCACATCTGGTCAGCATGTTCTACGTCGTCATGGACGGCCAGATCGCCTTCTGGACCTATCGTTCGTCGCAAAAGGCGAAGAACATGGCTCGCGATGCCCGGGTGACCTGTCTCGTGGAAAGTGGCGACGACTACTTCGAGCTTCAAGGGGTACAAGTCAAAGGAATCGTTCGCATCATTGAGGAGCCGGCCGGTGTCATGGACATCGGCCGGCTCGTCGCCGCAGATCTCACCGGCGTCCCCGCGGACGGTCTGGACGACTTCGTCGCCTACACCGCCCGCAAGCGGTTCGGCTACCTCGTCGAGCCGAGCCGGGTGAGCTCATGGGATCACCGCAAGCTGCTCACATAAGCTCATCGGTGGTAGGTATGAGCACCGTTTTCACCTCGGTGTACGCCTCGAAGGAGGTACGCCCACCTTCGCGTCCCATGCCCGACTGCCCGTAGCCGCCAAACGGCGCATGGGGCTCAAGCTGGTACCCGTTCACACCGACGGTGCCCGCCCGCACCGCCCGTGCGAGTCTCATCGCCCGCTTCACATCCGCCGTCCACACCGTCGCGCCAAGGCCGTACTCAGTGTCGTTGGCCAGCCGGATGGCCTCCTCCTCGTCGGTGAAAGGCACCACGCAAAGGATCGGCCCGAAGATCTCCTCCCGGGCGACCCGCATGTCGTTGCTCACGTCCGCGAAAACCGTTGGCAGGACAAAGTTTCCCTCCCCCTCGAGCTTGGTGCCACCGCAGACCAGGCGAGCCCCCTCCTCCTGTCCCAGAGCGACATAGCCCATGACTCGCTCGAGCTGCCTCGCGTTGATCAGCGGCGAGGCCGTCGTCTCGGGATGGAACGGGTCGCCATAGTTGATCAGCGCGGTCATACCCATCGCGACGGCGAGGAACTCGTCGTACACGTCGCGGTGGACGATGGCCCGGGTCTGGGCAATGCACGCCTGGCCGGAGACACCAAGAGCGACCGTGCCCATGGTGACGGCGCCAGCCGAATACAGGTCGGCGTCACTGAACACAATGGACGGACTCTTGCCGCCCAGCTCCAGGCTCACCCGCTTGAAACTCGAGTTCGCGGCTGCCAGCACACGACGGCCGGTCTCGCGGCTTCCGGTGAAGGAAATCTTGTCCACCAAGGGGTGATTGATGAGCGCGTCGCCCGTCGGCTGTCCCGGACCGGTGACCACATTGAGCACGCCCTCGGGCAACCCCGCCTCTTCGATCAGCTTCACCAGTCGCAGCACCGAAAATGTCGCCAGCTCAGAGGGTTTGAGCACGACAGTGCAGCCCGCCGCGAGCGCGGGGGCAAGCTTCTGCGCGGTCAGCAGCAGCGGAGCGTTCCAGGCCACGAGTGCGGCCACCACACCAACCGGCTCGCGCAGGGTCAGCACCATGTGGTCGCCGCCCTGGAAGCCCGGCAGGGTTTCCCCGCCCAACTTGTCGATCCAGCCCGCGTGGTGGTCGAAGACATCTGCCACGCATTCCATGGACATCGCGTAGGTGCTGGCGAAGGTAAGCGGCACGCTGTTGTCCAGTGCCTGCAGACCGAGCAGCTCGTCGCCGTGCTCGCGGACCAGATCTGCCACCCGCCGCAACACCTTGATGCGTTGCTTGGCCTGTGCACGCGGCCAAGGCCCTTCGTCGAAGGCACGGCGCGCGGCGCGTACCGCACGATCCACGTCCTCGACTCCGGCGACCGCGAACTCCGCGACGTCCTCCCCGGTCGCCGGATGCGTATGAGTCCACGTTTCACCCGACTGCGAAGTGGACCATGCGCCGTCGACCAGCAAGAGACCATTTGTCAGGCCCAGCGCGTCCCGATGCGGCTTGATCGAGGTAATCATCGTCAACTCCCTCTAGTGAAACACGTTCTACTTTTTGGGAGGGTACGCCTCACGGGACGCCGCCGCTAGATATGCCGGCCACTCCCCTGCGCCGTGCAGGGTGAGTGAAGCCCCGCTGACGTAGGCGGCGAGCGGTGAAGCCAGGTAAAGGCATGCGTCGGCCACGTCGTCCGGGGTCGCCATCCGTTGCAACGGCACTGTTTTGGCTATCGCGTCGAGCGACTCGCCGTAGTGCTCGTTGGATTCCCCACTGAGCGCCAACCCGACGACGATGTTGTTCACCCGAACCTTCGGTGCCCACTCGACCGCCAGGCTCGTCGCGAGATGATGCAGCCCTGCCTTGGCGGCGCCATAGGCAGCAGTCCCTGGCGACGGGCGAACACCACTTACGCTGCCGATCATGATGATCGAGCCACCACTCTCCTGAGTCTGCATAACGGCATTCGCCCGCTGCGCCACGTGCAGGGGCGCGATCAGGTTGAGCTCGATGACTTTGGCGTGCAGGCGCGGCGATGCGGTCGCCGCATCGGCGAAGGGCCCACCACCCGCGTTGTTGATGACCACATCGACCTTGCCCACTTCTCTTTCCATCGCGGTAAAGAGCTGGTCGACCTGATCCGGATCCCGCACATCGCCCTGAACAAAGTGGATGCCGTCCGGAAGCTCCTTGGGCGTGCGCCGCCCGCAGACATAGACCTGCGCCCCGGCGGCCTTGAAACGACGGGCGATGCCCGCGCCGATGCCTCGCGTCCCACCTGTGACGATTACCGCGCGGTCTGTGAAATCAAGGGCTTCCATGGCATAGTACGGTACCAAGCAAACGCTAGGTTGAAAGGGCTTGTGGATGGGCATTCAGGTCCGGGCCGAAGCCGGGATTGCCGAGGTTATCATCGACTTTCCGCCGGTCAACGCACTCCCGGCGCAGGGTTGGTTCGACTTGGCAGAGGCCGTGCGCGCGGCTGGCGTGGCCAACAAAGTGGTCATACTCGCCGCCGAAGGCCGGGGGTTCTGCGCCGGAGTCGACATCAAAGAGATGCAGGCAGCCTCAGGGCACGAAGCGCTCATCGGGGCAAACCGCGGCTGCTACGCCGCTTTCGCCGCCGTCTACGAGTGCGAAGTGCCGGTCATCGCTGCGGTCCAAGGCTTCTGTCTGGGCGGGGGCGTTGGCCTCGTGGGAAATGCCGACATCGTCATCGCAGCGGACAACGCCACGTTCGGCTTGCCCGAGGTTGACCGGGGAGCGCTTGGCGCCGCCACCCACCTCGCCCGCCTTGTCCCGCAACACCTGATGCGGGCGATGGTCTACACCTGTCGCACCGTCACCGCGCAGCAGTTGCTCCACCATGGCTCGGTGCTTGAGGTCGTCCCCCCGGAAGGGTTGCGGGCGGCTGCGTACGAGGTGGCAAAAGAGATCGCGAGCAAGAACTCCACCATCATCCGTCGCGCCAAGGAGTCGCTCAACGGGATAGACCCGATCGACGTGAAGCGGTCGTACCGGTTCGAGCAGGGCTTCACCTTCGAGCTCAACCTCACCGGCGTCTCGGACGAGGCCCGGCAGTCGTTTGTGGACGGTCAACGATGACAGACAAGGTGATGAGCCCGGACGAGGTCGTCGAGGAGCTCAACGACGGGATGACAATCGGGATCGGTGGTTGGGGCTCGCGGCGCAAACCGATGGCGCTCGTCCGGGCCATCATGAGATCCGGTCTGCGCGACCTCACCATAGTTTCGTATGGCGGCCCCGATGTTGGGCTCCTGATGGCGGCGGGCAAGGTACGCAAGGTGGTTTGCGGATTCGTCTCACTCGACAGCATCCCGCTCGAGCCACATTTCCGTCGCGGGCGCCAGGAAGGCTCGATCGAGCTGACCGAGCTCGACGAGGGCATGCTCTATTGGGGCCTGCTGGCCGCCGCACATCGGTTGCCCTTCCTGCCGATCCGGGCCGGCCTTGGCTCAGACGTGATGCGGGTCAATCCCGAGCTGAAGACTGTGCGCTCGCCTTACCCCGACGATGAAGAGTTCGTCGCCATGCCGGCCCTGAAGCTGGATGCCTCACTGATCCACCTCAACCGGGCCGACTCCCGCGGCAACGGCCAGTACCTCGGGCCGGATCCCTATTTCGACGACCTCTTTCTTCTCGCGGCCGACAAGCGTTTCCTCTCCTGCGAGAAACTTGTCCCCGAGCTCACCGGGCCGCCGCAAACCTTTCTGGTCAACCGGATGATGGTCGACGGAGTGGTGGAAACCCCCAACGGCGCCCACTTCACGAGTTGCGTGCCCGACTATGACCGAGACGAAGCCTTCCAAAAGGAGTACGCGGAATCCTCGTGGGAGGAGTTCCGAGCCAAGTATCTCGCCGGCTCCGAGGCGGACTACCAGGCGGCGATCGCATGACCTTGGCAGATGTTTGTGTGGTCGCTTGTGCCGAGGCCTGGCGCGGCGACGGCGAAATCCTCGCCAGCCCAATGGGACTCATCCCTTCGCTCGGCGCCAAGCTTGCCCGCGCTACTTTCTCACCCGGTCTATTGCTCAGCGACGGCGAGGCCTACCTGTTACAGGACAACCGGATTGAGGGGTGGCTCCCCTACCGCGCGGTCTTCACGGTCGTGGCCAGCGGACGGCGGCACGTCATGATGGGCGCCAGCCAGATCGACCGCTACGGCAATCAGAACATCTCATGCATAGGCGATTGGGCTCGACCCAAATCGCAGCTACTCGGCGTCCGGGGCGCACCCGGCAACACCATCAATCACCCGACAAGTTACTTCGTTCCCAAGCACTCGCCGAAGGTCTTCGTCGAAGCGGTGGACATGGTGTGCGGCCTCGGTTACGACCGTGGGGCTCATGAAATCCGGGTCGTGGTGACAAACCTTGCGGTGCTTGACTTTCAGACGTCGTCGCACGAAATCCGGGTGCGCTCGGTACACCCGGGAGTGACGGTCGACGAGGTCGTCGAGGCCACCGGCTTCAAACTGTCCATTCCCGACGATGTGCCCACAACGCGTGAAGCCACGCCCGCCGAGCTGAGCATCATCAGTCGGCTAGACCCTTCAGGGAAGCGAGAGTCTCAGCTGCCTCGGCCATGATGCGCTCGATGAGCTCCGCACAGCTGGGCAGATCCTCAATGAGTCCAACGACCTGACCGGCCGACATCACGCCGAGATCCGGCCTTCCATCGACCATCGCCGCCTTCAACAGCATCGGGGTGTTGGCGGCCATCAACACCTGGCTCCACGCCAACTCGCGGCCGTGCCGCATTGCCTTTCCATCGCGCAACATCTGCCCGATGGACA
>DPJL01000328.1 GCA_003543035.1 Micromonosporaceae bacterium | reverse complement strand
TTGGTCGGCCCCATCACCGAGCAGAAGTTGTTGTCACAGATGGTAAAAGCGTCTGCGAGCGCGTAGTAGAACTCCATGTCCTGCCGGACGAAGTGGCCCATGGTCAGGGCGCCGATCCGGTTGACCCACTGATCGTGCTTGCCGTTGTTCCACACGGTGGTGAGACCCGTGCGAGTGTGATCGGGGTCGTCCGAGCATTGCCCGCTAGTGGCGGTGGTGTTCATGCGCCAGGGAAGACGGGTACCTGAACCGGCCGGCTGCTTGAAAACATTGGTGATTGCGGTCGGGTCGCCAAAGCCCCGCACTCCCCGAAGCGACCCGAAGTAGTGGTCGAACGAACGGTTCTCCTGCATGAAGATGACCACGTGTTCGACGTCGCCGATGGTGCTGGCCTGAGCCGGGGTGACCGACAGCAGCTCTTTGATCAATGCTGGGACGGCAGCGGTTGCCGCCGCCGCACCCAGCAATTGACGTCTATTCAACGGACTCAAGACAAGACTCCTGTGAGGGTGATTTCGGCGCAGGACGTCCACGGGCCGGTGTTTCCGGCTTCGGTGATGGCCCGTAGTCGCACATACCTACCTGTGCGAGCCGGGAAGGTAACGGTCTTCTCGGTGGCCGTGTCATCGAAGGTGCCCGTGATGGCGGTGCCCCAATTGGAGGTGGACGAGCTGACATAGATCTCGTACTGACCGATCCGGCCGTTGGTTCCGCCGTCCTGCCTTGGCAGGTAACGCAGACTGTCCACGTTGTAGCTCGCGCCAAGGTCGATCTGGATCTCGTGCGGCAGCTGGGCTACCGGGCTGGACCACTTGGTGTGCCACATGGTGGAAGTGTTGCCGTCGAAGGCGTTGACGGCGGCGCCGTTCTCGTTGACCGTCTCCTGGCTGTCCGCGTACACCAGTTGCCAGTTCGTCTTCGGGATCGTTCCGCCTCCACCACCGATCGGGGTCGCGACGGGCAGAGCAACTCCGAACGCCTTCACCGTGAACGCTGCATTCGTTGCCTTTGAACCTGTCTTCACCTTGAGCACACCAGAGGCGTGGTACCAGCCGGTGGCGGCGGCATCGTAGGCAGCCTGCGTCGTATGACGAGTCAGCGTGACGCCATCCACCGTCACACTCGTTGCTGCACCTGTATGCAAGGTGGCCTCGTAGCCACGCGAAGACTGCTTGCCGGTGAACGAACCGTTGCTCGCGCCCACGGTGACCGTCACATCGCCGGTCCCGGAAGTTGGGGCGGCCATGTCGATCTGCTGCTTCGCAAAGGAACCGGTCTGGTAGGACCGGGTGAGGCCGTCGTCCTCATAGAGCGTGAAACTCGAGTTGCCACGCGGATAGAGGTCCAACGTGATCGGCGTGACGGGCTTCTCCCCCGCGTAGTTCATCTGCGGCCACATCGGCACGATCGCCCCACCCTTGACGAAGAGCGGCAACGTGTCCAGCGGTGCGTTGTACCCATTCAGCGTCCCCGGGCCCTGATACACCTGACCGGTCCAATAGTCGGTCCACGTCCCCGCGGGCAGATAGATCCCATCGCGGACGGTGGTGTCGGAGACCACTGGTGCGACAAGGAACGAGTCGCCGGCCATGAATTGGCCCCTGGTCTGATTCCCTTGTGCGACTGGGTCATTCGGGTACTCAAGGACGAGCGCCCGGGTCGACGGCACACCGGTCTCGTGAGCCACCCGGCTCATCGTGTACATGTAGGGCGTGAGCCGCATCTTGAGCTTGAGGTACTTGCGGTTGATGGACAGGTACGGGTCCGAATAGCGCCACGGCTGCTTGTCGTGGTAGCCGCTGGCCGGATTCGTTGCGCCCCAACCGGACATCGTCATGAAGGCCGGGGTGAACGCCTTCCACTGCAGATCCCGCACGTAGGTTTTCGGGCTGCCGGAGTAGATCCCGTCAACGTCTCCGGCGGCATAGTTCAAGGCCGACAGACCGGCACCGGTGATCGCGGGCACGTGCCAGCGCATGTCTGCCCAAGTCCCATAGGTGTCACCGGTCCATACGACAGCATTTCTCTGGGTACCGGCCCAGCCGTCAACCGTCCACACAAAGCGCCGTGCGTTCGAGTTGTTCTCGATCCCGTTCACGGCTTGCTGAACCCCGTTGAAGGCGTTCTTGTACCCGCCGCCGATCCAGGCGACATCGGTCTTCACCGCCCGGCTTCCCGCGGTGCCGACCTCCCAGTTGATGTTCGCCAGTCCGGTGGAGGTCCAGAGCCCGGTCTGGAAACCCTTGGCGCGCAAGTTGGTCACGGTCTGCGGCAGGCTGACATAGCTGCATCCGTAGCCGTCGTTCGGTAGGAACCAGCCGCTGGGCATGTCCGCGTTGCGCGCGTCGGTCGCGTAGCCGACGACATCCGGCGTGACCTGGTGCCGCGCCCGGTTGTGGTCACCGGTGTAGTCCGGGTTGGAGGCGTTCCAGCAGTCGGCGTTGCCGAGCTCGAATCCCCAGATCGGTGCCATGAAGGGCTTTCCGGTGACGTCGGTGTAGCGGTTGAGGACGTCCTTGAGGGAGTTGCCCGCGAAGTAGAAGGCGTCGAAGCGGCTTTCGTTGTGGGTCAACGACACCGGGCTCAGGAAGTTGTACTGCCCGGGCGCCCACGTGTTGCGGACCATGCCGTATCCGTTGGTGCTCATGAAGAACGGGGCAGGGCTGGCATTGTTGTTCTCACGCCAGGCGTTGTCGATTTTGATCGGCACGCTCTTGTCGCGCAGTGCCCAGTCACCCAGCCGGAGACCGGTGCCGTAGAACTGCTCGGTGTTTCCTCGGGTCAGGGTCTGGCTGGCGTTGGTACCCGTCCAGGTCAGACCGGTCGACTCACTCCAGATCAGCGTGCTGTTGTCCGCCTTGTAGAGGCGGAAGGTGAGCGGCGTCTTGTAGACCCGCAGTGTCACCGCGCTGGTGTTGATGCGGTAATAGGTGCCGGCATCGGACCAGGTAGTGCTTACGTTCCCGAAGTTTTGGGTGATGGCGATGTCGGTGCCGGCCGGATCGGTGAAGGTGCCGCTCGGCGCGAGCCAGATACGGAAGATGTCCACCTTGGACCAGATCACGCGGACCGTGGAGGTGCCGGCGTTGATCGTATAGGTGTTGCCATTCTGGGTGAATCCGGTGACGTTGCCGATCGTGGCGGCCTGAGCCGGCTGCGGAAAGGCAAGCGTGCCAATGAGTATGACGAGGACGAGCAGCATTTTTCGCATGGTGGCCGCCTAGGTTTGAAGCAAAGTCTGATAGCGCGTGCACAAAGTTGTAACTTCAGCGCATCATATTTACATCTTCAAACATCGGCAAGGGTCATTGCCGCTTTAAATACTTTTGAGCACCATGCAGTAAAAGGTCCGCGATCTCCCCGGACGGGATGAACGCGATTGCTGAGGATCACGACGCCGTATCCGCGGTCGGGTTCAAGCCAGATCCGGTTGCCAACAAAACCAGAGCATCCATAGCTGTTGGGGCCGGGGTTGGCGCCACCGATGCCACGCGTCGGCGGCAGCCACCAGCCGAGCCCAAACTGCTCACCACCGGAATTCGTTGCCCAGCACCGCTTTGCCGACGGGTGAACGTCGTCCCGAAGCCACCCGCGAGCGGCGTCGGTGACCAGATCAAGGGTGCCGAATGCACCCGCATGCCCTGCGACGCCGCCCATCACGGAGGCGTTCTCGTCATGCACCTCGCCGACGATCAGCCGCCCGCGCCACGGACAGTCCTCGGTCGCCACAGTCGAGCTGCGTAGCGGGCCATACTTCAATCCACTGCGGTTCCGGGCCAGATCCGAGAGTGTCTTTCCGGTCAGCTCCTGGATCAGCTCGCCCAGGAGAAGGAAGCCGATGTCGCTGTAGACAGCTTCACCGCCGGGCTCGCGCTCAAGCGGGATCGCGAGCGCGTTTGCCACCACCTCTTCCCGTGAGGTCGACCTTAGATAGAAGGGCACAACGGCGGGCAGCCCGGCGTTGTGAGCCAAAAGCTGGCGCACTGTCGCCGCACCGATGGGCTGACCCCTTGCCCTGGCCCACAAACTGCCCAGTGGCTGGTCCAACTCCAACCGCTCCAACGCTTCCGGAAGCGTCACCAAAACCTTCGTGACGCTCGCCAGATCCCACCAGTCATCATGCCGGGCAGCCCGGCCTGTGGTCAGGTCGGCGATCCCGCTGACCTGACTGAACAGCACCGAGCTTCGATCGAAAACGCTCACCCCTACCGCCGGCATGGGAGCGTTGCGGATCAGTTGGTCAAGCGGCATTCGAAGAGAAGGCGGCGTCGAAGGCGGCCGCCGGAGCGTCGAAGGCCAGTTTGCGGACAAAGCTCAGCGCCTCGGGCGCACCGATCAACCGATCCATCCCCGCATCCTCCCACTCGATCGAGATCGGGCCGGTGTAACCGATCGAGTTGAGCGCACGGAAGCAGTCCTCCCATGGCACGTCGCCGTGGCCGGTGGAGACGAAGTCCCAGCCGCGCCGCATGTCGGCCCACGCCAGATGGGAGGAGACAATTCCCCTGCGGCCATCACCGACGCGCACCTTGGTGTCCTTGCAGTCCACGTGGTAGATACGATCGGCGAAGTCGAGGATGAAATTCGCCGGATCGATGCCCTGCCACACCATGTGCGACGGATCCCAGTTCAGTCCGAAGGCCGGGCGATGCCGAATCGCTTCCAGGGCTCGCACGGTGGTGTAGTAGTCATAGGCGATCTCGCTCGGGTGCACCTCATGCGCAAACCGCACGCCCACCTCATCGAAGACGTCGAGGATCGGGTTCCACCGAGCGGCGAAGTCCTCATATCCCGCGTCCACCATGGATTGCGGCACCGGTGGGAACATGGCCACGGTATGCCAGATCGACGATCCGGTGAAGCCCACGACCGTGCTGACACCCAACTTGGCTGCGGCCCTTGCGGTGTCGGCCATTTCGTCGGCCGCTCGCTGGCGCACCCCTTCCGGCGACCCGTCGCCCCAGATCCGGGCGGGCAGAATCCCTTCGTGCCGCTCGTCTATGGGGTGATCGCAGACCGCCTGGCCGATGAGGTGATTGGAGATGGCCCAAACCTTAAGACCATATTTGGCGAGTACCTCATGCTTGCGCTCCACATAGGAGGGATCACCGAGTGCGGCCGAGACGTCGAAGTGATCGCCCCAGCAGGCGATCTCCAAGCCGTCGTAGCCCCACTCCGAGGCGAGCCGGCAGACCTCCTCGAATGGAAGATCGGCCCACTGTCCGGTGAAAAGGGTGATGGGTCGTGCCATTGGTTTCCCCTAATCTTCTGTTTAGGCGGGAGAGCCGCCTCACCCGGTCGGCGTACGCGCGAGGCGGCTCTCCCACGTCTCTAAGGCGTGGTCCAGCGCTGGTTGGCCCCACCATGACAGGTCCAGATGTGCAACTGGGTGCCGTCGGCGGAGTTGTTGCCAGAAACGTCCAGACACTTGCCCGAATTCGGGTTCACCAGGGAGCTGTTCGCCCCGGCGGACCAATTCTGTGCCGCGGTCCCGTTGCAGGTCCACAGCTGCACCTTGGTGCCGTTGGCAGTGCCGCTGCCGGAGACGTCGAGACACTTGCCCAACGCCCGCCAGGTCTGCCCGTTGCGGGTCCACGTCTGCGCCGCGTTGCCGACGCATGTCCACAGCTGGATCTTCGTGCCATCCGCCGTGCCACCATTGCTCACGTCGACACACTTGTTCGCCAGGCCCACAATCGGGCCGGTACCGGTGCTCGTGCCCTTCACCAACGTGAAGTCGTCGACATCGAACAGGCCCGTCCCAGTACCGGTATAGGTCAGGAAAAGGTTTTGAGTGCTCTGCGGCACCCCGGTCAGGTTGGTCTGCACATTCGCAAACGTGTTCCAGCCGCCGGTGTTCGGCACCGCCACCGAGCCGAGGATCGGGCCGGTGGTCGACCCGGTGCGGATCTGGATCGTGCCACCGGGACCGCCGGAGACCACCCGGGCGCGGAAAGTCGCTACGCCCGTGAGGTTCACGCCGTTGTAGGCGGACCAGTCACCCGGATCGATGAACCCGAGCGTCTGCCCGCCATTGGCACCAGCCTTGGTGAAGGCCTGCACGCCGCTGGCCGAGCTGAAGAGCTCCGCCTGGATCGTCTGATCCACCGGAGGCGCGCCCAGCTCCTTGATGCGGACGTTGCGGAAGGAGACATCGTCACCAGCGCCATGGTTCTGGATCCCGATGTGCCCGGCGAGCGAGCGAGCGGCGACGGTGTTCGTGAAGTCGTTGATCAGCGAACCGTTGAGGTAGACCCGCAACCGTTCACCTTCCACCAACAGCTCGAAGGTGTTCCATTCCCCGGGCGGGTTCAGCGCGGCATCGCGAGCGGCGATGTTGGCCGATTGGAAGGTGTAGACCGCACCCGTCGTGCGATCTGCGGCGTCGGTCGCGTCGATCTGGATCTCGTAGCCGTTGTTCACGGCCGACCACGGATCGGTTGACGGCGGGAAGCCGATGAAGATACCGGAGTTGTCGTCACCGGGCATCTTCCAATCGAGCTTCATTGAATACGAGGTGTATTGCTTGGCGCTGTACCAGAACAGGCCCATTCCACCGGTACTGGTCAACGTGGCGTCAGTGTTCGCAAAGGATCCCGGGCCCGCCTGAGACCAGCCGCTCGTCGATCCGTTGTAGAGGACCGTGTATCCGGTCTCCGGACGGCAGTCGGCCTTGCTGCGGCCGGACGCATAACGGATCCCGCCGAGCAGGTGCGCCCGGAAGTTGGCTTCGCCGTACGACGCTTGAGTGTGGCCGCCGCCGGTGTAGAAGGATCGGCCGCCATCATAGGCCTTGCACCACGAGTGCGGGTGGTCCGCACCCATCGAGCCGCCGGAGTATGACGACTCGTCCAGGGTGGCCAGAACCCTTGCCGTGGAACGGGCGTTGGTCTGGTAGTTGTACCACTCGTCGGTGCGGGTCCAGGTTTGCGGCAGGTGTGCCGACGCGGCGTGCGCCCGGTTCTCCACCTTCACGTTCGCCTGCTGGATCGCCGGATGGGAGGCGAAGTAGGCGCCGACGAGGTTGCCATACCAAGCCCAGCCGTACTCGGTGTCGGCGGCGGCGTGAACTCCTACGTACCCACCGCCGCCCCGCACGTAGGACTCGAAAGCGGTCTGCTGGGTCGCGTTGAGCACGTCGCCGGTCGTGTTGAGAAAGACGACGGCCTCATATTGCGCCAGATTGCCTGTGGTGAAAGCGTTTGCGTCCTCGGTCGCGGTCACTGTGAAGCTGTTGGCCGCACCCAGATCCCGGATCGCCTGGGTGCCAACGGCGATCGAGTCGTGCCGGAATCCGGCGGTCTTGCTGAAGACCAGCACGTCATACGGTGCGTCCGCGGCGCAGGCCGGGGCGGGGATGGTCACCAGGGCAGCCGCGAGGGCAACCGCTAGGAAACGTTTCATGGCACGCTCCAACTTTGGTTGACTCCGCCGTGACAGGTCCAGATGTGTACCTGGGTGCCGTCGGCGGAGTTGTTTCCAGAGACGTCCAGACACTTGCCTGAGTTGGGATTGACCTGTGAGTTGCTTGCGCCCGCAGTCCAGTTCTGCGCTGCGGTGCCGTTGCACGTCCACAGCTGAACCTTGGTGCCGTTGGCTGTTCCGGCACCGGAGACGTCGAGACACTTGCCCAACGCCCGCCAGGTCTGGCCGTTGCGGGTCCACTGCTGCGAAGCCGTGCCGTTGCACGTCCACAGCTGCACCTTGGTGCCATCGGCGGTGCCGCCGTTACTCACGTCAAGGCACTTGCCGGCCAGGCCGACGATTGGCCCGGTGCCTGGTGTAGTCCCGGTGTTGAAGGAGAAGGCATCGACGTCATACAGCGCACCGGCTGTGCCCGAGAAGGTGAGATAGAGCGTCGTCGTTCCGCTCGGCGCACCAGCGAGCGGACCGGTCACGTTGGTGAAGACGTCCCATCCTCCTGTCACCGGAACCGTTGCCGACCCGAGCACGGTTCCGGTGGCCGATCCGGCTCGCACCTGAAGCGTGCCACCGACTCCCGCCGACGAAACCCTGGCAGTGAACGACGTGGCATTGCCGATTCGGTACGGGCTGAAGGCGATCCAGTCCCCGTTGTGGATGTCGCCAACCGTGTATCCGCCTTCAGCGGGCGCCTTGGCGAACTTGTTGACGCCCGACGACGACGTGTAGTGCTCCGCCTGGCGGTGTTTAGGTTGCGTGATGTGCTGGGTGTGGGTGGTCAACGCGGGTTGTCCGTTCGCACCGTTGTCGGTGTACTCCGCGTCCCAGACGCCGAAGATGTTCGCGGCGTCATCGTGTTCGCCGTCGGCCGGGACGACAATCGTTCCGCTGCAACCGCTCTTCGAGGTGACCGGATGCCCGTGACTGTCATGACCCAGGATGTAGGTCATCTTGACCCTTGCGCAGTCGATCGTCCCGTCCTCCGGATCGGTGACGGTGACCTGGAACGGTACGGTGTCACCGAAAGAGAAGAGCTGACCGTTGCCCGGCAACTGAATGGTGACCGTGGGAGCCGTGTTGCCCACTGTGACGATGACACTCGCCGATCCTGTCGCTCCAGCGTTGTCTCGCACTGTCAGTGTCGCGGTGTAGACCCCGTTGCCTGAATAGGTGTGCGAGGGGTTGGCTGCGGTCGAGGTGCCGCCGTCGCCGAAAGCCCATGCGTAGGTTAGTGTTCCGCCCTCCGGGTCGGACGATCCGGCGGACGAGAAGGTCACCGCGAGCGGGGCCAGTCCTGAGGTCTTGTTAGCGCTCGCGCGAGCGGTGGGCGCGCGGTTGGATCCGGCGATGTATTCGATGCGGTAGAGCGCCGAGTTGTGGTCGCCGTTGAAGTATCCGGTGCCGTAATCGAGGATGTAGAGCGCGCCGTTGGGGCCGAACGCGAGGTCGATGATCTGCTTGCCGGTCCACGGGAAGTTCTGGATGAGGCCAGGAGTGCCGTCGCCGTTGACCGCGATGTCCTTCACCCAGCCGCGGCCGAATTCACCGGCGAAGAAGTGACCGTCGAAAGCGGCCGGAAACTTCACTGTCGACGGGTTGGCGGCGTTGTACCGGTACACCGGGCCACCCATCGGCGACTCGGATCCGGACCCGAACTCGGGCGGTGAACCCGCGTCTCCTCCGTACCGGATCCAGCTCGCCCGGGCACCGGGCAAGGTGGCCAAACCGGTGTTACGGAAGGAGTTGTTGGCCGGCCCACCGGTGCAGTTGAACTTCGGCCCGGTCGAGTTGGTGGCGAAGTTCCACTCGTTGTAGGTCTCGGTGGAGGTGTTCGTGCCGGTGCAGTAGGGCCAGCCATAGTTGCCGGGCGAAGTGATCCGATTGAACTCGACCTGCCCGCCTGGGCCTCGGCTCGGATTCGTGCTACCCGCGTCGGGACCGTAGTCGCCGAGCCAGATATGCCCGGTCGCCTTGTCCACGCTCATCCGGAACGGGTTGCGGAAGCCCATCGCGTAGATCTCTGCCCGCGTGCGAGCAGTGCCCGGGGCGAACATGTTGCCCGCCGGGATGCTGTAGGAGCCGTCGGCGTTCACCTTGATGCGCAAGACTTTTCCGCGCAGATCGTTGGTGTTGGCCGCGCTTCGCTGGGCGTCATACGCCGGGTTGCGGTTGGTCCGTTCGTCGATCGGCGAGTACCCAGCCGAGTCGAACGGATTCGTGTCGTCACCCGTGGACAGGTAGAGATTGCCCGCGGCGTCGAAGTCGATGTCCCCGCCGACGTGGCAGCAGATTCCGCGATCCGCCGGGACGTCGAGGATGGTGCGCTGACTGGCCATGTTCACGGTCCAGTCGGCGTTGAGGGTGAAGCGGGCCAAGCGGTTCACGCCCTGCCAAGCCGAGAAGTCAGAGCCGGTCGCGGGGGCGTCGCCGGCGGGCGTGGACAAAGGCGGTGCGAAGTACAGGTAGATGAAGCGGTTGCTCGCAAAGCCGGGGTCGACCCCGACTCCTTGCAAACCTTCTTCGTCGTGGGAGTAGACGGCAATGGTGCCGATCAGCGTGGTGCTCCCGGCGTTGTCGGTGCGCCGAAGGTGCCCGCTGCGAGCGGTGTGCAGCACCGAGTTGTCCGGCAGGATCGCCAGCGAGATCGGTTCGCCGACTTCGGCGACGCCGCGGGCCATCTCGATCTGCTGATAGTCGGCAGGGTCGATCGCTGCCACCGCGGTAGCGGCCGGCAGAAGAGCCATTGCGCCGGTGGTGACCGCCAGCAACAGCGTTGAGCCAATTGCCTTTGCCTTTAACATGGATCCCCTTCCTGACTGGGCGAAGCCAGGCAAGGGCGCGCGCCGCCGCGCCTGATGCCGTGGGGTGGGGTTACGTCCTTACTTCGGCCAGGATCGGTGCCACCTCAGTCCAGGTGGATCCGGTCTCCGCCGATCTCTGCACCGCCTCGAGCACCAGCTGCACCTGTAGAGCGTCCGAAAAGGACGGTGCGGGCTCGGTGCCGGTAGCGATGGCGTTCACAAAGTCACGTGCTTGGTGAGTAAAGGAGTGCTCGTAGCCGATGATGTGGCCGGGCGGCCACCATGCCTTCATATAGGGGTGTGAGGGCTCGGTCACGAGGATGCGGCTGAAGCCCTGCTCCCCGCCCGCCTTGGTGGCGTCGTAGAACTCCAGCTCGTTGAGGCGCTCCAGATCGAAGACAAGCGACCCGAGCGAGCCGTTCACCTCGATGCGCAGTGCGTTCTTGCGACCGGTGGCGAAGCGGGTTGCCTCATACGTGGCGATCGCTCCCCCACCTAGCCGGGCGAGGAACAGAGCGGCATCGTCAACGGTCACCGGCCCTGTGGTAGAGCCGTTTCCGCTCGCGGCGAGCCCGCTGGCCGAGGACGGCAGCGGGCGCTCCTTGATGAACGTCTCGGTCACCGCGCTCACCCCGGTGATCTGTTGTCCCGTGATGTACTGGGTCAGATCCACGATGTGAGCGCCGATGTCGCCTAGCGCGCCTGAGCCCGCGCGGTCCCGTTGCAGCCGCCATACCAGGGGGAAGGCGGGATCGACGATCCAGTCCTGCAGATAGACCGCGCGGACGTGGCGGACGACGCCGATCCTGCCCTGCTCCACAAATTGGCGCATGAGTGTCGCTGCCGGTACCCGCCGATAATTAAAGCCACACATGGCGGTGGTGCCGGCTGCAGCGGCGGCAGCGACCATGCTCCTGGCTTCCTCGACCGAATTGGCGAGCGGCTTCTCACAGAGAACGTGTTTTCCGGCGGCCAGCGCCGCTATCGCGATCTCGGCATGGCTGTCTCCGGGCGTGCAGATGTCGATGACATCGATGTCGTCCCGGTCCACCAGCGACCGCCAGTCGGTGGTGAAAGAATCCCAGCCGAGCCGATGCGCGGCGGCTGCGACCGAGGTTGCGTCGCGGCCACAGACCGAAGCCATCTTTACCTGCACCGGCAGATCGAAGACGCGGTTCACGGTGCGCCACGCCTGCGAGTGCGCCGCGCCCATGAACGCGTATCCGACCATGCCTACCCGAAGATCCAGCATGTTAGAACCCGAGCTTCAAGTAGTTGCTCGCGTTGTCCTTGGTGATGGTCTCCGAAGCGAGGATGATCTCCTTCGGCACCTGGAGCTCTACCAGATCGGCCATACCCTTGCTCTGGCCGATGAGGCGAGCCAACGCGATCGCGGACGAGGCCATCGACGGGCTGTAGGTGACGGTCGCCTTCAGCACCGTCTTGTCGGCCGCGATGTCCTCGATTGCCTTCTTCGACCCGGCGCCGCCGACCATCAGGAATTCGCTGCGGCTGGCCGCGGCGATCGCGGCGA
>DPJL01000060.1 GCA_003543035.1 Micromonosporaceae bacterium | reverse complement strand
TGCTGGACCGGGTGGGCATCGCCAATCAGGCGGAAAAGCTTCCGGCTCAGCTCTCCGGCGGGCAGCAGCAGCGCGCCGCGATCGCCCGCGCCCTGGCCATGCAGCCCAAGGCGATGCTCTTCGACGAGCCGACCAGTGCCCTGGACCCGGAGATGGTGGGCGAGGTACTCGAAGTCATGACCTCCCTGGCCGCCGAAGGTATGACAATGATCGTAGTGACCCACGAAATGGGTTTCGCCCGGCATGCCGCCAAACGGGTTGTCTTCATGGCGGACGGCGAATTGGTGGAACAAGCGCCGCCGGCCGAGTTCTTCGCCAACCCGCGCAGCGAGCGTGCCCGGGACTTCCTGTCGAAGGTTCTGCACTGATAGAGGAGAAAGATAATGCGGGGGAAGCATTTAGCAGCGATCGTCGCCACGGCGGCGCTCGCGATGGGGGTGGCCGCTTGCGGCCAAGACGGCGGGTCGACTCCGGGCGAGGGCAAGACGTTCGAGGCCGGCACCACTATGGAGCGGCTTTCCAAAGCCCAGAAAATTAAGATTGGTACCAAGTACGACCAGCCCGGTTTCGGTCAGAAGGGCCTGGACGGCAAGCCGCAGGGCTTCGACGTCGAAGTCGGGAAGATCATCGCGGGCGAGCTCGGCATCCCGGCGGACAAGATCGAGTGGACCGAAGCGCCTTCGGCCGTCCGTGAAGAGGTCATCGAGAAGGGCGATGTCGACATGGTGGTGGCTACGTACACCATCAACGACAAGCGCAAGGAAAGGGTCGACTTCGCCGGACCGTACTACGTCGCCGGCCAGGCCCTGATGGTGCGCTCCGACGACAACTCGATCACCGGGCCGGACACGTTCAAGGCCGGTGACAAGAAGGTCTGCTCGGTGCAGGGTTCGACGCCGGGTAACAACATCAAACAGTACGTCAAGGATGAGAGCACGCAGCTCGTGCTCTTCGATGTCTACACCAAGTGTGTGGACGCACTGAAGAACAAGCAGGTGGACGCCGTGACCACGGACAACGTCATCCTGCTGGGGTACATCGCGGGCGGCAACGGCGCATACAAGCTGGCCGGTGCCAAGTTCACCGATGAGCCCTACGGCATCGGCGTGAAGAAGGGCGACACCAAGTTCCGCGCCTTCATCAACGACACACTCGAGAAGATCTACGCCGATGGCCGGTATGCCAAGGCGTGGAGCGATACCGCGGGCAAGTTCGACCCGAACGTGCCGGCCGGACCGCCTGTCAACCGGTACTGAAATGGATGTGCTGATCGAAAACCGTGCTGTCTTCATCGACGGGTTTCTGGTCACGATTCAGATCTGCATATTGGCGGCGACGGGGGCGCTGATCATCGGCACCTTCGTCGCCGTGCTGCGGATTTCACCGATCCCTATCCTGCGCTGGCTCGGCACGAGCTATGTGACGATCTTTCGCAACCTGCCCTTGACGATCGTCTTCTTCCTGACCTTCGCGGCGTTCTCGGAGCTGGGTGCGCCCAATGCGGACATCCTGAAGATTCCCGGGCTTTCCTCGATATTCGACCGGCTCGGTGCCGAGCTGCCGTTCTTCCGCTTCGCCATCGTCGCGCTCAGCGTCTACACCGCGGCGTTTGTCTGCGAGGCCATCCGTTCCGGGGTGAACGCAGTCTCTCCCGGACAGGCCGAAGCCGCCCGGTCGATCGGCCTGACGTTCATCCAGAATCTGCGCCTCATCGTGCTGCCACAGGCCCGAAAGGCATCCGTCGTCCCGCTTGGCAGCGTCATCATCGCAATGATCAAGAATTCGGCGCTGGCCGGGGCCTTCGGCGTCACGGGCGAGCTTTTCAGCAGCGGGCAGGCTTTGACTTCAGCCGGCGGGTACCCCATCGTCCCCGTCTTCATCGGCATCTCGATCGGGTATCTAATCCTGACTGTGCCGCTTGGCCTGCTCCTCGATCGGCTTGAGAAGACGCGGACGGTGACACCATGAGCGAGCTTGTCGAGCTCATCATGAGGTGGGATTCGCTCATGCAAACGCCGCCGGTCATGGCCGAAGGAACGAGGCCATGGCATGAGTGATCAGGCTTCGGTTCTCTACGATGCCCCTGGCCCGATCGCCCGGCGACGGGTTTCCGTTGCCAGCATCGGGATGGCTCTCCTGGTACTCATCGGAGCATACTTCTTTGTTTATCGGCCCTTGAAAGCTCGCGGCCAACTGTCGATGGAGAAGTGGGGCCCGCTGATCGATCCCGGCAATCCGTTTTTCTCACAGGTGTGGGACCGGATTTTCACGGGGTTCATGGCTACGCTTCAAGCGGCAGTGCTGGCGATTATCAGCTCGCTGGTCTTCGGCACTTTGCTTGCCCTGCTTAGGTTGCAGCTTCGTTCACTGAAGAAGCGTCGCTGGAGGGGCCTACCAAAGCCGGTTGCGTTGCTCGTGCGCGGGTTGAACGCCACGCTCGACGTGATCACCCGAGCCTGCATCGAGGTCTTCCGGGGCCTGCCGGTGCTGGTGACCATCTTCTTCGCGTGGCGGCTGTCCGGCATCTCCAATCCGTTGTGGCCCTTGGTGATCGGTCTCACCATCTACAACGGCGTGGTCATCGCGGAAATCATCCGTTCCGGAATGGACGGATTGCCACCGGGGCAACGGGAGGCGGCCGATTCGATCGGGTTGATGCCGGGCCAGGCCGTGCGCCTGGTCCAACTGCCGCAGGCATTCCGGGTCATGTTGCCGGCGCTGATCAGCCAGCTGGTGGTGATCCTCAAGGACACCTCGCTGGGCTTCATCATCACCTACGAGGACACGCTGGCTATTGCGCAGCAGATCATTCAGTTCCTGCACAACCCAATCCAGCTGTATGTGGTGATCGGCCTCATCTTCATCACCATCAACTATGGGTTGTCGAGACTGGCGACCTACGCCCAGCGGAGAATGTCAGCCAAGTCGGGCCTGCAGAAGGTGGAGGCACCCGCAGCGACAGCGGCCGAAACCGGGAATATACCCGCGCCATAGCAAGGATTTCAGGGGGTGGGGCGTCGCGGCCACGGCACCCGGGGTTGCTCCGCACTGGAGCGTGGGGCGGCCATCGACCTCAGCTTGGCGAGCAATTCGCTTCGGCTGGCGCAATTCAGCCGCTGCCGCATGCGTGCGACATGATGCTCCACCGTCTTCGCGGAGATGAAGAGCTGATCGGCGATCTGTTTGTAGGTAAGGCCGCCGAGCACCAACTCCGCGACCTCCTGCTCCCGATCGCTGAGCCTGCTCTCATTGGGAACGGTGATCGCATCGTTCACGTGCCCGGTCTGAGCCGGCCTTCCCTGGAGCATTCGGGCGCAATCCAGCAGGGCTGTCATCGCTTTGCGGTCCGATGTCCGGATCGCCGCCTGCCCAGCAAGGCGAGCGCCATCCCACGACATTCCAATGTGGTGCAAGCCGCGCGCCGCGGTCTCCACTCGGGCTGGATCGACCACCCCGCGCAGAATCTCGAGCCAGCTTTCGGCGGCTGCGGCGACGGCCGACCCGAAGCGGGTCTGCCGGGCTGCCACCAATGCGGCGACGTGTTCATCGGCGACTGTCGGTTCTTCCATGATGATCGCGGCATGCAAAGCGCTCCAATGCCAAGGAGTGGCCCATAGTGCTGGATTGCCCAGCCGGTCTAGCAGGAGGCGAGCTTCGCGCAGGTGCATCTGCAACCGATTGAGCTCGCCGAGGCGGGCCGCGGCGATCGCGAATTCGCCCAACGGCAGCAGGGTGAACAGATCCACGGGATGCCGCACGATCGCTTCGCGGGCCCGTCCCCAACTTCGCTGCAGTCCGGGCAGATCGCTACTGCGGCGCGCGATGCCAACCTCAAGAGCTGTGG
The DNA here is from genome assembly GCA_003543035.1 of Micromonosporaceae bacterium. Taxonomy (GTDB): domain Bacteria; phylum Actinomycetota; class Actinomycetes; order Mycobacteriales; family Micromonosporaceae; genus Rhizocola. Next base: position 1,509 of record DPJL01000060.1, on the reverse strand, counting down.
CGAAGAGTAGATCGCGGGACTCGAGCTGTCGCGCCTCGCTTGTCGCGGCAGCCAGATATTCCGCTGCCGCAGCGGTTTTACCGCGCACCATGGGAATCCACGCCTGCAACAATCGGTGCCGACTCGACATCAATGCGGCTCCAAGACCGGAGGCAACGGCATCATCGAGTACCGATTCCCCGATGTCGAACTCGCCGGAGTGCAGTGCCACCAATGCTGCCAACGCCGCCGGACTGTCCGGCAGGAGCACTGTCTGTCCGGCCGGCTCGAGCAGAGCGGAAGCCTGGACGAATGCGGACAGAGCCGCAGTCGGTTGACCGGTAAGGGTTTCCCGGACCCCACGTCCCATCAGCACTGAGGCACTTGCGAGCAGAGTTGGCGCGCGTCCGGACGGCGGCTGGTCCAGAAATCGTTCCAGCTCGTCGGCTTGGCCGGTCGCGGCTGCGGCGATCGCGGCGAACGCGGCCGAAGACGCAGTGCCCGACCATCGGTAGAGCTCGGCGCTGCGGCCGAGCTGGCCGCGATGGGCCAATGCGGTCGCGCCCACGGTGGCGCCTTCGGCCCGGTCCGGCGAATCTTCGTTGGCTACCAACCGATCCGACAGCCGAAGTGCGGAGTCAAGGTCCCCGGAGAGGGCAGCCGCCTGCGCGTGCCGTGCCGTCGTAGGCCTGCCACCGGCTGCGGCCGCGGCGAAGAGCTCCGCCGCGAGTGCGGGCTCATCAGCCAATGCTTCGTTGGCTGCCGCCTCGAATGCCATGGCCAGGTATCCGCCCCGGATCCCGGTGCTGTGCAAGGAACGAGCCAGCGGCAGTGCGGCACCTCCGCGTTGAAGGTGTAGCTCCGCCAAGCGTTGCCAAACTCCCTCGCGGTAGGCGGCCGAGCTGAGTGACGCGACCGCTTGCCGGACAATCGGCGTCAACCCGTTGTCCTGCCCCAGAAGTCCGGTTGCCCGGACCTTTGCCAGAAGTTCACCGACCTCGCGAGGCTCCCGGGAGAGCAGGATGCCGAGCACGTCCACCGGGAGTTCAACTCCGCCGACCGCGGCCAGGAGGAGTCTTTGACCGTCGATGCCGAGCTCGTCGAGATCCGCGCTGAAGGGGAGTAGCGCCGAGGTGGGCACGCGATCCCATTGTCCCTCAAAGCTTCTGGCCAGTCGCTCGACGTGCCGGGGGACTCCGCCGGTCTGCGTGTGGACGAACCGTGCCCTCGCCGGTGTTGCCTCTGCACCGATTGCCGCGGTCAGATAGGCCGCGGTCTGTGCCTCATTGAACGGCCCGAGGATCAGTGGCGGGCCGTGCCGTTTCAACGCATCGGTCAACTCGACCAGGGCGGCGGGTCGAGGCCACGGCCGGTAGGTCACCGCCAGCCGGCAACGCCGCGCCTCGACCAGACGCCGAAGCTCTTGCAGGCGTTGCACCTCGAGCAGGTGCGCGTCGTCGACGAGCAAGAGCCGATGCGGGTCACTGTCGTCCGCGGCGTCCTGCCATTCCTCGATGACGGTCACTCCCG
>DPJL01000278.1:473-2948 GCA_003543035.1 Micromonosporaceae bacterium | reverse complement strand
TTTTTTTAAGAGCACGCCGACCACCAACATCTACACTGCTGGGACACGCTTTCCCTACACGCCGCTCTTCCGATCTGTCGGCAAGGCCGAAACGCCAGTGCCGCGCTCTGGAAAGGCAACCAGCGGCAGAAGCGTGGTGAAGACGATGCCCGCGCCGCCATCCACACCATCGGCGACGAGCGGCGTGGCACCGTCTACCGCACCGACGCCGACCACGCGCCCGAAGACAAGCCGAACCCGCTGCCACGCAAGGGAACAACAGAACGTGCAGCGCTCGCCGCCAAGGTGGCGCAGATGAAGGCGGAAGGCATGACCCACCTCGCCATCGAAGTCGAGCTGGGCATTTCGACAGTGTCAATGCTGCTGCGCGAGGCCAGCCAACACGAAGGAGCAAAACCCCAATGATCAAGACGGAGACCTGCTACACCGTCCACTGCGACGACTGCAAGACCGAGTTCGAGAACGGCGACTACACGCCACACCACCCCGACGGCCAAAGCGCACGCTGGGAAGCCGAAGAATCCGAGTGGTGGACCGACGGCACCATCGACCTCTGCCACACCTGCCGCCTGAACCCCCACGCATTCATTCTCGAACCCAACACCACCGACGACTGCTGGCGCTGCTCCAATCCGGCGGAAGAGCACGAAGTCGACCCGGCAGGCCGAGTGCCTGGCGACCCCGAACCGAGTGTTTCCCCGGAAATCCTGGCACCCCTACCGGCGAGTAACCGGCCATGAGCGGCGAAGACTCCCAAGTGGACAACCAACCCTATGCCGAGATAACGCAAGCCGGACGCTGGACCTATCACATCGTCATCCACGACGACCTGTTCGCGCCCGAACACCCAATGGCGGCGTCTGGGTACGGCGTCTGGTACGGCCCCTGGTACGCGCTCGGAAAGACGCGAGCAGAACGCAAGGCCGCGAGGGTTCTCGCGCGGTATATCCGCGATCAACGAAGGCGCGCCCAAAAGACCATCGTCAAACCTGATCTAGGAGTCCGACCATGACCACACCCACCGACATCACCGAACTACTCGACCAGTGCGAAGCAGCCGCAGACATGCTCGTCCGCTGGACACCCGACGGTGACCCGGTCGAAAGCACGGAATCCGAAGCAGTACGCCGCGTCGCCAAGATGGCGAGCGAACTCGACCAGCTGAAACAGCGGCTCGAAGCAGCCGAAACTGTGTGCACCATCTACGGCTGGACCGGCAGCTCCGACGACTCCGACAAGGACAAGGCCTGCCACCAGGCATGGGACCACTGGGCCACCACCTATACCAGCACGGTCAGGCCAACACCCGAATGGCGTCAACGCATCAAAGAGCTAGCCGCCCAGCGCGACGAGATCCGCGGGCGACTGCTCAAGCCCGCCTTAGCACGTTCTCGAACACACGTGCCAACATCGTGAAGTAGAAGATTGACTTCAAGGGCGGTTTGACATGGCGAAACACACCACAGCGCAGAAGGCGTCCTTCACCGATCGTCGGACCCGTGCCTTGAAGTTGGCATCGACCGGCCACACCTATGACGACATTGCGCGCATTTCGCGTGAGGAGGATTGGGAGCCGCGCCCGTACAACTCGAGGCAGGCTGTCGGCGCCGACATCTTGAAGGGCTACCGGGCGCGGGTGGCCGAACACAACGAGGCCGCAGACGTCCACGTGCAAATCGAGCTGGAGAAGCTTGACCAGTTGGAGGCTGCCGCATGGAAGGTGTTGCGGGCCCGCCATTTCGTGGTGAATCAGGGCGTGATCGTCTACATGGGTATCTCCGCCGATGAGGGCACCAAGCGTGGCTGGAACAGTGTCGACGCCCTACGCCAAGATTTGATCAAGAACGAGGACGGTTCGTTTAAGGAGCCGCTCGAGGACGATAAGCCGGTCTTGGACGCCATTGACCGCCTTTTGAAGATCGCAGACCATCGCGCGAAGTTGACCGGCATCTACGCCCCGGTGAAGAAGCAACTGGAGGTGTCCGGTGGACTCGCTGTCGACCACGAGATCAACACCCTCATGGCAAGCCTGGGAGCCGGAGGCCAAGGAACTCTTGCTACGCCGGCTGCGCCTGGAGAACGCCCGTCGGTCGTTCGACACCCCGGGTCAATTGGCAAGGCACATCGAGCCACGAACGGTGCAAACGCCAGCGCTTGACATCCTCGACCAATGCGTCGTCGACGCCGAACAAGGCATCAACCCGTGGTTCATCTTCACCATGCCGCCGCAGGAGGGCAAAAGTCAGCGGGTATCACGTTTCACGCCCACAAAAGTGTTGGTCCGTAACCCCGACCTGCGCATCGCCATCGTGTCCTACGCCGATGCGCTCGCCCGACGGTGGGGCCGCGTCGTCCGCAACGACATCCGCGAACATCCCGAACTCGGCCTGACCATCCGCGCCGACACGGGTGCCGCCAACGAATGGCAGATCGACGGCTACGACGGCGGCATCATCACCGCCGGCATCGGCTCCG
>DPJL01000278.1:0-168 GCA_003543035.1 Micromonosporaceae bacterium | reverse complement strand
ATCACCGCCGGCATCGGCTCCGGCCTGACCGGCCGGCCCGTCGACGTGCTCATCATCGACGACCCATTCAAAGATCAGAAAGAGGCGGACTCGGAGACGATGCGGGAGACGGTGAAGGAGTTTTGGCGCACCACCGCCTCCTCACGCCTATCCGAACACGCCATCGTC
>DPJL01000490.1 GCA_003543035.1 Micromonosporaceae bacterium | reverse complement strand
ACGATCTCGGCATTGGGGTGAAGGGCTCCGCTTGGCATCAGGTGCAGCGCAAACTTCTGCCCGTCGGGGGTCACCACGGTGTGCCCGGCGTTATTGCCGCCGGAGAAGCGGACGACGTAGTCCACCCGTGATCCGAGCAGGTCGGTAACCTTGCCTTTGCCCTCGTCGCCCCACTGGGCGCCGAGGAGCACTATCGCTGGCATCCTTTTCGCCTTCCTGGCGGGCACCAAAAGAAAAAGGTGCCACCAAGGTTGTCAGGCTAACAGCGAGGAGAGTCCGGAGTGCACGACGTACTCATATTGAGCCTGGTCGACGGCGATGAATGCGGACGCCGCGTCCCGGTGCTGCACTGCGCGGATGCCCTGCGTGAGGCGGGCGCCCGGGTGGAGACCTTTGTCGCGGGTTCGGACCTTGAGATCGATGAGGTGCTCGGCCGGTTGGACGGCCCGCCTCGGCCGGACGGCCTAGTCTTCCCCGACGCCGATATGAAGACGCGACTGGTCGTGGCGGTGGAAAGCGACGGCCAACTCCGGCATGTGATGCGGCGATTGGTGCGCCGGTATGCTCCACCGCCGTCCAAGCGCCCCAATGATCTGCCGGCCAACCGGACTCTGCCGGATCTGCCCGCCATCGGCATCCTTCCGCTCGACGCGGGGACAGCCGCCGATCTGGCCGCACAGCTGGGGCTGCCGCGGACTCCTGCCGAAGTGGCCGCGGCCGTGCTCGGGGACGCGCGCCGCAAGCTCGACCTGCTGCGGCACGACGGTGGTTCGGTGACCCTGGACGGGGTACTGCTGGGTGCGACCGACGATCACGGGACACCCCTGGCGTGGCGGGGTCGGATAGAGGTGGATGACGCGGTGCTCAGTCAGGGCAGTGATCCGATCGTGGCGCTGAGCGTGGCCAACGCCGGCGGAACAGCCACCCTGGACGGCTTACCACTGGTCACCGCCGCTGATCCCAGCGACGGCCTGATCGACGTCGCGATCGCGGTGCCCGTCGCGCACAAGCCCCTCTTCGGGAAGCAACGGCTGCGTTATGAGGTACGCCGAGCTCGCGGACGCGCCGTCGCTGTCACCCCTCACGAAACCGAGCTGCCCTACCTCGACGATGGCGTGGCCGGAACGTTGACCCGGAAAAGATCATGGTGGATCGAACCAGGGGCCTGGTCCGTCTACACTGCCTCCGGGAGGAATGAACCATGACGGAATTCGAGTGGCCGCCTGACGAAATCGCCGGGCCGGCGGGTGACGACGCCAAGCCAAAGACCGCCCGGGCCTCGGCCTCTGTGCCATCCACCCCGGTGGCCGGAGTTCCCCTGCCGGTAGCCGGACCGCAGGCAGGCATTCCGATGGCGGGCCCGAAGCCACTTGCATCCAATGGCGAAGCCGCGTCGTCCTCCGGCCTGCCCACGAGACAGGCGGGAACTTCCTGGGTCGATCCGTCCGGCAAGGACGCGGGTGCGGGTCTGCCACCGCCTCCGCCGCCGCGCCAGCAACCGGCCGTGCCGCTGACCACCACCCAGCCGATTCCGGTTGCGCCGCATACTCCGCCGATCCCGGTCAAGCCGGTCAGCCCGGCTCCGCCTTCACTTTCGCCAGACCAGATCACACCCCCGCCCGCGCCCGGTGCGCCTCCGCCACCACCGTCCACTTTGCAGAGTCGGCCGGCGGTTTGGCCGGTGCCGCAACCGACCACCCCGGTGGCACCGGTCGCACCACCCGCGCCTTCCGCTCCGGCAGCGCCTAGGGTTACCCCGCCGCCTACGCCAGTGGTCCCGGCGAGCGAAGAGGTTTACCTGCCGACCGCTGAGGAATTCGCTCGCCGCCGGGCGCAGCGACCGGCGGATCCGGTGGCGCACATGGGTTTGCAGGCCGCTCTGCGCAAGACCACCTTCGGTCTGGTCAGCATAAGCCCGGGGCAGCGGGAGCAGGAGCTCAGGCGGCAGACCGATCTGGTGCGGCGCAACTTCGGCGGGCTGCGGCAGATCACCGTGGTCAACCCGAAGGGTGGCGCGGGCAAGACGTGTGCCGTGCTGCTGCTGGCGATGACATTTGGCCGCAAGCGCGGCGGATATGTGCTGGCGTGGGACAACAACGAGACCCAGGGAACGCTGGGAATGCGTTCGCAGCAAGACTTCCACTCGCGCACCGTGCGCGATCTGATGCGAGACCTGCACCAGTTCCAGGGTGTGAACAGCCGCGTCGGCGACCTTTCGCAATATGTGCGGGCGCAGGGCGACGGGATGTTCGAGGTGCTCGCCTCGGACGAGTCGGCCACCGCGGGCGAGATGCTCACCGCCGAAGCTTTCGCGGAGATCCGCGAGGTGGTCAGCCGCTTCTACAAGCTGATCATGGTGGACACCGGGAACAATGTCCGCGCGGAGAACTGGCAGGCGGCCATCGATGCCACCGACCAGCTGGTCGTCACGATGTCGGCCCGTAACGACTCGGCTGAGACAGCCGCGCGAATGCTCGACCACCTGGAGCAGAGCGGCCGGCAACGCCTTGTGCGCCAAGCGGTTTCGATCGTTTCGCTGCCGCCCTCGCGCAAGGAGCTGGACATCCCGGCGATCGAGCGGCACTTCGCCGCCCGCACCCGGGCCGTCCTCATCGCTCCCTACGAGCGGATGCTCGACTCCGGCGAGCCGATCGACTATGCCCGTCTGTCCGCCGACTCCCAGGATGCCTGGCTGGCCATCGCCGCCGCTGTCGCCGAGGGCCTCTAAACCTTCTACGGAGCCTTTTCTGATCCCCGCCGGATCAGCCTTCCTGTGCCTGGTGTCAGATCGACCGTGTACTCGTCGCGCATGCGGGCGAGGCGCTCGAAATCGAAATTTTCCGCTGTGAGGTCGTGCTCGGTGATCTCACAGAGCTGAGCGCCCGCAGGCGGCATCGCCATCGCCATCGCGTCTCCATCGGGCACGGCGATGAACGCCTCCACGGAACCATCGGGCCAGGTGTGCGCAAAGAGCCGCATCCTCGCTCGCCTCCTAATCGGTGATGAAGCTGAAGCAGACGATGTAGACCCTCACCGGGTTCGGGCCGGTGTTGCGGACGTTGAAGTAGAGAACGCGCCCGCCGCTCGTGTTGATGTGCGACCGGAGGTCGGTCACCATTAGCTCCTGAGGGGGCGGCGGCGTGTGCGCCGCGAAGACCCACGGGTGCGCCGAGACGTTCACCTGGAAGTTCGCGAGCAGCCGCTCCCAATTCGAGTGCGTCATCCACCACCCATGCTGCTGGCCGGGCTGAAGGAACGCGCCTTCATACGATGCGGAGTAGTTCGACACGTTGGCCATGGCACCCCCCCATGATTCACCTGATCTCGAGGCTACATATCCCAGCAGCAGCATCAGGCCAACATTGATGACCCTGCATGCAAAGGAAGGCATCCTGGGTGCCGGCCGTGCCCTATCAGGCGAGGGCGTCGGCGGCAGAAGGGTCGCTGTCGCGGATGAACTGCGCACAGCGGGCGGCTTCATCGGCCTCGCCGATCGCGGCAGCAGCCAACGACAAGGAGTGCAGGCAGCGAAGGAAGCCACGGTTTGGCTCATGTGACCACGGAATAGGGCCGGAGCCCTTCCAACCCGCCCGGCGCAGCTGATCAAGGCCACGGTGATAGCCGGTGCGGGCAAAGGCGTAGGCCGTGATTACCTCATCCTGGGCGAGCGCACGCTGCGCGAGAGCGGCCCATGCGGCACTGCTGGTGGGGTGAGCTGCGGCGACCTTTTCCGGATCCTGACCGGCGTCCAGCAGGCCAGCGGCGGGGTCGACGGGCAGCAGGGTGGCGGGAGGCTGTGGCATCAGATCACGCATGAGGCCATTAATTCATACTCAACTGGTGCCCACACCATTGCCCGAGGTCATCACACCGATAGATCACAGCCCGGCCGA
>DPJL01000218.1 GCA_003543035.1 Micromonosporaceae bacterium | reverse complement strand
CTCGCGGCAGGCCTTCGGACGCCGCGATGGCAAGGCCGTCAACGGAAACCGCCAGCACATGATCCACCTCGGGCACGTGTTCTGCGAAGCGGGTCAGCAGAAAGTCAAGCCTGCCGGGCTCGTTGCCTTTGCCGTCTGTCATTGATCTGGTACCTCCCTGGGAGTCAAGGCATAGTCGCGATTGGCCGCCGCCACACCGCTGGCAAATCGCGATAGCCGGGCCCGGACTACGTCCGGGTCGAGCGGCGCTCGTTGAATTGGTTTCTCTATCGGAATCGCGCCGGGCACCAAGTGAGTGCCTCGGGCACGGCGAGGAAGCTGGGCTTCACTTGCCTCCGTTGGCGCTTGCCCAAGAGGCTTCACAATCGGGTTCACAAGCGTGTCTTTTGTTGTGGGTACCCGCAACGGTGCGCTACGAATCGCGGGGGCAAACGGAGCCGGTGCCTCGGCGAGAAGCTCGGGCGGCAAATGGATCAGAGCGGTGATACCGGCGTCGCCTCGGCCGCGGAGTTCTACCCCGATGCGGTGGCGAGCCGCAAGTCGTGCCACCACAAGCAAACCCATGGTTCCCACCAAGGCGGCGTCGAAGGCCCCCGGATACTTCAGGCGGCTGTTGACGGCTGTGATGGCACTGGCCCGCATCCCAAGACCATGGTCGTGTACGGCGATGGTGAGCCCGTCCACGTTGTGGTTTGCCGTGACAGCAACCTGGGTGTCCGGCGCGGAAAACATCGTGGCGTTCTCGAGTAGCTCGGCCAGCAGATGCACGAGGTCGCCGACAGCGCTGCCGGCTATGGCTATCTCGGGCACGCCATGCGGCTCCACTCGTGGGTACTCCTCGATCTCCGCTGACGCCGCGCGGATCAAATCGTGCAGCCCCACCGCGCTTGTGAAACGTCTGGCCGGCTCGCCGCCGGAAAGGACCAGCAGGTTCTCATCGTTGCGCCGCATCCGAGCCGCGAGATGGTCCAATTTGTACAGCCAGTCAAGGGTGTCCGGATCGGTTTCGTTCTCCTCCAACCGATCCAGCAGTTTGAGCTGCCTGCTCACCAGAGTCTGACTTCGGCGGGCAAGTGCCTCGAAGACAGCCGAGATATCCCGGCGGAGCAGCGCCTGCTCCGCGGCGAGACCGAGGGCTTTCCTTTGCAGCGTGCCAAAGGCTTGCGCCACTTCACTTATCTCATCGACCCGCCCGATTAGCAGCTGATCAACCTGATTCGCGGCGGCCAGCCGGGCATCGCGAGCGGCTAGTGGATCGGCGGACCTGGCCACGTCCTCAATAGCCGACGGCAACTCGACGTTGGCCAGAGACAACGCCGTACGCCTCAACCTTCGCAGGCGTCGGCTGGTGCGAGAGGCGACGATGACCGTCGTGGTGATCGTCAGCGCGATGAGGCCTGTGGTACCGGCTATCGTTCCGATCAGGTTGCGCCAACCGGCATTCGCCACGGCGCCGGCGATCTGGGCGAGGCTCTCCGACAGCTCCAGCTCCACGTCGTGCATCCGGCGGATCGTGTGCGAGGAGGCTACGTACCATGCGTCAGCGTCGCCGTCGACAACACCGTTTGCGCCGACATCCATTGCCGCCAGCCGCATCTGGTCCGTCGCAACAACATCGGGGCCGACAAGGTGCTCGGTAAGGCGCCTGCGCCAACTTTCGTCAGCCGTGGTCGTGAAGACAACTCGTCGCTCCAACTCGACAGCGACATGACGGGCAAGTGAGACGGCTTCTCCGGGCGCGAACCGCTTCCGCGAGTACACCTTTCGCAGCAGATCACGCTGCTCGGCAAGGGCATGCTTGGCGGTGGCCAGTGCGGCGATCGCCCGAGCGTGGCTCGCCAAGGTTCGGTCACTTATCAGAGCCGGCAGCGCGTCGGCGATGGCCAGCAACGAAAGCATCACCACGCGATAGCGTTCGTCGGCTCCTGCGGGGTCCCCAACCACGGCGCCTGGACGGGCCGCGACCACCTGACTCAGCGCCCGGTCGGCGGTGTCCAGCTGTGGCCGCAGACTCGGGGCCGCCTCCGCCGCATCATCGCGGGCGACTTGGTATAGATGGCCGGCTCGATCCGTACGCTGTGTGGCGGTGACGACCAGGATCTGGCCCGAGGTGCCACCACGGCCACGCAGCGCCTGGGTCTCGGCCAGCTCCCTCTCGAGCTGATGGACCAGCGCCGAGGTCACCGTGGCCATGCCGGCCAGCACTTGAGCGCGGCGCCCGTCTTCGGCCACCTGCCTGGCCGCGTTGGCCTGAATCGCGCCAAGAATCACCAGGCCAATGGTTGGCAGCGTGACGAGCAACTGCAGGCGCATACGCACTGATCCACGGGGCAAGCGCCATCGCTTGGAGCGAAGTGCGTGGGACGCTCGACGTCCGTGAGCTGGTGACATGCCTTGCCGTCCTCAGTCGTCCTCGGCATGAATTCGCGACGTAACCCACCGGATGCTAGGGGTTAACACGCGGGTCAACGCCGGAGCGAGGCGCGTTTTGATAAAGACTTGATGTAGTCGCAGGCCCCGGTGACGATCCGGGCAGGTCACCCTTATGAGGGGCAGATGAGGCCCAGCGCTCGCCTGCGAAATGTCCACAGTGGACAGCAACAGAGGTTCCGACCGGATTCGAACCGGCGTGACTGGTTTTGCAGACCAGCTCCTGACCACTCGGACACAGAACCGTGCGTACCCCCGGCTGGAATCGAACCAGCGACTTCCAGGCTCGGAACCTGGCGCTCTGCTCCGCTGAGCTACGAGGGCAAAGTGCGGGCGGAGGGATTCGAACCGTTCACTGAAGTCTCAACGAGTTTCAGTGATTCGCCTGTTACCAAGCGAAAGTCCCCGTCCTATCCGGACTTGCATCCGGTGCGGGGTAGACGTTTCTGTCCGCTGTCGCGGTGTTGCGCCACCTGCCAGGCGAGGCCTGGCCTTCTGGTCGGCTCCACGTCCGTTTTGTGTCTCCGGGCCACTCCCGGCGACATGCCGCTGCACGAGTGCGGCGAGGTTGAGTGCGGCGTTCTCGTCCCGGTCGATGACCAGGCCACACGCCGCACAGATGAACGTACGCATCAGCAGAGGCAGCTTGGATTTCACTGCCTGGCATCCGGAACACGTTTTGGAGGAGGGAAACCAGCGGTCAGCGACGGCGAGTTCCCCGCCGTTCCACTGGGTCTTGTAGGCGAGCTGCCGCCGGATCTCGGCGAACCCGGTGTCGGCGATCGCGCGGGCGAGTTTGCGGTTGCGGAGCATCCCGGACACGTTGAGGTCTTCCACCACCACCGTGCCGTACTGCATGGCGAGGCTGGTGGTGAGTTTGTGGAGCGCATCGCGGCGCAGGCTGGCGGTCCGATAGTGCACACGGTTACGTCGGCTGTTGGCACGCTGCCACCGGTTCGAGGGCCGCTGCCCGGTACGCCGGTCAGGGCCTTGTTTACGGGACACAGCGCGGGACAGGCGGGCGAGTTTGCTGCGGGCGGTGTCGTAATGCTTCGGGTTGGGGACCGCCGGTCTGCCGTCGGAGAACACGGCTAGGGTCTTGACACCGAGGTCGACGCCGATCACCGCATCAGGCCGGGCAGGGGTCTGCTCGGTGCGCTGGACTTCCACGGTAAATGCTACGAACCATCGCCCGGCCTCGCGGCGGACCGTCGCGGACTTGACCTTGGCGGTGCCGTTGGTGATCCTGCGGTGCAGTTTGCGAGTGGACTCATGTGTCTTGATCGTGCCCAGCACGGGCAGGGTCACATGCCGGCGGTCGTCGTCCAGGCGTATCGGGCCGGTCGTGAACCGTACCGATGGGACAGCGCGGCGCTTGGATTTGAACCGGGGAAAGCCCATGCGCGGGCCTTTACGCTTTCCCTGCTTGGAGTCCGACCAGTTGCTCAACGCGCGTGCGAGGGAGTCCAGACCGGTCGCGTACGCCTCCTTCGAACAGGTCGCCCACCACGGCGCAACGCTGGCCTTCGCCTGATTCCATGCCTTGCGCATCGAATACATTGACCATCCGAGCGACGGCGTCAACTCGTCCTCAGCGACACCATAGGAACGTTCCGCGTCCCGCTGCCCGAGGTTCGCCTTGACCTGTGCCAGACCCCAGTTGAACGCGACCCGGGCCGCACCGGCGTGGCGCAACAGGTTACCGGCCTGACGCGGTGTCGGGTCCAACGCGAAACGGTAGGCGCGCATGACGGTCGAAGTCATTGGGCGCTTTCCCCAGTGGCAACGACGATGGTGCGGGCCGCCCGGTTCTTCGCGGCCCGCTGCCCATACAGGCGGGCGCACCTCGACGTCAACACCTCGTGATATCCCGCACCAGGTCGCTTGTGGTCTCCTCGGGATCGAGGACCACAGGCGACGGCCAGAACCCTGACAGCGCAGCTTCGAGTTGCTCGACTCCGAAGCGGGCGAGACGGTCACGGTGCTCCACGGCTAAAACAGTAGAGGCAGGGTCTGACAGAACCCGGTGGGGTTTGCGCCGCCCATTCAGACCAGACCCGACATCCCAGCGAACCCAAGCTTGGTCGCGCTCTGCACGATCACGATACACCCGGAAGGACGCTGAGAATCATTGATAAGTCGCGCAACAGTTCTTACCGACTGGAGACAATGCACGCTGGTTTATAGCCAGACCCGACTCTCCAACGTCGGCGCGCCCGCTTGGTTGATCAGTCGCCGTGCCCGCACCAGGGATCGAACCTGGGACATCCGGTTTGTAAGACCGGCGCTCGTTCCGCTGAGCTATACGGGCTTTGCCGCTGGTACCCGCGGCGGGGTTTGAACCCGCGATCCCCGTCTTATAAGGACGGTGGCCTCACCTGTTGGCCTACACGGGCATGAGCTGCGGTGGCAGGAATCGAACCTGCACCAGTACGGATTAACAATCCGCTGCCCTACCTGTTGGGCGACACCGCAATAGACGCGCGTAGGGGAATCGAACCCCTCTTTCCTGGGTGAAAACCAAGCGGCCTAACCAATAGCCGAACGCGCGAGGTCCCTGTACGGGAGAACACATTGGTGGCGGGTGTCCGATTTGCACGGCGCCTCAGGGATATGAGCCCTACGTGGTACTACTCCACCACACCCGCTAGTTCCGCCGGGAGGATTCGAACCTCCACAGTCCTTATTAAAAGTACGGAGCCCGTCCGCTCGGGCGCCGGCGGTAGGTCGTCTCCCGCAGCGGATTCGAACCGCCATCCGTCTCGTTAGGACGGAGCCGCTCCATCCGTTGAGCTAGCAGGAGATGCCGTGCGTTGCCCAGGAGTCGAACCCGGCACCACGGGCTTAGAAGGCCCAGGAGCGCATCCGGCGCGCAACGCTGGTTGTCCGCCGCGAAGGGATCGAACCTTCCTCCCCGGAGTAAGAGTCCGGTGCTAACCCACTCAGCTAGCGGCGGTTGGAGGAGGGAGAAGGAGTCGAACCCTCGGGTGTTACCCCGGCCCGGTTTTCAAGACCGGTTGCCCACCACTGGGCGCCACCCTCCGAACTTTCATTTGGTACCCCTAGCAAGATTCGAACTTGCGACCCCCTGATTCGTAATCAGGTCCTCTGATCCGCTGAGATATAGGGGCATGGTCCCGTCGGAAGGAGTTGAACCTTCTGTCTCCTCGTTATCAGCGAGGCGCCCCAACCACTTAGGCCGCGACGGGACTGGCGGAGAAGCCGGGATTCGAACCCGGGACGGACAGAGCCGTTCTGCTTTAGCAAAGCAGCGCCATAGACCACTCGGCCACCTCTCCATGTGCGCGCCGGCGAAGGGAATCGAACCCTCGGCATCTCGCTCGACAGGCGAGCGCTCTGACCACTGAGCTACGTCGGCACTGCTGTTGCGTACCCGGAACACGATTCGAACGTGCACTGCGCTGGTTCTAAGCCAGCTGCCTCCTACCAATTGGGCTACCCGGGCGTGCGTCCTTTGTGGACGTTGTGGACTGTCGGGGAGTTGAACCCCGCGGGCGTTGCTTGCAAGGCATCGCTGTGCACCAGCACACAGCCCAAGAGCCGGTGGCCGGACTCGAACCGGCTGTTTCCGCTTGACAAGAGCGGTGCAGGTCCTGACCTGCTCCACCGACATTGCTTACCGCTCCCTCGCATGGATTCGAACCACGCTCTCGGCGTCCAGAGCGCCGCGTCTTTCCGAATAGACGACGAGGGATTGGGGCCGGCGGGAGTGATGGTCCCGCCGGCCCAGGTCAGTGCCGGGCCAGACCCCCAAGGGGCACCGTCGGAAGAAACCGAAGCGGCATCATGGCAACGCGACGCACTGACCGGTGTGAGTGCTCCGGATGCGATTCGAACGCACACTGGGCGCGGTTTGAGCGCGCTGCCTCCTACCGGTTGGGCTACCGGAGCAAAGCTGGGGAAGCAGGGCTCGAACCTGCACTCTCCCGGGTCAAAGCCGGGCATGTTTCCGGTTACACCATCCCCCACCAAGAAACGTCGGTTTGAGCAGCGAGTAGGGGAATCGAACCCCTGTCTCCAGATCGAGAGTCTGGCGGCCTAACCCCTAGCCGAACCCGCCTTGCATGCCCCTGAGAGGGCATCGTGGACCGCAACAGAGTCGAACTGTTCACGGGCTGCACGCCAGGCAGCCCCGCACACCGGTGGCGTGCGGCCCAAAGTCCGGGACCGGCTAGTCGAACGCCGTGTCTCTCGCTTCCAAAGCGAGCGGATTGCCGTCTTCCTCATCCCGGATGCCCGGCGCGCCACAACACCAAAAGTGTTGTTCGGCCGGGGTTTTCATGCTGTCCACTGT
>DPJL01000344.1 GCA_003543035.1 Micromonosporaceae bacterium | reverse complement strand
GATAGCTGTTGCGCATGGCCAGGATCTGATTGCTGCGGCGATGTTGCGTGGCCAGCATCAGCGCCGTGTCGTTGGCCTCGCTGCCGGAGTTGGCGAGGAACACCTTCGCCTCCGCGATGCCGGAGAGCTTCGCGATCTTCTCTGCCAGCTCGACCTGCTTGCGGATCAGATAAAGCGTCGACGAGTGGGCCACCCCGGTGTCGAGCTGCCTGCGCACCGCGTCGGCGATCTCGGGGATGTCATAGCCGATCATCGTCGTCAGCACCCCGCCGAAGAAGTCCAGGTAGGTGCGGCCCTGGGCGTCGGTGACGCGGCAGCCGGAGCCGGAGACGAGCTCGATCGGGTCGGCGTAGAGCGGATTGATCCAGGCGGGCATGACCGCGCGGTGCCTGGCGAGCAGATCGTCGGTGGTCACTATTATCAAACCCTTCACCAAGGGGGTACTGGGTCGACACCTTGTCAGCCCGAACCCCTCCTCCATGACATGTTGTGAAC
Source organism: Micromonosporaceae bacterium (assembly GCA_003543035.1). GTDB lineage: Bacteria > Actinomycetota > Actinomycetes > Mycobacteriales > Micromonosporaceae > Rhizocola. The sequence goes on along the minus strand of DPJL01000344.1, from coordinate 2,335 downwards.
TTCTCTATCGCGTACCGCGAGGCAGCCCGCGGCCGAAGCGGCCCGGCGTTCGCTCGGGACCACCGGCCCGGGCAGCCTGCGCAAGCAACCTGCCCAGCTCGTCGAATCCTTCGTGCACCAGGCCGACGGTGACCCGCACGTGGTGCGCCGGCAGCGCGGTGACCTCGAACGGGCTGCCCGGGGCCACCGCGATGGCGTTCGCGGCCAGGCTCACCAGGGCCGCCTGCTGATCGGCCACCTCCAACCACAGGTTGATCCCGTCGTCCGCGGTCGCGGCAGCGCCGTGCTGGGCGAGGGAGCCCAGCAATGCGTTGCGGCGCTTGGTGTATTCGGCTCTGGCGTGCGAGAGCAAGGCCGCGGTCTCCGACGCCGTGAGCAGATCAAGTAGCACGTGTTGCAACAGCCGGCTCGACCAGCCCGGCCCGAGCAGACGCCGATCGGCGAGCGGTGAGATCACCGACGCCGGGCCACCGACTGCGGCGAGACGCAGGTCGGGGCCGAGGCTCTTGGCAAAACCACGGATGTGCACCGTGCGCTCCGGTAGGTACGCGCCGATGCTGACGACGGGTGCGCTGGCGATGCCGGCCGCATGATCGTCTTCGATGATGGTCACCTCGGGGTGCCTGGCGAGCACCCCAGCCAGCTCGGCGGCGCGGGCGGCGCTCATGCTCACGCCGGTCGGGTTCTGCGCTCGCGGTTGCAGCAACACGGCGACCGGGTTGAGCCCCAGTGCAATCGCTAACGCTTGCGGCACAATGCCTTCGCTGTCGAGCTCGAGCCCGACCGGATTGGCCCCGGTCTGCTCCAGCAGGTCAAGCACGGGCGGGAAAGTGGGGTTCTCCACCAGCACCCGCTCGCCGAAGCGCACTACCACGCCGATGATGCGATCGAGGGCGTCCATCGCCCCGTCCACCACATTCAGCTGCTCCACCGGGTACGGCCAGTCTTCGCGGAGATGGTCCTCCAGCGCGGGCAACACCGGGTCGTCGAGATAGCTGGTGGTCAGGCGCATGTCGCCCAGGCGGCGCAGGGTGTCGGTGAGATCGGGCAACAGGTCGTGATCGGGCACTCCAGTGGACAGATCCTGTGGGGCACCGCCCAACATCCCGGCCATGTGCGTGTAACGCAGGCGGGTGCGCAGCCTCTCGCCCGAGAGCACGACTGTGCCCGAGCGGCCTCGAGTGGCGATCAAGCCCGCCCGGGTGAGCGAGCTCCACGCTTCGCTGACCGTAGTTGGGCTGGTACCCAGCACCCGCGCAAGATCACGAACGGTGGGAAGGCGCGTGCCGGCCGCGAGCTCGCCGCTGTGGATCAGGCGGCTTACCGCGACGGCAATGCCGCGCGCCCCCCTGTCCGTTACCGCGGTCGAGATCAACTGAAGCATGGCCCTGCTTTCGTGCCGCTTGTCGCTATCGTGCCGCCGCCGTTCTGGTTTCTTCAGGCGCAGCCGTGCTCTTGCGCGGGTGGGTTCGGCCGCGGAGCGGCCCGACCCCACGCGCTGCAGGTGGTTTCCGCCGCGGAGCGGCCCGACCCTAACCACTGCGTAACACGCTATTGACAATTCCAGCATTGTACGGCTAATCCTGTGTCATTAATGTTCTACGGCATCCAGCCTGTCCCGGCAAGCTTCGGATATACGCAACGCTTCAGATATAGGAGGCGCACCGTGTCGGACATCGTTCGCTCCGCTCTGGTCCAGACAACGTGGACCGGCGACAAGGAGTCCATGATCAAGGCTCATGAGGAATACGCGCGGCAGGCCGCCGCGCAGGGCGCCAAGGTGATCTGCTTCCAGGAGCTGTTCTACGGCCCCTACTTCTGCCAGGTGCAGGATCCGCAGTTTTACGCCTATGCCGAGTCCATCCCAGGGCCTACGACGGAACGTTTCCAGGCGCTGGCCGCCGAGCTCGGCATGGTCATGGTGTTGCCGATGTATGAGCAGGAACAGCCCGGCGTCCTCTACAACACGGCCGCTGTCGTCGATGCCGACGGCAAGTATCTGGGGAAGTACCGCAAGACCCACATCCCGCAGGTGAAGGGATTCTGGGAGAAGTTCTACTTCCGGCCGGGCAACCTCGGGTACCCGATCTTCGACACCGCCGTCGGCCGGATCGGCGTGTACATCTGCTACGACCGGCACTTCCCCGGAAGGCTGGCGTGCCTTGGGTCTGGCCGGTGCGAAGATCGTGTTCAACCCGTCCGCCACCCACAGGGGATTGTCGGCCTATCTGTGGAAGCTCGAGCAACCCGCGTCGGCGGTGGCCAATGAGTACTTCATCGGAGCCATCAACCGGGTGGGGATCGAAGACCTCGGCGACAACGACTTCTACGGCAC
>DPJL01000352.1 GCA_003543035.1 Micromonosporaceae bacterium | reverse complement strand
GCAGGAAGACGGTGAACGGCAACGACATCGCCACGTAGACGATGAGCAGGCTGATCCGGTCGTCCCACCAGCCGAGGGTGTCGTTGCCGAAGCGTGAGATCGACGTGGTGAGCACGAAAATCGGGATGATGACCGCTTGCAACGGGATGCCCATCCCGACCGCGAAGAAGGTGGTGACCGGCCCCGCCGTACGGGTGGTGGAACGGGTCAGCATGTAGGCCGCGGGCGCGGCGAGCGCGACCACGAAGACTGAGGCGAGCGCGACGATCACCACCGAGTTGATGAAGCCCTGGCTCAGCTCGGAGACCGTCCACGCACTGTCGTAATTGGACAGCTCCACGCCGGTCGGCGGGGAGAAGGGTTTATCGAAGATGTCGCGGCTGGACTTGAAGCTCGTCAGCACCAGCCAAACCAGCAGGGCCACGTTGAACGAGACCCACGCCCACACCGGGATTCGCAGCAGCCGCATCAGAAATGCACCGCCTCGCGGCGCATGACCCGCCGCAGTGCCACGACCAGAACGGTCACCAGGGCCACCATGACAACGCCCATGGCACAGCCATAGCCCAGTTGGTAGGCGGGGTTACGACCACCGGTGGTCATCAGGAACTGATAGATGGGAATAGTCCGCGCTTCGGTGGGCGGGCTGTCTCCGGTACCCGTAAAGGCATAAATGAATTCAAAGATTTTCAACGAGTTGATGACCCAGAGGACGGCCGCGACGGTGACTATGTCCCAACTCAACGGCAGCGTCACGTGCCAGAACTGTTGCAGCCGATTGGCTCCGGCCAACGTGCTGTCCTCATAGAAGTAGCCCGGGATCCGCTCCTGGCCTGCCATCAACAAGGTCACATAGAACCCGGTCGTCACCCACACGATGCCGATCAGGATGGTGCCGAAGATGTGGTCCGGCGCGAGCCAGGGCCGGTCCAGGCCAACGTTTCCGAGCACCGCGTTGACCAGTCCGGAGGGATCGAGCAGAAGGCCGAGGCCCACCCCGATGGCAACCGGCGCCACGATATAGGGGAAGAAGAGCAATGCCCGCAAGGTGCGGCGGTGCTTCATCTCACGCAGCACGATGGTCAGGCCGAAGGCGAGCGCGAAGATGAACACACCGCAGATCGCCAAAATTTTCAACGAGTTGGCGAAGGATGACTTGAAGGCGTCGTCGTCGAGCAGCCGCAGGTAATTCGCCGTGCCGGTGAACTCCATCTCGTCGCCCGCGCCACGCCACTTGTGCAGGCTGATCCACACGCTGGCAAGTGCCGGGCCGATGAAGAACGCCACGTAGAGGAGGGTCGCGGGCGCGACGAACGGCCAGTAGAGCCGTCGCCGCGCCCTCGTCAAAGCGGTCACTATTGCTTCCCGAGCTTGATCGTCTCGTCCTTGAGCTTCTTGATGAAGCCCGCGGCATCGAGCTTTCCGTTGAAGAAATCGGCATTCGCCGGCTCCCACACGTTCGTCGACCATTCCGGCGCGATCGCGGAAGCGTCGTCATAGGGCAGGAAGAGCTCCGAACCAGCCGCCGCAACCTCTTTCTGGTAGTCGGCGAGCTCCGCTGGAGCGGGCACATCCGAGCGCGGAGTCAGGTTCTTGGCCTCGGTGGAGATCTTCGCCAGCCGATCCTTGTTCAGGAAGAAGGCGATGAACTGCTTGGCCGCGTCGGCGTGCTTGGCCTTCTTGGGAATAGCGAACCCGATCACGCCCGCCTCGGCGGCCTTGTTGCCCTTGCCCCCTTCAACTTGCGGGAAGGGGAACGACCGGTGCTTGAACCCGGAAGCCGCCTGTGGACCGGTCTCACTCGGTGCCCAGGTACCCATCAGCAATAGATCGGTTGGGGTTTTGCCTGCCACCCAAGCGTTCTGCTGGGCCGGCCACTTGGTCCCGTTGAAGTCCTTGACGATGTAGCCGCCCTTGATGAGCTGCTCGACATCCTTGGCTGCCTTGAGGAAAGCCGGGTCGTCGAAGGTGGCGCCGGTCTTGTCGGTCGCAGCCTTTGGCAGCAAGCCGATCCCCCCGTGCCGGATGATGGACCACGTTGTCCAGTAGGCGTCGTAGAACTTGATGTCACCGTCCAGCGCGATCGGCGTGCGGCCCTTGGCCTTCAAGGCATCCAGCACCGCAATGAATTCGGCCCACGTCTTGGGCGGATTCGTTGCCAGCTCTGGATTGGCAGCCGCGTTGTACCACATCGTCGATCCGATGACCTCGTAGGGAACCACGAACGGCTGGCCGTCCTTGGTCTTGTACGACTTCACCAACCCCTGCGGGATCACGTCCGACACCTTCTTCGTGTCACCCGCAACGGTTGCCGCATACACGTCCGACAGGCCGGTGAGGCCGTCGACCTTGCCGAGGTTGCCCTGCAGCGCGCCCGCATCCTGGTCGGTCAGGTCTGGCGGGTCGCCGGCATTGAGCCGCGCGGCGACCTGCTTGAGCACATCCCGGCCGCTCCATTGCACCGTGACCTTGATCCCCGTGCTCTTCTCAAACTCCTCGATCGCCGCCTGCAGCACCTTCTGCTGATCCTCGCCCGGCTTCCACATCGACCAATAGGTCAGCTCCTTGTCGCCGCCGGCCTCGGGCTTGTCCTTGCCACAGGCGGCAAGTGCTCCAAGGCCAAGCGCCGCAACGGCCAGAGCCGCCACCACCTTGCGCCGTCTCATCCAGGTTCTCCTAACAAGATTTGCAACTAGGTGTTACGTGTCTGCAAATATTGAGCCCTCTTCTCGCATTCGTCAACAAGCAACTTCATTTACTGTCTGTTCATGAAGGCACCAGGGCCACTACTCTCGATCCGTGAAGAAGTACGATCGCTGGAACGCCCTAATGGAGCTGCTCGCCGCCCACGGCCAGATCGACATCGATCAGGCGGCTGGGGAATTGGGCGTCTCGTCCGCCACCATCCGACGCGACCTCGATGAGCTGACCTCGCAGCAGATGCTGGTCCGCACAAGGGGAGGCGCGGTCGCCCACAGCGTTTCCTACGACCTGCCGCTGCGGTACAAGACGGCCAGACATGCCTCGGAGAAGCAGCGGATCGCCGCTGCCGCCGCTGCGATGGTGCCACCGGACGCGATCGTGGGGCTCACCGGCGGGACCACGACCACCGAGGTCGGCCGGGCGCTCGGCACCCGTACCGATCTGCGCTCGGATACCGGGCCGGTGGAATTCACCATCGTGACCAACGCGCTCAACATCGCCAACGAGCTCGCGGTGCGATCCAATTTGAAGATCGTTACCACCGGTGGAGTACTGCGCCCGCAGTCCTACGAGCTGATCGGCCCCTTCGCGACCGGGGTGCTGAGCGAGGTGACGTTGGACATCGCGTTCATCGGCGTCGACGGGATCGACCCCGTGCGAGGAGCCACCACGCAACACGAGGGCGAGGCGCTGATCAACCGGCTGATGGCCGAGCACGCCAACCGCGTGGTGGCCGTGGCGGATGCGTCAAAGATCGGCAGGCGGGCCTTCGCCCGTATCTGCATGCTCGACCGGATCGAAACCTTCATCACCGACACCGCCGCCACCGACGAAGCCGTACAGCCGTTGATCGATGCCGGCGTCAGAGTTTTGCGCGTCTAGCGCCCGCCCGGGGGCGCGTTGATCATGAACTTAAGTTCCTGATGGACGGTGTGTCGGTACTCCGTTCGTCACGATCGATGCAAGAAAAGGGTCGTCGCCCGCCAGCGATCTGGTGGCACCGCGGCGGGCGACGACGGATCAGAAGCCGAGGATCGTGACCTCGGCCGCTGAAGTCCAGGGGCCACGGTTGCCCGCTTCTGTGAGAGCACGAAGCCTCACGTAACGAGCCGCCCGGCCGGTCCAGCTGACCTGTTTGGTGGCAGCACTATCGGCGAAAGTACCGGTCGCCAGAGCTGTGCCCCAGTTGGTGCCGTCGGCTGAGACATAGATCTCGTACTGCCCGATCCGGCCGTTAACGCCAGTTGAACGAGGCACATAGGACAGTCCGGTGACGGTCTTCGACGAGCCCAGGTCAAGATCGAGGTAATGCGGCAGAGGCGCGGTGGTGTTGTACCACTCGGTGTGCCAGATCGTGCCGGAGTTGGCATCGACCGCGTTGGTGGCACGGCCGTTCTCCCCCACCGTCTCCTGACTGTCGAACGCCTTAACTGTGACGGTCAGCGGCCCGGGCACGGAGGTCCCCAGACTCGGATCGCTGGTGCTCGCCGATCCCGTCTCCTGGTGCCCGGCGAAGCGGCGCAGGAACCCGTCCGTGGTGTTGGCAGTGGCGGTGAAGTCGTACCAGTGGTTGTAGGTGGACACGGTGAAGTAATCCTCCACTGTGGACGATGGGTTCACCGTGTACGTCCACGGGCCGTCGGACCGGTACCGATTGGCGCGTATGGTGATTACGCACGCCTTGGTGCCGTTGTTGCGCATCGTGAAGTAGATGCGCCCTTCGGGCGGCGCGTAGCGCAGGGTCACCTCCGGGTTCGCGTTGCCCGACGTCGTCGCGGTGACCCGGTTCCCGGCGAATTGGCGCAGGAAACCGTTGGGGCCGTAGGCCGTTATGTCATAGGCGCCAGTCGGCGAGCCGGCCTGCCAGTAGTCGGAAAGCGTCTGGCCCGCCCCGACTCCGTAACGCCATGGGCCGTCGGTGCGGAAACGGTTGGCGTACACGTAGAAGAAGGCACCGGCCGTGCCGGGGCTCGAGAAGTCGACCCAGAACTTGTCCGCTGCCACACGCCCATGGGCGCTTAGTGCATAGGGCAACGGCCTGGCCAGCCGCGTGCCTGATTCCTGTCCCGGCATCACCTGAGTCGCGGGTGGCACCGGAGCGGGCAGTGTTGAACATTGCCGATCAGCTTCCGATGGGTACCCGGAAGTGTCCGGAAGCGACGGCCAACTGCCACTGGCGTTGAAGTCGAACGCCGAGGTGAGGTCGCCGCAAAGAGCCCGGCGCCACGGGGTGATGTTCGGCTCCTGCACACCGAAACGCCGTTCCAGGAAGCGAATCGTCGACGTGATGTCGAACAGTTCGGAGCAGACCCAGCCACCCCTCGTCCACGGCGAGATGATGATCTGCGGCACCCGGTGCCCGAGCCCCATCGGGGTGCTGCCCGAGAACTCACCGGTCACCGGAATCGTTGACAGGCCCTGCCCCGAGTCATATGGCGCCGCGGGCGGCGGCATATGGTCGAAGAACCCGCCGTTCTCGTCGTAGTTAAGGATGAACACGGTCTTGGCGAAGACGGCTGGGTACGCCGCGAGCTTCTTCAGCAGCCGCGCACACAGGTCCTGCCCTTTGGCCGGGGGCCAATCCGGGTGCTCGGAAAGGAAATCGGCAGCGACAACCCAGGAAACCTGTGGCAGAGTCCCGTTCGCGATGTCGTTGCCGAACTGAGCCACCATGTCCGGCATCCGGCGCATGCCACGCTCATAGAGCGGATTGCCCGCCGTGGCCTGACGGAAGTTTCTGAACCACGCCAGCCCGTTGTCGTCGTAGTTGTTGGCTTCCTGGTAAACCTTCCAACTGACGCCCGCGTTCTGCAGCCGCTCGGGGTACGTCGTCCAGGTGAATCCGGCCGAGGGCACGCTGTTATCGGTGACACCGTTGGCGGTCCCCGAAACAAGGTAAAGGCGATTGGGATTGGTCGGCCCCATCACCGAGC
>DPJL01000046.1:7485-8091 GCA_003543035.1 Micromonosporaceae bacterium | reverse complement strand
AGGCGGTGTCGGATCGGGGCAGAGGTGTTCGTAGTAGGGGTGAGCGGCCGCCCGCGAGGGGCGCCCCGAACCACAGGAGATGATCCGAGATGCAGTACCTGGTTTCCGTGATCGACGACACGGCCGGCCTGGCCACCCCGGAGGAGATGGCGGCGATCGACGCGTTCAACGACCGGCTCAAGGCGGAGGGTTACTGGGTTTTCGCCGGTGGCCTCGGGTCGCCCAGCTCGGCCACCGTCATCGACAACCGGGGTGGTGAGGCGCTGTTCACAGACGGGCCCTTCCTGGAGTCGAAGGAGTACCTCGCCGGCTTTTGGATCATCGAGGCCCCCGACCTCGACGTGGCGCTCAAGCTCGCCGCCGAGGGGTCGAAGGCCTGCAATCGCAAGGTCGAGGTGCGCCCGTTCCTGTGAGCGTGATCGACGTCCGGGAAATGATCACCCGTGCCCACCATGAGGAGTGGGCGCGGGTGGTCGCCGCCCTGACCAGGCGTTTCGGCGATCTCGACATCGCCGAGGAGGCGGCGGCTGAGGCGTTCGCGACCGCTGTCGAGCGGTGGCCGGCCGACGGCGTACCCCCCAACGCCGGCGCCTGGCTGACCACCAC
>DPJL01000046.1:6479-7200 GCA_003543035.1 Micromonosporaceae bacterium | reverse complement strand
CACCGCCAACCGCAAGGCCATCGACCGGATCCGGCGCGAGAACAAGCGCGACGACAAGCAGAAGGAGGCTCAGATGGTGTACTACGACGACCCGCCCGAGCCTCTCGGCGCCATCGACGATGATCGGCTCCGGCTGATCTTCACCTGCTGTCACCCGGCGCTCGCGATGGAGACCCGCGTGGCGCTGACGCTGCGCATGGTCGGCGGTCTGACCGTGCCCGAGATCGCCCGTGCCTTCCTGGTGCAGGGGACCGCCATGGAGCGGCGGATCACCCGCGCGAAGGCCAAGATCAAGGCGGCTCGCATCCCTTATCGGGTGCCGTCCGCTGAGGATCTCCCAGCACGCGTCTCCGGCGTACTCGCCGTCCTGTACCTCGTCTTCAACGAGGGCTACCTGGCGACCAGCCCCGACACCGATCCGGTACGTCACGACCTGACCGCCGAGGCGATCCGGCTCACTCGCCTGATCCTTGCCCTCATGCCGGACGACGGCGAGGTGGCCGGGCTCCTGGCGCTGATGCTCCTCACCGAGGCCCGCCGCACCGCCCGGGTTTCGGCCAGCGGCGAGCTGGTCACCCTCGACGAGCAGGACCGTGGGGCCTGGGACGCGGCGCTGGTCGCCGAGGGTCATCGGCTGGTGCGCGAACGCCTAGCCGCCCGGGTGGCTCCGGGTCGCTACCAGATCCTCGCGGCGATCAACGCCGTGCACACCTCCGCCCGC
>DPJL01000046.1:0-6096 GCA_003543035.1 Micromonosporaceae bacterium | reverse complement strand
TCGCCCTCTACGACCAGCTCGTCCGCCTCGACCCCTCACCGATCATCGCCCTCAACCGGGCCATCGCGGTCGCCGAGCTTGACGGCCCGGAGGTGGCACTGGCGGCCGTCGACCGTCTTGAGCACAAATTGGCCGGCTATCACGCCTACCATGCGACCCGCGCCGACCTGCTGCGCCGGCTGGGCCGCAGCCAGAAGTCGCGCGAGTCCTACGACAAAGCCATCGAGCTGGCCGGCAACACCGCCGAGACCGCCTACCTGACACGCCGCCGCGACCAGCTGAGGTAGCGCCCCGCGGATCCCGGTCGAACGGTCGCCCAATGTTTGGACGCCGCTGCCGCGAGACTGACGGATACTGGGACCTAGATCGTCTCGGACCCCACGACCTATAGCTGACTAAGTTGAAATCAAATGGCCGAACCGCACACCTGGCCTCTGGCCAGCATGAATGCGGTTCGGATTCTGCCACCTCAACTCCACTCCATTAAGCAGGCAAAACGCCTCGATCACCATCGATGGGAATCGAGGCACTTTCGCGTGGGGGCACCGTTGGGGCACAGGGAGTGCCAACTTTCGAGTCCGGGCCGAAGCCCGTATCTACGACTGATGACTTCTATCGATGGGTCATTTCACTGGCGTCAGCGGTCCCTTCCCGTCGACGAGTTCGCTCATTCGCCGGATCTCGGTGTCACCTTCCTCTGCGATGTAGTCGCCTGGTGTGGTGGCGTCGACGCCTGCCGGGACTGCGAGGGTCCGCAGGATAACCGTGCCCAGGATGGCGACAAGGAGGTTGGCCGCCAGGGTGATGATGCCGACGTACACCGTTTGTTTGGAGTCGAACCCGAACTGGGACAGCGGATAGCTCGAACCTCCGAAGTGTGCCCGCACAATTCTGCCGTCCGGTCCTGGCCGGGGGATCTGATACAGCAAGGCCACGCTCGTGACCAGACCGGTGAGCAGTCCGGCTATGAGCGCCCCGCGGTGCATCCATGCGCTGTAGAGGCCAATGCCGACTGCGGGCAGGATCTGCAGAATGAATACGCCGCCGATGGTCTGCAGGTCTATCGAGAACTGAGGCGACAGTCCGAGGATTACCAACACGGCGCCCAGTTTGACGCTCAACGAGACGATCTTGCCAACGCGCGTCTCCTCGGCTGCCGAGGCGTTTGGGCGTAGGTATTCGCGGTAGATACTGCGGGTGAACAGGTTCGCGGCGCCGATCGACATGATCGCGGCGGGGACTAGTGCGCCGAGGCCGATGGCGGCGAAGGCCAGGCCGGCGCCCCAGTCGGGGAGCAGACTGTCGAACAGCACCGGGACGATGGTGTTGGGGTCGCCGCCGACGGGCTGGACCCGTTGGGAAATGGCTACAAACCCAAGCAGCGCCATGACAGCCAGAGCCATGGTGTAAACGGGCAGCGCCGCGATGTTGCGTTTGATGACCTTACGGTTCTTCGCTGCCAGCACACCAGTCTGGACGTGGGGGTAGAGGAACAGGGCGAGCGCGGAGCCCACGACCAGGCTCAGGTAGCCGGCCTGGCCACTGGACGCCAGTGTTAGGCCGTCGGTGGGCGACGGTGTGTCGGCGAACTTCACCGCTGCGTCGCGGAAGACCGTCGTCCATCCTCCGTGGAATGCGCTGACAAGGATGACCGCGAAGAAGACCGTGAACAGCAAGAGAATGTCTTTGACAATGGAGATCAATGCCGGGGCGCGCAGCCCCGCCTTGAATGTGCACAGCGCCAGCGCGGCGAAGGCGACCCACAGCGGCCAGTCCCCCTTGATCTGCATGACCTTGAACACCGCCTCCAGCCCGACCAACTGCAGCGCGATGTAGGGCATTACCGCCACGATGCTGGTGGCGGCGACCAGTGCTGCCAAGGTTCGTGACGCGAACCGGGCGCGGACGAACTCTGACGGGGTGACGAAGCCGTGAACATGCGACACCGACCACAGCCGGATCAGAGGCAGGTAGATCAGCGGGTACATGATGGCGGTGTACGGCACGGCGAAAAACCCGGCGGCGCCCACCGCATACACCAGCGCGGGCAGGGCCACCAACGTGTAGGCCGTGTAGATGTCGCCGCCGAGTAGGAACCATGTGACGAAGTTGCCGAAGGCACGTCCGCCCAGGCCCCACTGTTCGAGGTCCTCGGGAAGGTCCTGGCGGCGCCACCGCGCTGCGAGAAACCCGAGCAGGATGGCCCCGGCGAACAGCGTGATGAAAACGACGAACTGTGTTTGATGAGCGGCGAAGGTGTCCGCCATGGCTACCTCCGCCGCTTCGTCGCCTGGTAAAACAGCGTGATCAGAGTGATTTCGATGGGAATGAAGGACATCTGGAACCAGTAGAAGAAGGGAATGCCCCATAGCTTCGGCTCGACGCGGTTGTACACCGGGATCAGCAATGGAGCGACAATGCCCAGCCACAGCAGCAGATGCCACCAGCTACGGCGTGCCGGTGAGGCGTGGTGCCGTGGACTGATGCCCGAGTCACGATGCCAGCCGTTCTCGCGTCCGGGCCGACGGCCTGCGTCATATGTTGCCATCACGCTTCCAGCGGTGAGGCCAGGGCCAGGTCCCACAGTTCTTGGGCGTCGCGGCGGCGGCAGCGTGACAGTTGTGGTGTGGTCATTCCGGGTTGGTAGACCGTCACTCCGCGGCTGTCGTTCTTGGCGTGGTAGAAGGCGAGGTCGGCGGCGGCTAGCAGCGCATCGCCCCATTCGTGGCCCTGCTGTGCGTGCCCTGGTATGCCCGAGAACAGCCATCGCTGGCACACCGCCGCAAAAGCCTGCTTAACCGGTGTCGCCATCTCACCTCCTGTGTCCTACCTCTCGTTTGAAAGTTGCCCTACCCGGGTTTTGGTTTACCAAAGATTTCGGGCAAGTTTCCGGTCAACCAAAGCGGGTGGGCGCGCAACTTGAAGGAGACGTCCTGCTGCACCTGGTGAAGGTCTCCGGCTTGGGAGTGAGTTGCCACCGCACGCCAAAAGCGGCAGTCACTACCGGGGCGCGGATGACACCAGATGGCCGATTCGCTGGCACCCGGTCCAAGAGGCGTAGTAGTGCGGTAGTGATCTCGTCAAGTACTTGCCCATCTAGGCCACATCTAGGCCATCCGCTGCAAGTGCCTGCGCAGCCTGGCTGAGGTGCCTTCCTCAATGAACCTGCGAATGGCCGCGAGCATTGCCGCGGCCATTCGCAGGTTCTCGTCAGGTGCCGTCGATTAGGCGGATGGCGAGGTCCGGATTGAACACTCCGGCCGGGGTGTTCGGGGCAATACCGCATTGGCCGTCGGAGTTACCCGGCGTCTTGACCCAGAGCAACATTTCGGCGCCGCCGCCAAGCCGTGCGGTGACACCGAGTTTGCGGCCGGCCGGGTTGCACCATTGCCCGTTGGAACCATTGCCGTTGCGACTCGTATCGATCACGAACCTGGCGGCGTATCCCAAAGACCCGTTGACCGAGTTGGCGTAACTCACCGATGCGCTGGTGGTGTAGTAGTTCGACACGTTGACCGAAAACCCGCGCACATTGCGGACTCCGGCGCTATTGAGGCGGCTCGCCATCGTGGACGCGGCGACCCAGCCGGCGTTGCCGCCGTCGAGATATGCCCACGTGTTGGGGGACTTTTGCTGGAACATCTGAGTGGCATACGTCAGCATGTCCAGCCGCTCCTGGATGGCCGCGCTGCTCATACAGCTGAAGTCTCCCAAGGCATCCGGCTCGATGATGACGATCGCGGGCTTGGTGCCGATGGCCGCGGCAAAGGTGGCGATCCAGGTTCGGTATGCGCCAACGCTTCCCGCGCCGCCCCCTGAGTGGCCCCCGCACGCGTCGCGGCCGGGAATGTTGTAGGCGACCAGGATCGGCAGCTTGTCGTTGCCGTCGGCCGCTCCCGCGTAGCTGGCGATGGCGGAAGAACCGGATTCGTTGCCGAACCAGCGGGCGATGGGCTTGGAACCGATGGACGCTTGGATTCGCGACGCTCTCGGGTCACTGGCGTTGTTGCGGGCCCACACGGCGGGCGAGGAGTTGGGGTTGACGTAGAAGCCGTTCGTCATTGTGGTCGGGTCGGCGGCGAGGGCGGGAGCGGAGTTGAAGAGGGGCGTTGCCGTCACGGGAAACAGGAGCGCGGTGACGGCGAGCAGACGGACTGCCCATCTCATGGCGGTTTCCTTTCGTGAACTGAGGTGAACTAAAGGTGATCCCGGGCCCGGGCGGACCGGGATCGCTTGGGGGACAGCTGAAATCAGCGGGCGACCGGTTCAGCGGGAGTCGGCGAAGGCCGCGATCCAGGCGAGAGCGGAGTTCCAGTTGATGGCGACCTCGTTGGTGGAATAGGAACCGATCTCGTCGATGTAGCACTTCGCCGGAGCGCAGCCTGGCAACATGCGCTGCGCCACCGGATCCTGCAGCCCGGAGTTGGGACCACCGGCTATGGAACCGGCCGGCGGGTTGGGCAGTGAGGGGAGGAGCTGATGCGCCCAATGCCGGTGATGCTGGTTCTTCGAAGCGCGCTCGCCGTAACCGCTGATGTAGGACTGGTTGAGCGCGTTTCGCCCGAGCAGGTAGTCCATCGACTCGAGGACAGCGTCGCGGTAGCGCCCGTCCCAAGTCAGGTCATAGGCGGTTGCCATGATCACGGCACTGTTGATGACTGCACTGTTGGACCCCCACACGTACTTACCGTCCGCCGGTAGGTAGGGGTTGGCGTATCCCTGTGCGGCTTGGTCGCGCAGATAGCCGTCGGCTACCGCGATCACTCGTTGCCGTGCGGCCAGGAAGCGGCTCGGGAATCGCCACGGCAGCCGGACGATCGTCAGGTCGGCCAGCGCTCCTGTTGCCTGCCAAGAGAACCCGTCCGCCGTGATGTGCGTGGTGACGTGCGGCAGATAGGAGTTCTTTTGCGTGGTGGCGTAGAGCTCGGCCGCCGCCCAGGAGAATTCGTCGGTGACATTGGTGTCGTCGTAGGGCCCGCCGCCGACGCCGCCACGGGGTGCGAAGCGATCAGGGTTGGAAAGTGCTGCCTGCCAAGCGGTTTCGGCCGCCGTCCGGCATCGCGCGGCGAACTCCCGGTCCCAGATGGTCCAGATCCGGGCGCACTGGGCTGCCACCGCGGCCAGGTTGAGGGTGGCCGCCGTCGACGGCGGGTGCAGGAAGCGGCGTTGCGGGTCGTTGCTCGGCAGCATCGGATGCCCGGTCCAGAACTCGTCGTGAATCTTGTGATGCGCCATTCCGGCCAAGGGCTTTCCGGCGGGTACCTGCATGCGCAGCAGGAACTCCATCTGCCAGCGCGCCTCGTCGAGCACGTCCGGGGTTCGGTTGCCGGCTTCGGGAATGCGGAGCAGGCCGTCGCGTAGGCCTTCGAGGTCGAGCCGATAGAGCGAACGTTCGTAAAGATCCATCAGCTGCCAGGCGGCCATCGCCCCGTTGACCACGTACTTGCCGTGGTCACCCGCGTCGTACCAGCCGCCCCGGACGTCCAGGGTGTAGTCACAGGTACCCGGCAGGCATGGCACTTCGAGGTCGCCTCGGTTGGGCGCAAAGCCGACATGCCCTGCGAGCCTGGCATGGGCCTCCCCAACGTATTGCGCCTCGATCGGCAGGCCGCTGCGGTTGTGGTAGAAGTACGCCAGAGCGTCCCGGCGCAGGGTGTCGTAGAGGTCCTTGCTGATGTCGAACGGCAGGCTGACATCCGCTCCCACGGCCAGGGTGTAACCGCTTCCAACCGTGCTGATGGCAGAGAAGTCGGCGAGGTGGACGTGGTCGCCGGACATCGCGTCGGCTCCATGGACCTGGGTAAGTCCACTTTGGACGACAGCACCCGCCCCATCACGCAGCTCCCATCCCAACGGCTGCAACGAATCGTTGACGATCGTGGCGTGCTTGGGCCCGGTGGCGAGGTATCCGTGCTGGTTCACTCGCACCGGTGATCCGAGGTCACGGATGCCGCCCGGCGGGATCACGCCGCCGGTCAGCGAGACATCGTCCAGGCAGAGCGTAAAGGGCTCGGTGGCTCCGCCCATCTGGAAGGACACCTGGCCACGGGAGTTGGTCACGGTGGAGTTGCCGGTGAATTCGAAGATCGGAAGAGC
>DPJL01000048.1:12883-29482 GCA_003543035.1 Micromonosporaceae bacterium | reverse complement strand
CGCCCTCCTGGCCCGGCAGCCATGCCCACAAGATCGCTGCGACGTCGTCGCGCCAGGGCATGAGCACCGGCGCGCCGGCGTTGACCACGACAATGGTGCGTGGGTTGGCTGCGGCGACCCGGCGAACGAGCTCATTCTGCCGGCCGGGCAACGCCAGCGTCTCGCGGTCGAATCCTTCGCTCTCGACCTCGTCGTTGGTGCCCACCACCACGACCGCAACGTCCGATGTGGACGCTGCCGCAACGGCTGCGGCGAGTTCGGCTTCCTCGTCTTGATGCGGCGGAAGGTGGCCCCACCCGAGCGAGGTGAACGGTGCACCGGAGATCAGATCGTGCCTGATCTGGATGTCGACCGGCCCGCGAGCGAGGTCGACGGAGAGGATGCCCTGCCCCGGGCGCATCAACTGCGCGGCCGGATCGTCGCCGCCAGCTTGCATGGTGAAGTCGTGCGCTTGCCCGTCGACGGTCAACGTGTAGGCGCCGACACCGATCACCGAGAGCTGATGCTTGCCCCGCTCGGTGATGTCGAGTCTCGCGCTCAACCGGATCGCAGTCGTCCCCGATGGCAGGCCGCCAAGGAACATCAGGCGGCCGGCGCCTCGCGTCTCGGTCTGCAGCACGCTGCTGTCCGCTGCCAGAAACTCCACCTGGGCCTGCGTTTGCGGCGCGGGCAGCAGCCCGTGGGTACGGACTCCGGTGTGCACGGTGAGCTCGACCCCTTCCAGCGCGGCCCGCAGGCTATCGGCCACATTGGACAGATAGGGCGGGTTCACGTGGGCGCTTCCCCCGCCCTGGGCGCTGAAGGCGACGGCGTTTGGCCCGATCAGGGCGACCTTGCGGAGCTCGCCGGAATCCAGCGGCAGGATGCCGCGGGGGTTGTCCAGCAGGACCATGCCGTCGGCGGCCAGACGGCGAAGGGAGGGGACGGGTGGATCGGCGGGGACGGGCGGTGCTGGAGAGAAGGTGGCAAGCGCGCCGACTCGGGAGGCGAGCCGCAGAATGCGCATGACCTTCTCGTCTACAACCTGTTCAAGTAGCTCTCCCGCCTTGACGGCCTCGATGAGCGCCGGTCCCCACGGGCCATCCGGCCCCGGCATAACCAGGTCCAGCCCGGCCGTGGCGCTGGCGTGGGTGGATCTGGTGGCCATCCAATCCGACATCACGACGCCGTCGAAGCCCCATTCCTCCTTGAGGACGCCCGTGAGTAACGGCCGGTGCTCGGTCATAGTGGTGCCGTCGACGCTGTTGTAGGCAGCCATCACCGCCCACACTCCAGCCTCTTGAACGGCCGCCTCAAAGGGCAGCAAGTAGGTCTCGCGCAATTGCTCCGGCGGGATGCGGGAGTCGTAGGTCATCCGCCCGTTCTCGCTGTCGTTGCCGACGAAATGCTTTGCGGTGGCGGCGACTCCGCAGGATTGCACACCGCGGACATAGGCGACCGCGAGTCGCGCCGTCAGGAAGGCGTCTTCGGAAAAGCACTCGAAGTTCCGGCCCGCCAGTGGGGCGCGCTGGATGTTAAGCGTGGGCGCCAATAGCACGTGTACGCCCTTGCGGCGCGCTTCGGCGCCGAGCATCCGGCCGGCGAGTTCCACGGCCAGCGGGTCCCAAGTGGCACCCAGCGCCGCCGGGTTGGGCAGCAGCAGCGACGGATCCCGCTCGTCCCACGCGGTTCCGCGAACCCCGGCGGGCCCGTCCGACAGGACCAGGGCATCGAGCCCAATCTGAGGCAGCGGTGGCAGCGTCCAGAAGTCGGCCCCTGTCAGCAGGCTGACCTTGTCTTCCAGGGACAGCCGTTCGAGTAACACCCTCAAGTCGGTCATAAAAACCAACCTAACATAAGGTAGGTTTGTTTGGGGCTCCGGTTCGCGGGCCAATCCGTTCGAGTGCATTAGGGTCGCAGCCATGAGCAGCCGTACCAGGCCTAAGCGTGGATACTCCGTGGGGGTCGAACGCCGCAATCAGATACTCGATGCGGCAATGGCGGAGTTCGCCGCCAGCGGCTATCGCGGTGCATCGCTGGCCCAGGTGGCTGAGCGAGTGGGCCTGACGCAGCCAGGTTTGTTGCACCACTTCCGCAGCAAGGAGGAGCTTCTCGTCGGGGTGCTTGAACGCCGCGACGAACTCGACGCCATCGCGCTCGGTCTCGAGACGGACATGGTGTCCATGGGCCGGGGGTTCAGCGGGCTGCGGGCACTTGTCCAGCTGGTGGAGCGCAATGCCAGCCGCCGGGGGATCGTGCAGTTGTTCACTGTCCTGATCGGAGAGAGTGTGACCGACGGACATCCTGCGCAGGAGTGGGCCCACAAGCGATACGCATGGATTCGGGGGCTGATCGTCAACTCCGTGCGTGAAGGGATGGACGACGGAGAGATTCGCGAGGACGCGGATCCGGTGGCCGTCGCCACCGGATTGGTCGCGATGATGGACGGGCTGCAGTTGCAGTGGTTGCACGACCCGGAGTCGGTGGACATGGCCGGCCTGTTCCGGCGTTACGTCGATGAGCTCACTGCTGATCTGCGTACCAAAGTCGCCGGTCGCCGATCGGGTCGCTAACCGGGGCGATCGCACTGTCAAAGCTCATGACTGTGCGCGTGTCGGCGGTGTAGGGCTCCCACGAGGGAAGCCCGGTGTGGTTGGGATCGCCGGTGCGGATAAAGGAGATCCATGCCCGGTGCATTGCCTCGGCAAGCCGTTTCGAGGTTTGCGGTGCGATCCCGGCGATGAAGGGGGCATGGGCCCATCGCTCGATGTTGTGGAACGTGAACGGCAGATCCAGGCAGTGCGTCGCCCCGAGTCGCCCGTCGTGGGCGGGGCTGCGCAGGTCGAACTGGTACACCCAGGCCGGGCGGCCGCGCGCGGCTCGTGCTTGGGCGAGCTCGTCTCCCGGTACCCGGAAAAGCTCATCGGAAACGAAATCTATGAGGACATCGATCGGCCGGACCGGCTTACGCCCCAGTGCGTAGGCGGCGTAGACATCCGCGGCCCGCCCCTTGAACGTGTCGGCGGCGCGCGCGAGCACGCGATCCTCGGTCGCGTCGGCCATGCCGGGGTGGAGTCCAAACGCGAAACTGGCCTCGCGGGCGGTCCAACCCAGAAGCATGTCGAGGTCGTCGCGAGCCCCATCGCGCAGTGCCGTGAACGGATCGGCCGCGATGCTCTCTCCGTCAAGCACCGGCAGGAACGGGACCAGCCAATAGCCCCACTTCGCCGTCAACCCGAACATCGCAATGGTCGCCTCGACCAGCTTCGGCCACGGCACCTTGCGTGCCTGTTCGACATCGCCAACGCCTAAGACGTCCAGGAACATGGCGGTGGTGTGCATCGCCTCGGCCGGGTCAGCAAGTACAAGCCCGCAAGGTGGACTCTGCAGAATGGACCGGCGGAAGAGCCCGCTACTGGCCGGGTGCACCGCCAAAGCGGCCGTGGAATACGCACCGCCCGACTGCCCGCCGACGGTGATGTCGTCGGGGTTGCCGCCGAACGCGGCGATGTGCTCGCGCACCCAGCGCAAGGCCATGATCTGATCGCTCAACCAGAAGTTGCCCGCGCCTCCGAAGTGGAGGAAGCCCAAGGCGCCGAGCCGATAATTGATCGACACCACGACCACATCACCGTTGCTGGCGAAGGTATCGCCAGCGTAGTTGGGCATCGAGCCCGATCCGCTGACGAACCCTCCACCGTGGATCCATACGTACACCGAGCGGCGGGCGTCATCGAGCCCCGGTGTCCACACGTTGAGAGTCAGGCAATCCTCGTCAAACGGTGGCTCGCCATGGCCACCCAGCACCGCGTCGGTTGGGCCGCCGTGCGGCTGCGGCGCGCTCGGCCCATACGCCGTCGCATCCCGGATGCCGGACCAGCCTGGGTGGGGTTGTGCGGGCCGCCAGCGCAGGTCGCCGAGCGGAGGTGTCGCGTAGGGCACGCCACGGAAGATCGCGAGCCCGCCTTCCCATGCGCCGAGAAGTGCTCCCTGGCCCAGATCCACGACCGGCGTGGCCGCTTGATCCTCAAAACGATATAGCGTGTTCATAGCCCGCAGCTGCGCCTTCCGTTATTCGACGATGTCGATGAATAGGTCGTGTGGGCCGTCCAGCGAGTCCAGCCGGTAGCCGACGTCCACTTTCCGTGGGCCGAGGCGAAGGCCCGTTTCGGCCGCCCATGCATACATGGCCTCGAATCCGAGGGTGATGTCCTTGACCTGCCCCTCATGTCGATGGTGAAGGAAACGGCCCGCGGGAAAGCGGACTGTGCGCATCCCTTGTGGCGTATAGGCGTTGCCTTCTACGGCTACGCCAACCACTTCGCGGTAGCGGCCCTTTCCAAGCTCGGTGCTCATCTCGACGAAGACACCATCCTGCGGCGCCGGCAGTTCGCTGCATCGGGAGAACAACATCGTCCAGGCGGCGGGAACCGCGGTGCGCAGGTCGCCAAAGCCGGCGACTACCTCAATGCCCGTGACCGTCAGCGCGGCCCTTTCGGTGACCTTCATGCAATATCCTCAATCAAATCCAGCCGGTGAGCGAATCCATGAAGGCGGCCAGGTCGTCGCGGTGGATGCAGTGAGCAGTCCCCTGCACTACCCGCACCTCAAACCCTCGCTCGATCAGCAGATCGCGGGTTGTGCCGAAGATGGTGAGGCTGTCCTCGGCGATCTGTACGAGCGACGGCACCACCGCCTTGTCAGGCACGTAGTCGTCGGGGAAGCTAGCCACCGCCGTGAGGAAGTCGCGGTCGAACAGCACCCCGGCGGCGAGCTCGACCTCGATGTCCCTTTCCGACCAGCGGGGATTCGCCTGCCGGATCAGCTCCGCCGTGGCCATATCGACCATGGCGCGCATCATTTCCAGCGCCTCCGGGGGCAGGCCGCGCAGCCGGAAGGCCGGGTCGCTGTAGATCGCGCGGCGGGGCTGAAGTCTGTCTGCTGCAAGAGCCAGCACCAAACCGCCGATCGAGTGTCCAATCGCGACATCCGCTCCGCTAGGCAGGTTCTCCACAAGATCGTCGGCGATCAGATCTGGCCGGTACTCGCCGCGCGCGCTATGCCCATGTCCACGCAGATCTGGGGCGACGACCTGGTAGCCCCTTGCGACCAGCGCACCCTCCACCGCGTGCCAGGTGCGATGGTCGGCCATACCGCCGTGAATGAGCAGGGCTGTCTTGTCCCCGGCTCCACTTCGGTGCACATGAAGTTTCATAACCAAGCTCCTTAGGTTGCAAGTTGAACCACTGCCGACGCGAGCCGGGCAGCCCTTTTCTGCGCCTGCAGTTGCGGATTGGGGATGGGGGCGGCCATCAGCAGCCGGCGCGTGTACGGATGCTGTGGCGATCGGGTGACCACGTCCGCATCGCCGGTCTCCACAATGGACCCGCGATACATCACCGCGACGCGGTGGCTGATATGGCGCACCACTGACAGGTCATGGGAGATGAACAGATAAGCCACACTTGTGCGCTGCTGGATCTCCTTGAGTATTTCGAGCACCCGCGCCTGAGTTGACAGATCCAGAGCGCTGACCGGCTCGTCGCAGACGATCAGCATTGGCTTCATAGCCAGAGCCCGCGCGATGGCGATGCGCTGGCGCTGGCCCCCCGAAAACTCGCGTGGTAGCCGCTGGCCGGCGTTGGCTGGCAGCCGTACCTGATCAAGCAGATCCCGGACCCGCGTCTCAGCCTGTTGACGGCTGACACCGGCCGCGATAATCGGCTCGGTGAGGATGTCAGAAACGGTCATAGCGGGGTTCAGCGAGCTGTACGGGTCCTGGAAGACAACCTGGATCTGGCCGGCGAACATCCGCCGTGCCCGCTTGCCCAACCCGGAAATGACCCTGTCGCGATAGGTGATCTGGCCTGCGGTGATTGGTACCAGCCCAAGGATGGCCCGGCCCAGCGTGGTCTTGCCCGAGCCTGACTCACCAACCAGCCCAACTGTTTCGCCTGCTTGCACATTGAGGCTGACGCCGGTCAGAGCGCGCATAGGCGTGCGGCGCCAGCCGTGCGCGGGATAGTCGACCACGACATTTTCGATGCCGAGCAATGCATTGACTGTCATGGATTCGCCTCTCGGGTGAGCTCTAGCGTCGAGGCGAGAAGCATCCGGGTGTAGTCGTGCTCGGGTTCCGCGAACAAACGGTGGACCTCAGCCGTTTCCACGATGCGGCCCTCCTGCATGACTGCGACCCGCTCGCAGATGTCGGCGACCACACCGAGGTCGTGAGTGACCAACAACAACGCCATTCCACGCTCCTCCCGTAGCGAACGAAGAAGATCGAGCACTTCGGCCTGGATCGTCACGTCAAGCGCGGTGGTCGGCTCGTCAGCGATCAGCAGATCAGGGTCGCAGGAGATAGCTCCCGCGATGAGGATGCGCTGCGCCATGCCACCGGAGACCTGATGTGGATAGGCGGCGAAAACCCGTTGTGGGTCAGTGATTCCCACGCGCCGCAGCAATGACAGCGCCCGGCGGCGGGCCGCCCGCGACGACAAACCGAGGTGATGGCGCATCGGTTCGACAAGCTGGGCTCCGACGCGCATCGACGGGTCCAGGTTGCTCATCGGCTCCTGTGGAACTTAGCCGATGCGTCGGCCGCGAAGTCCTCGCATGGCCCCTGCCGCAAGCGATTCGCCGTCAAAGGACATGGCCGGCATCGACACGCGCGCCTCGGCGGGCAGCAGCTCCAGCAACGCGAACGCCGTCTGGGTCTTGCCTGATCCCGATTCACCGACCAGACCGAGCACCTCCCCTTTGCCGACAGCGAGAGTGACGCCATCGACGACCACGGATTCTCCACCGTCGCCTCGCGGGTAGGCCACCCGCAATCCTTGAACCGCCAGGATTGTGTCTGGCACCGCGGGCGTAGTTGCCGGGCTGCTAACAGCGGTGGGGGGTATGCGCCGCGGCACCGTGGCGGGATTGCGCTCCTCGAGTGAATCCCGAAGGGCCGTACCGAAAATGGCCAGCGCGCCGACCGTGACACCAAGCATGATGCCGGGCCAGACCATCAACCGTGGAGCGGTGTAGATGTTGGTGAAGGCGTCGTTGAGCATGGCGCCCCAGCTCGGCACATCCGGCTCACCCAGACCGAGAAACTCGATGCCTGCCTGGATGATCACAGCGATCCCCGCTATGAACGAAGCCTGGACAATCACGGGTGTACGTACCACGCGCAGGATGTGCCGCGCGATGATACGCGAATCAGGCAGACCGCAGACCTGTGCCGCGTCGACATACAGCTCACGGCGCACCGACTTCACCGCGGCGCGAGCCACACGATAAAACGACGGCGCTAGCAAGATGCCGAATACTGTCATCGTCGTCCAGGTACCAGGGCCGACCGCCGCGATCACGGCAAACAGGAACACCATGGCGGGCACCGACATGAGCGTGTCGGACAGCCAGCTCAGCACCGAGTCGACTCGCCCGTCGTAGTACCCGCCCACCAGCCCGGCCGGCACTCCGATAAGCATCGCCACGGCCATCGCCAACGCACCGGCCAGCAAGCTCAGCCGCCCACCGTAGAGCAGCCGCGCCAGCACATCCCGGCCGGCCCCGTCCGCTCCGAGCGGGTGCTCGGAACCGGGTAGTGCCAGTACCGATGACAGGTCCGCCACGCCGGGACCGTGACTGGTGAGCAGCGGCGCCGCGGTGCTGAGCAGCACCACGGCTGCCAGCACGCCAAGCGACAGAAGACCCATGGGATGCCGGATCAGCCGCTTCAACAGCCGATTCTCCACAGTGGACACCGCATGACCAGTCATCGCACCCGCACCTTGGGATTGAGCCAGCCATAGACGATGTCGAGCAGCAAATTGACCACGACCACGATCACGATCATCGTCACGACCAGCCCCATGACAAGCGGGATGTCGCCGGCCGTGGTTGCCGAGACAGCAACCGAGCCGATGCCGGGCAGGGCGAAAACCTTCTCGACTAGGACGGTGCCGCCAAGCAGGCCCACAAACTGCAGGCCTATCACCGCAAGCGCCGGCGCGGCTGCATTGCGCAGTGCGTGCCGGTAGATCACGTTGCGCTCGGGCAAGCCGCGGCTGCGCAGGGTACGAATGTAATCCTGGCGCAGCACATCGATCAGCGAGCCTCTTACCTGATACGCGACCGAGGCGATAAGGCCAACGGACAAGGCCAGCGATGGCAGGGCCACGGAGCCAAGCCATCCGCCGACCGACGTTCCCAGCGGCACGAAGCCGGTAGCGGGGAACCACCCTAATCGCACCGCGAAGGTCAGCGATAGCACCAGCGCCAGCCAAAACCCCGGAAGCGCGAAGCCCGCAACGGCCAGGATCTGCACCGCCCGGTCAACCCAGCCGCGGCGCACCGCAGCCACCGTGCCGAGCACCACGCTGATCATCGCCGACAACACCGTTGCGACGATCACCACCGATAGCGTGACCGGCAGCCGGTCCGACAGCGTCTTGGCCACCGGCTGATGGGTAAACCATGAGTCGCCGAAGTCGCCGCGGATGGCCGCACGCAACCAATCGGCGTACTGCGTGCCCACCGGCCGGTTGAGACCCAGCTCGGCCGCTTTCGCCGCGACCTGTTCATGGGTGGCGTTCTGGCCGAGGATGGCGCGGGCAGGGTTGCCGCCCATTACGTGGACCAGACCGAAGGTCAGGGTGGAGATGAAGAACACCAGCACCACCCCGGCCCCGGTCCGCCTTAACAGGAAACGAACCACGATCTACCGCTCCGCCGGTGCGTAGTTCCAAATTGGAGGCACGGGTGCGAAGGCTTGCGGCGTAACCTTCACCCGCTTGTTGCTCAGCCAGATCTGATCCGGCGAACTCCACGGTGCGTACCACGCCTGCTCCACCAGATAAGCGTTGAGCTCGCGGTAGATCGCCGCCTGAGCGTCGCCAGTGGACACCTGTGCCTTGGCGATGAGTTCATCGACCTTGCCATCGCGGGTGCGCAGCGGATTCCATGGAGCCTGCGGCGCGACATAGTACTGAAGGGCCTGCCAAGGGTCGCCCGATTGCAGGTATCCCACGCCCACCGGATACTTACCCGCGCTCATCTCCGCAAGTGCCGAACTCGGCGAGACCTTCTGCCACTCGACCCGAATCCCCACGTCCGCCAGCTGCTGAGCCACAATGGCGTTCATCTCGGGAAAGAATGGCAGCTCCGGCATTGGCAGGCCGAATCCGTTGGGGTATCCAGCCTCGGCCAGCAGTCGCCTAGCCATTGCCGGGTCGTAGGTGTATCGCTTCTCCAACTGTGGGTCGTAGGCCACTGATTCGAGATTGAACACCTGCCGGGTCGGCCTGCCGTAGCCCTTGATGAGCTGCTTGACCATCGCGTCGGCGTCGAGCGCGTAGTTGATGGCCTGGCGGACCTTCACGTTGCGCAGCGCCGGAACCATCGTGCCGGCACGGTCAAAGATGAACACCGCGCCGAGATCGCCCGTGCTCCACCGTGTGATGACCAGACCGGCCGCCTGCGCCGCCTCCGCGTTCCGCGGATCTCCCATCGCCACATCGACCTGGCCGGACATCGCCGCGTTCAGGCGGGCGGTGGCGTCATCCATCGGCTTGATGACGATTTTGGCGTAGGGGTGAGCCTTCGCGTTCCAGTGATTGTCGTTGCGCACGTACGTGTACTGGCTGCCCGCTGCGGTGGCCGCCGAGTCCAAAGTGTACGGACCTGATCCCACCGGGACCGTCTTGAGTTCCTTCTTCCCCAGCGCCTTCGGGCTGGCCATCATGCCCGGCGGCTGGCCCAGACTACGCAGCAGCATCGGGTCGGGCTTCCATAATTTGAGCTGGACCTTTGCCGCCGAAAGCACCTCGACCGCGGCGAGGTTCACCAGCGCTGTCGAGAGTGTTCCGTTGCCCGCCTTGACATTGAGCAGGTTTGCCTTGACCGCCTCGCCGTCGAACGGCGCGCCGTCGGTGAAGGTCACGCCCTCGCGCAACGTCAGCTCAAGGACGGTCCGCGCCTCATCGGTGTAGCGGAACTCGGTTGCCAGCATGGGGCCTACCGAACCGTCTGCCCCGATGCGTAACAGCGAGTCGTAAACGGGCTGTAGATATTGCGGGAAATGGCCGTCAACGCCGTCGGCCGGGTCAAAGGAGTTTATGTCCAACGCGGCGGCAATGGTCAGCGTCTGTTCGCGCACGCCGCCCGGACCGCCTGATTCTGTTGCCATGCATCCGCCGCTGACAGCTCCCAGAACCGCGGCGAGTGCGAGTGAGGTGATTTTTATTGGTGTCATGTCATCTCCTGTGAGGAGGTGGGCCGGCGCCAGAGGACTCGACCCGTGGACAAAGCCTACCGATTACTCAGTAGGTTTTCTAGATGATGAACAAGATATTTCCGGTGGGTACCAGGTCAGTGCTTCAGAAGGGGAGTGCACTCCAGTGCGTCGACAGTCCCGCACAAGGGGCCGAGCGCCATTGCATGCTTGCCCTCAGACCAGACCGGCCATCCGGGCAAACCATCGTGGGCGGGGCTGCCGGCGCGGGAAAACTGCCCCCATGTCCGCATCACCAGGTTGGCAAGGTCGCGGTCCGGGTCTGGGCCGGCCATCGGGATCCGGTCGACCGTCCCGAACACGTAGGGCAGATCAAGGCTGTGGCATGAGCCCAGCACCCCGCCCAGCACCGAGGTCGTCTGATCGAATAGATACACGAACACAGGCGCGCCGGCCGCCGCCTGCGCGTCCGCGACTTGATACGAGCCACCGCGGAAGGTCCGATCGGTCAGCAAACGGGCCCACAACAGACAGGGGCGCTCGTCCGGGAACAGCTCCCGGTACTGGGCGATCAGGCCCCGCCGGCCGGGAAAAGCCGCTTCCGCGAGCCCGGCGACCTGTGCGTCATCCAGCTCGGCGAAGCCGGGCATGGCCGCCAGCATCATGGCCATTTCGTGTGCTGTCGAACCGATCAACAGCGGGATGTTGGCACTTTGCTCGGGCGCTCCGGCGGCGAAGAGCTGACCGGGCAGGTGCGCCGGATGCTGGGTCGGCCCAATCGGCAGCGGACGCTCCAGCAGATCCAGCGCCATGCCTTCTTTCATCTGGTACCCGATAATCTCCTGCTGAACACCGAGCAGCCGGTCCAGCGGCACATGCCGGATCTGCTCGGCGCTGGCGTCGTTGAGGCCGCACATCGCAAGCACGCCCCGCGCGATGGCTGACCCCTCGCCTGATTCAGCGATGCGCAGGCCTGGCCCGGATTGCATGATCGCCCGGTGGAACAGGCCCGCTGCGGCAGGCATGGCCATGAGCGCGGCCACCTTCATCCCCCCGCCGGACTGGCCGCAGATCGTCACGCTGTCAGGATCACCGCCGAAGCCGGCGATGTTGGCCCGCACCCAGCGCAACGCCTCCACGATGTCGAGCAAGCCGGCCACGCCCGAGCCGGCGAACGACTCCCCCGCTACCTCGTCAAGCGCGCAGAAGCCAAGCAGCCCAAGACGATGCGTGACGGTGACGACGACAATGTCCTGAGTGGACGCCAGCACGTCACCGTTAAAGGCCATTTCGTTGCCGGATCCATGCTGGTAAGCGCCGCCGTGCAACCACACGATGACTGGCCTGCCGCGGCCTTCTTCCGCCGAGGGTGTCCATATGTTCAGGCGCAGGCAGTCCTCCGATACCGGCCCACCTTCGGTTGGCGTGCCTGCCCGCGGATACAGCAGCCGCAACACTTCCTGGGCGATCGGCGCCGCGCCGACTCGGGCATCAAGTTGGGGCGCGGCTGGGCCGAACTCGAACGCATCGCGTACGCCTGTCCACAGTGGAGCCGGCTGCGGTGGCCGGAAACGGTTGCCACCGCTCGTGGTGTCGCCATAGGGCACACCGAGAAACGAGACGGCTCCGGCCGCGTCGATCCCGCGCAACAGGCCGCCGGTGGTGGCAACGGTGACATACGACATGGGCACTCCTTCAGCGATAGGACGAGAAGTCGGGCGGGCGTTTCTCCGCGAACGCCTGGGCACCCTCGCGCCCTTCGTCGGTGGAGACGAACAGGTCCAGCCCGGCGAAGGCCAGGTGAGAAACGCCGGCGAGGTGTTCGGTGTCGGCGTTGAATGAATGCTTGAGGAAGCGCAGCGCGGTCGGCGAGTAGCTGGCGATCTTACGGGCGTAGCCGCGAGCGGTGTCCAGGAGCTTGTCTCCCGGCACCACCTCGTTGACCAGATTCCATCGCTCGGCTGTGTGCGCGTCAAAAAGGTCGAGCAGGAACCAGATCTGCCGTGCTCGCTTTTCTCCCACCACGCGCGCCAGGTAAGCAGAGCCGAACCCGGCGTCGAAGGACCCAACGCGCGGGCCGCTCTGGCCGAAGCGGGCATGTTCGGCTGCCACCGACAGGTCGCACAAAACGTGCAGTACGTGGCCGCCACCAACCGCGACGCCGTTGACGGCGGCGATCACCGGCTTGGGCACATCGCGGATGATCCGATGCAGCCGTTCAATCTCGAACCTGCCCCACTCGGTGCCGCCATAGGACCCGGACTCAGCCCGTTCCTTGACATCGCCGCCCGCGCAGAACGCACGGTCTCCCGCACCGGTCAGGATGATGGCGGCGACCCGCCGGTCCGACCAGGCGTGCTGAAACGCATAGATGAGCTCGTCGACCGTCCGGCCACGGAAGGCGTTCATCCGATCAGGACGGTTGATCGTGATGATCGCGAACGAGTCCTCCTCCACCTCGTAGGTCACGTCGGTGAACTGGTCTGGTCTGATCATTGGCTTTGCTCCCTCACTGCACTTCGACAATCACCGCGATGCCTTGGCCCACACCGATACAGGCGCAGGCGACCCCGGTCCCGCCCCCGCGGGCCCGAAGCTCCCGGCACAGATCGACTACGGCCCGTGCCGCGGACGCGCCCAGCGGATGTCCCAGTGCGATCGCACCCCCATTGACGTTGACGCGCTGCGGGTCCACCTCCGGCAGGCCGTTGAGCGTCGCGAGGACCATCGCGGCGAATGCCTCGTTTATTTCCCAAAGATCGATGCTTTCAGCCGTGCGGCCGCAGCGTTGCAGGGCGCGCCGCACCGCCGGGATCGGTGCGATGCTGAAGCGGTCGGGCTCGACGGCCGCCACCGCGCTGGCCACGATCCGCCCGAGCGGTGTCACCCCGAGCCCCGCAGCGGTGGCCTCGTCGGCGACCAGGACCGCGACAGCACCGTCATTGAGCGGGGACGAGTTGCCGGCCGTGACTGTGCCATCGGCCGAAAAGGCTGGAGGCAGTCCGGCCAGCGCCTCCGCGCTGGTGCCGGGCCGGATGGACTCGTCCCGGCGGACGGCGTTCACTGCCATCACCGCATCGTCATGGCGGCCCGATTCCCATGCCGCGTGGGCGAGGCGATGCGACCGCAGCGCCCATGCGTCCTGGTCTTGGCGTGAGATGCCGAGATCGGCTGCGACCCGTTCGGCGCACGCACCCAGGTCTGCGACCCAATGCGAGGGAAAGCGCGGGTTGGCCAGCCGCCACCCGACCGTGCTCTGGTGCAGTTGCATGCTTCGAGGTAAGGCATCGTCCGGCTTCGGAAGCACGAACGGCGCGCGACTCATTCCCTCGACGCCGCCGGCGATACACAAGGACGCCTCGCCCGTGGCGATGGCTCGCCCGGCCTGGATCAGCGCCTCGATTCCCGAGCCGCAAAGCCTGTTCACCGTTGTGCCCGGCACGGACACCGGCATACCGGCGAGCAGCGCCGCCATGCGCGCCACATTGCGGTTGTCCTCCCCCGCGCCGTTGGCGTTGCCCAGGATCACCTCATCCACCCGGCCCGGATCCAATCCGGGCTGGCGTTTGACCAGCTCCGCCACGGCGAGCGCGGCCAGGTCGTCGGTGCGAATCTGGCTGAGCCCGCCGCGGTACCGGCCGAAAGGCGTGCGCACCGCGTCGAGCAAGAACGCTCCTTGAACCTCGCTCATAGCGCCATCTTGACGGTCGTCACCAATCCATGGCAAGTTGGAGTGATGAAATCGACCAGGGACAAGGGTCGCGCGCTGGTCACGGGGGCCAGTCGCGGGATCGGCCTTGCCGTGGCACAGCGGCTGTCGGCGGAAGGCCTATCCGTGGCGTTGTGCGCGCGCAGCCGAGACGAGCTGGAACAAGCAGCGGCACAATGCCCGGGCCCGACCATGGTGCTGCCCGCCGATGTTACCGCACCTGGCGCCGCTGACGAGCTCTTCACGGCCGTCGAGCAGGCGTGGGGTGGGGTCGATGTGCTGGTCGCCAACGCCGGCGCGGGCAGCTCGGCACCCCTTCACCGGATCACCGATGCGGACTGGCAGCGAATGCTGGAGCTGAACCTGACCGCACCATTTCGCTGCGTGCGCCGGGCGGTGCCGGGCATGATCGACCGAGGTCACGGCCGGATCATCCTGCTCGCCTCGATCGCTGCGAAACGAGGCGAGCCCTACATCGCCGCCTACACCGCGAGCAAGCATGCCGCGCTCGGCTTGATCCGCTCGGCAGCCGCCGAGCTGGCCGGCACTGGCGTGACCGCAAACGCGGTCTGTCCGGCCTATGTGGACACACCCATGACCGAAACCACGGTAGGCACCATCGCCAGGCGCACCGGCCGCACCGCCGCCGACACACGAGCCACCCTCGCGGCCAAACAGCCGATCGGTCGCCTCATCACACCGGCCGAGGTCGCCGAGGCGGTGTGGTTCTGCGTCGCCAACGGCGCGGTGAACGGGCAGGGCATCAACGTCGACGGAGGGACAGTGCAGTCGTGAGCATCGAGCGGATCAATCCGTCCACATTGGCCAAGCCATCGGGCTTCTCGCACGCGGTGCTTGCCAGCGGCTCCCGGCTGGTGTTTCTGGCAGGCCAGACCGCATTGGACCGCTCAGGCCACATCGCAGGAGCGACCGTGGTCGAACAGTTCGAGCTTGCCCTGGACAACCTGCTTACAGCATTGCGGGCCGCAGGCGGCCAGCCGCAGCACCTGGCCAGCCTGACCATCTACGTGCTAGATCTCGAAGGCTACCGGGCACAAGCCGCCGCCATCGGCCAGATCTGGCGCCGGCTGGCCGGCTCACACTATCCGGCCCTCGCCGGCGTAGGGGTGGCCCGGTTGTGGGATGCCGAGGCGCTCGTGGAGGTGCAGGGCATAGCCGTCCTACCGTGATCAAGAGGTTGCCCTGCCTTGAAGAACCGCCTCGACAAAGTGATGAGCCGGCTCTTCCAGCCGGTCCTTGAGCGCGGCGAACAGATCAGCGGCCCGCACCCCATGCCAATCGGGCGGCAGCAACTGCGGGGGGAGCCCGGGATCGAGGAAAGGCAACCGCCGCCACATAGTCAGCGCCCGAACGTAGTCGGCAAAAGCCTCAGCCTCGTGTTCGGCCTTGCGGCGACGCCACCGGGCTAGGACCGGTGCCTGGCTGTCGAGGAACTGGTCGTAGAGCCGTTGCAGGCCCTGCAGGTCCCACCACTGCCCGACTTTGCCGGCAACCTCGCCGAACGCCAGGTAGTCGGCCCGGAACAGGTCAACGTAGGACGACAGGCCGTACCGCACCAGCACTTCCCGGGTCTCCTCATAGAGGTTGGCCGGCGCTATCCACACGCCGGCCGCCGTGGTGCCGAAGCCGAGCCAGGTCAGCCTGGAACGCAACACATGCCGCTTGTCTCGCTCGGACTCCGGCACACTGAAGACCGCAAGCACCCAGCCGTCGCCCGGCCGCGCCCGGCTCCGCGAGAAGATCCGCTGGTCGCCTTCTGCCAGCATCTCCCGCGCCTGGTCCGACAGGCCATAGCCGGCCGCGCCGTCGATGCGTTGCGCTTCGAGCATGCCGCGCCGCTTGAGCCGGGAAATGGCCGAGCGCACCGCGGGCTCGTCGACGTCAAGCTGTGCCATAAGCCGGATCAGCTCGGCAACGCTTAACCATCCGCCCGTTCCACGGGCGTACAGGCCATACGTGGTAACGATTAGGGAGCGTGGTTGCAGCTCCTGAGTCTCGGCTTGGACCGCTGGAATGGTCATGCTCGTCATGCCTGCACCATAGCGCCTGCTATACCGGCGCAACCAAACCACGATATAGCGTGGTCTTGACTATCGTCACCAGAAGACGATACTAGAGATGCGAACATCGAGAAGGAGGCTCAGACGATGCGACTGTCGCCGTCAGCGCATGTAGACACGTTCTGCCGCGACAATCTGCCGCCGGCTCAGCAATGGCCTGAGTTCCTGTACCTCCTGCCGGAGCTGGCCTACCGGGACCGCCTCAACTGCGCGCAGGAACTTTTGGACCGGACTGTCGACGCGCTTGGCGGCGATCGGCCCTGCCTGCTGACACCCACCGAAAGCTGGAGCTATGCGCAGCTGCTGGCGACCGCCAACCGCGTCGCGCACGTGCTCACCGAGGATCTCGGAGTGGTACCAGGCAACCGCGTGCTCCTGCGCGGGCCCAACAATCCATGGCTGGTGGCGTGCTGGTTCGGTGTGCTCAAGGCCGGGGGTGTGGCTGTGACTACCGTGCCGTTGTTACGTCACGGCGAGCTGCGCCAAATCACTGAGATGGCCCAGGCCAAGGTCGGCCTCTGCGACTATCGCTATACCGACGACCTGACCGCCGCTGCTTCCGGCATGCGTATCGTCAGCTATGGCGGGCAGGAGGCCGCCGG
>DPJL01000048.1:0-12566 GCA_003543035.1 Micromonosporaceae bacterium | reverse complement strand
AAGCCCGCCGATCTGACCCGGCTGGCCGAGGGCAAGAGCGCAGAGTTTGCCGATGTCCCGACCGCCGCCGATGATGTGGCGCTGCTCGCCTTCACGTCGGGAACCACCGGGCAGCCCAAGGCCACCGCCCACTTTCATCGCGACGTGCTGGCCATCGCCGATACCTTTTCCAAGCACGTGCTCAAACCCACCGCTGACGACATCTTCACCGGCACGCCGCCCCTGGCTTTCACCTTCGGCCTTGGCGGGCTGGTCATCTTCCCGCTGCGCGCCGGGGCGGCGACCTTGCTGCTGGAGCAGGCGACGCCCAGCCAGCTCGCCGACCACATCGCGGCGCAACGAGTCACCGTCTGCTTCACAGCGCCGACGGCCTACCGATCCCTGCTTTCCTCCGGCGCCGTAGCCAAGCTCGGCAGCCTGCGCCGCTGTGTATCGGCGGGCGAGCATTTGCCGGCACAGGTATGGGAGGAGTTTCACCAAGCCACCGGGCTCAAGCTGATCGACGGCATCGGTGCCACAGAGATGCTGCACATCTTCATCTCCGCCGCCGACGACGACATTCGCCCCGGATCGACTGGGAGACCAGTGCCCGGCTTCGTCGCCGCCGTGCTGGGCGATGACGACCAGCCGGTGGCCGACGGGCTGGCGGGGCAGCTCGCCGTGAAAGGCCCCACGGGCTGCCGGTACCTGCTAGCCGATCCGCGGCAGGCCGACTATGTGCGCAACGGCTGGAACATCACCGGCGACACCTATGTCCGCGACACGGAAGGCTACTTCTGGTACCAGGCCCGCTCGGACGACATGATCATCTCCTCTGGTTACAACATCGCCGGCCCGGAAGTCGAGCAGGCGTTGCTCACCCATCCCGATGTCGCCGAGTGCGGTGTCGTCGGCGCGCCGGACCAAACGCGTGGGCAGATCGTCAAGGCCTACGTGGTCCTGCGCGAAGACGTCACCGCCGGCGATGCGAAAGTCAAAGAGCTGCAAGACTTCACCAAGCGGCTCATCGCCCCCTACAAGTACCCGCGGCGAATCGCGTTTGTCGACTCGCTCCCCCGGACGCCGACCGGCAAGCTGCAACGTTTCCGGTTGCGCGAGATTGCCACGGACAACGCGGACTCATGACGACCCGCGCAGCCATCCGGCGCTCGGTGGATTGGCAGGACACCGACGCCGCCGGCCACTACCACCACTCCACCGTGGTGCGCTGGGCTGAGGCGGCCGAGGCCGCCCTCCTGGAGGAACTCGGCCTGATCGGGCTGTTCGGCACCATCCCGCGGGTCCGCTACGAGGCGAATTACCTGTCCCGCCTTTGGTTTCGCGATGTGGTCGACATCGGCATCCGCATAGGCGAGGTGGGGCGGACGTCTGTCACATATGTCTTCGAGGTCCGCCGCGGCGACACGGTGGCCGTGCACGGCCGCATGGTCATGGTCAATGCACCGGATCCCAGCCGTGGGGCCACACCCTGGCCTCAGGATGTGCGGGACCGGTTGTCCGTCTAATCCGGACTCTACGGCGCCATGAAGCGGCCGCCGTTGACGTCGAGCACCACACCTGTGATGTAGGAAGCTTCCTCCGAGCAGAGAAACAGGATTGGCTCGACCGCCTCACGCATGTGAGGAAGCCGGTTCAGCGGTGTCGCGTCAAGCACCTCGCGGCGCTGGGCTTCGGGCATCGTGTTGAACCTGCGCTGTAAGCGGTCGGTGAGGAACAGGCCGGGTGCGATGGCGTTGACCCGCACTCCCGCCATCCCCACCTCGCGCGCCAGCCGCCGGGTCAGACCGGTCACTGCCGCCTTGGCAGCGGCGTAGGGCACACCGGTCACCGGTGAGGGCTGGCGGCCCCCGATCGACGAGACGGTGACGATCGCCCCACCGCCGGCACTGACCATGTATGGAAGTGCTGCTTGGCAGCAATAGAAGGTTCCCTTGACGTTGACGTCGACGACGGCGTCCACGTGCTCCGGCTCGATCTGTTCGAGCTCGGATGGGGTGCCCAGGGAGCCGCCGGCGAGTGTCACCAACGCATACGGCCCGCCGAGCCGGTCATGGATCTCACGCATGGCCAAGGCGACTGCGGCCGGGTCGCGGACCTCGACCAGGAAACCTTCAGCCACCGTTTCGTACTCCGACCGAAGCCTAGCAACGGTTTGCTCGATGGCTGACGGCTCGACGTCCAAGACCGCGACGCTTGCTCCCTCTGCGGCGAACCGCTCGCACACCGCGCGGCCCAGGCCGCCTGCACCACCGGTGACCACCACTGTCCGCCCCGCAAAACGCTTCACTGTCATCCCCTTTCACTGTCATAGCGTTTTCTTGACGATCGTTCACTATGCAGCATATAGTGAGCCCGTGACGACGGCAACGGAGGCAGCGATGCGCATTGCAGTGATCGGCGGCGGGCCTGGCGGCCTGTATTTCGCGGCTCTGGCCAAGCAGCTCAACCCCGCGCACGAGATCACGGTGTGGGAGCGCAACGCCCCTGACGACACGTTCGGCTTCGGTGTGGTCTTCTCCGACGAGACACTCGGCGGCATCGAGCACGCCGATCCGGCGATCTACCAGGCGATGGAGCGCGACTTCGCCCGCTGGGACGACATCGACGTGCACTACAAGGGCGAGGTGATGACCAGCGGCGGGCACGGCTTCGCGGCGATGAGCCGCAAGCGGCTGCTGCAGATCCTGCAAGCGCGATGCCGTGCGCTCGGCGTCACCATCCGCTTCCAGGTCGACGCACCCGGAGCCGACGAGCTGTCGGGCACGCACGACCTCGTCGTGGCCGCCGATGGCGTCAATTCCGGCGTGCGCGGTAAGTACGCCGACACCTTCCGGCCCCGCCTAGACGTACACGACTGCAAGTACATGTGGCTCGGCACGGACCTCGTCTTCGACGCATTCAAATTCTATGTTCGCCACACCCCGTTCGGCGCGATGCAGATCCATGGGTACCCATACGACGCGACTGGCAGCACCTTTATCGTCGAGATGACCGAGGCGGTGTGGCGCAAGGCAGGGTTCGACCGGTCGGCGCACCGGGTCTTTACGCCGGGAGAGTCCGATGAGGACTCGATACCGCACATCCAGGAGCTTTTCAGCGACCTGCTCAGCGGGCATCGCGTGCTGGCCAACAACTCTCGCTGGCTCAATTTTGTGACGGTGCGCACCGACACTTGGCGCCACGGGAACGTGGTGCTGCTGGGCGATGCCGCACACACGGCTCACTTCACGATCGGCTCAGGCACGAAACTGGCTATGGAGGATGCACTGGCGCTCGCTGCCTGCCTGCATGAGCAGCCCACGCTGGAAACGGCGCTTGAGGCATACGAGGGTGAGCGCAAGCCCGTTGTGCTGTCCACGCAGCGCGCGGCGCAGGCGAGCCTGGAATGGTTTGAGAATCTCGGGCAGTACCTGCACCAGGAGCCACTGCAATTCGGCTTCAACCTCATGACCCGCTCCCGCCGGGTCACCTACGACAACCTGCGCTTGCGCGACCCGGAATTCGTCGCCCGGGTCGATTCGTGGTTCGCCGGCGACAGCGGCGTCCGGCCGCCCATGTTCCAGCCTCTGCGCCTGCGCGAGCTCGAGCTGGCCAACCGCGTCGTCGTGTCGCCGATGGATATGTACCGATCGGCCGACGGCACACCTGGCGATTTCCACCTTGCGCACCTTGGCGGCAAGGCGCTCGGAGGGGCCGGTCTCGTGATGACCGAGATGGTCTGCGTGTCGGCCGCGGGCCGGATCACACCCGGCTGCGCGGGAATGTACGCGCCTGAGCATGAGGCCGCGTGGACCCGGGTCGTGGATTTCGTGCACGAGGAAAGCGAAGCGAAGATCGGCGTCCAACTTGGACACTCAGGCCGTAAGGGCTCGACCCGCCTGATGTGGGACGGTATCGACCAGCCACTGCCCGGCGGAAACTGGGACATCGTCGCCCCCTCCCCGATCCCCTATCGGGCCGGCGTCAACCAGACACCTCGGCAACTCACCATCGCCAAGATGGAAGTAATCAAGCGGCAGTTCGTGGCCGCCGCTGAGGCCGCCGAACGCTGCGGCTTCGATCTGATCGAGCTGCACTGCGCGCACGGCTATCTGCTCTCGTCATTCATTTCCCCGCTGACCAACCAGCGTGACGACGAGTACGGCGGTTCGCTGGAGCGGCGGATCCGGTACCCGATAGAAGTCTTCCAAGCGATGCGCCAGGCGTGGCCGCAGCATAAGCCAATGCTGGTGCGGATTTCGGCCACGGACTGGGCCGACGGCGGCATCACGGCCGAGGACGCTGTGCACATCGCCAAGGCGTTCGCGGCGGCGGGGGCGGATGCGATCGACACTTCCACCGGCCAGGTGACCCCGCAGGAGAAACCGGCTTACGGGCGCTCATATCAGACTCCGTTCGCCGACACGATCCGTCAGCGGGCCGGGATCCCCACCATCGCCGTGGGCGCCATCTCGTCCTATGACGACGTCAATACCATCATCCTGGCCGGCCGCGCCGACCTCTGCGCGCTCGGCCGCCCACACCTGTACGACCCAAACTGGACACTGCATGCCGCCGCCGCACAGGGCTACCGGGGCCCGGCTGCGCGCTGGCCCATGCCCTGGCAGGCCGGAAGCCGCCCGCCGCAGGTCGGCCGCACCGACGGCCCGAAGCCACGCCTGCAACTGATCCGCGATGGCCAACCGGCAGTCGGGCATCGGCGATGGCAGCCCGAGATCGGCGGCTGACATGACAACAGCACAGCAAATCGCGCTCTCGGCGCTGTGGTCCGCGAGCTCGGTGGCGATCATCGGCGCCTCCGAACGGCCAAATGCGCCGGGACGGTTACCAATCGAGTTTCTGCGCCGCTACGGGTACCGCGGTGCGGTGTATCCGGTGCGCCCAGACGGCGCCGGCGTGCTGGGCGCACCATCGTATCGCTCGGTGCGAGAGTGCCCGGGCCAGGTGGACCTGGCAATGGTCATGGTCCCGGCCGCGCAGGTGCCCTCCGCCATCGACGACTGCGCCGCCGCCGGAGTCCGTGTCGCGGTCATTTGCTCCAGCGGTTTCGCCGAAACAGGTGCCGCCGGTGCGAAGCTCCAAAGTGGATTGATAGCGAAGGCCCGGGCCGCCGGAATGCGCGTGGTCGGCCCCAACTGCATCGGCTCAGTCACGGTCGCGACCGGGCTGGTGGCCTCGTTCAGCCCGCTGTTTTCCAGTGCGGGCACACGGCTGATCGCTGGTGCGACAGCCTTGGTCAGCCAGAGCGGGGCGCTGGGCTACGGAGTGGCCAGCCTTGCTTTCGAACGCGGGCTCGGGCTGGGCTGGATCGTCAACACCGGCAACGAGGCCGACGTGTCCGCGCTCGAAGCCATGGCCGCCCTCGCCGCGGAGCCGGCTTGCACGAGCATCCTCGGCTACGTCGAGTCACTGTCCGATGTGGATGCTCTGCGCCGCCTGTGTGCCGCGGGCAAACCCGTGGCCCTGCTCAAGGCTGGCCGATCCGAGGCTGGGCAACGCGCCGCCGCCTCGCATACCGGCGCGCTGGCGGCCGGGGAGCGAGTCACCCGGGCCGCGCTACGCCAGTTCGGCATCGTGCAAGTCGACGACCTCGATGAGCTGCTCGACGTCGGCGATGCGCTGGCGCAACACCGCCGGCCCGCCGGTTCCCGGGTGGCCGTGCTCACCACCTCGGGCGGGGCAGGCATCCTCGCCGCGGATGCGATCGACAAACACGGCCTGTCCCTGGCCGAACTTTCGGCACGCACCGCGGCCGCCCTGGACGAGATGATCCCGGCCTATGGCGCGACCGCCAACCCGGTCGATGTCACCGCGACCGTCATCAACCAGCCGGATCTGTTCGACCGCACGCTCGACGCCCTTATCGACGACGACGGTGTCGACATGGTGATCGCCTGCTTCGTGGTGCTCACGGGCGAACACGTCGATCAGGTCGTCGGGTCGCTGGTTCGCGCGGCGCAGCGCAGCGGCAAACCGATTCTGGTCTCACGTGCGGGCGCGGATCAGCTCGCCCCGAACGCGAGTCAAACACTGCGGGCGGCGGGGGTGCCGGCCTATCCCACCCCGGCCCGCGCCGTGCGTGCCGCGGCCGCGCTCTGGCAGACCAGCCGGCGACGCCCGGTCCGCACATCAGGACCGTCGCGATCGGACGGTCGCCCGGGTGCTGAACCCGCAGACGAGCACGCTCTCAAACAGCGGCTAAGCGCGGCTGGCATCCCCGTGCCGCGCGGCCGCATCGCCAGCAGCGCCGCCGATGCGGTCCGCGCGGTCTGCGAACTCGGGGGGCTTGCCGTGTTCAAGGCCGTGGTACCCGGCTTGCTGCATAAGACCGAGGCGGGCGGCGTCGTGGTGGGCGTGGATGCCGATGATGCCCCGGCCGTCTTCGGCCGCCTGGCCGCCCTCGGCGGTGACGTGCTCGTCGAGGAGATGGTCGAGCCGGCCGTTGAAGTGCTTGCCGGGATCGCACCGAGCCCGCTCGGCCAGGTCCTCACGCTCGGCCCCGGCGGTGTGCTCGCCGAGGTCGTCGATGACGTCGCCCTGCGTCTGCTTCCCGTAGGCGCGCACGATGTTCGCGAGATGATCGCCGAGACGCGGCTCCACAAGCTTTTGGCCGGAACGCGCGGCCGTCCCGCAGCCGACGCTGAAGCCCTCGTCGAGGCGGTCGTGCGAATCACCGACCTCGTGGCGGGCTGGCCACCCGGCTTCGAGCTGGACCTCAACCCGATCGCAGTACTGCCCGCAGGGCTCGGCGTGCGGGTGCTGGATGCCGCGTATGTCGCCCCCTCCCACCAGGAGTCGTGAATGGACATTGCCACCATCGTCGCCCGTGCGGCCGCCCGCTTTCCGCAAAGGATCGCCGTCGATGGGCCACAAGGCCGCCAGACCTTCGCCGAGTTGGCCGACCGTGTCACGAGGCTGGGGCGTGGGCTGCGGGCGCTCGGCCTGCGACCGGGCGACCGGGTGCTGGACCTGCAAACCAACCAGAACACCTATGTGGAAAGCGATCTGGCCATCCGCGCCTGTGGCCTGGTACGGGTGGCGCTCAACCACCGTCTGCACCCCGACGACTGGACGCGTATCGCGGCGGATTGCGACGCGCGAGCCCTCATCTACGACGCGCGGTTTGCCGGGCAGAGCGAGACGTTACGCGGCGCGGCGGAACATGTCGTGTCCATTGGGGACGGTCCCGGTATCCCCTACGAACAGTTGATTTCCCGTCAGTCCGCACGGCCGTTGCCGCCGACGTCACCGGAGGCGTTGTGCGGGCTGCACTACTCAAGTGGTACCACCGGGCATCCCAAAGGCGCGCAACGCACCCACCGCAACTGGATCGCCTCGCTGGTGAACATGAGCCACGACGTGCTCGGCGGCCCGCCCGCATCAAGCGATGTCTACCTGCACGCCGGGCCTATCACGCACACCAGTGGCTTGTTCGTCTTACCGTTCCTGGCCGCCGGCGCCACCCAGGTGATCCTTCCGGCATGGGATCCGGAGTCCTTTGTGGACGCCGTGCGGCAACGTGGGGTGACACATGCGGCGCTGGTGCCGACGATGGTTGCCCGGCTGCTGGCCTTGCCCGGCATGTCCAGGCAACGCCTGGCAGGCCTCAAGATGCTCGGATACGCCGGAGCACCGATGCCACCGGAGCAAATGAGAAACGCGCACGAGACCCTCACACCACACCTGGTCCAGTACTACGGATTGGTCGAGGCCATCCCGCCGGTGACGCTTCTCGATCCGGCCGACCACATGCGCGGGTTCACCACCGACCCGGATCTACTCACCTCCGCCGGACGGCCCGCACTCACCGTCGAGATCAGAGTCGTGGACGAAGCGGGCCACGATCTCCCTGTTGGACAGATCGGCGAGATCGCGACCAGGGGCGGCCATGTGATGCCGGGATACTGGAACGCGGACGCGCGCCGGGACCTTGGCAAGAGCATCACCGATGGCTGGCTGTGCACCGGCGATCTGGGCCGCCTCGACGAGCGAGGATATCTATGGCTCGTCGATCGCAAGGGCGAGATGATCATTTCTGGCGGCTACAACATCTATCCCCGCGAGATCGAAGATGTCGTGGCCGAGGTGCCCGGCGTGCACGAGGTGGCCGTGTTGGGCGTCGCCGATTCCGATTGGGGCCAGCGGGTCGTCGCTTACTACACCGTGCGCGCCGGCTCCAAGGTGACCGACGGCCAGATCCTCGAACACTGCGCCGCTCGGCTGGCCTCCTACAAAAAACCAAAGCAGTTGCACAGGCTTGACGCGTTTCCCCTCAACTCCACCGGAAAGATCGCCAAGAAGCTGTTGAAACCATGAGAGAGCAACCAGGTGAGTACCCATACACGCGCGGTATCACCACCGAACCGCACCCGTGGATCATGGGACAGTACGCGGGGTTCGGCACCGCCGCCGATTCCAACCAGCGTTTCCGGGCCCTGCTTGAGGCTGGCGTCACCGGTTTCTCTGTGGCCCTGGACCTGCCAACCCAGATGGGCCTCGACTCCGACGACCCGCGGGCGCGCGGCGAGGTAGGCCGGGTGGGCGTCGCCATCGACTCCCTCGCCGACGTGGAGATCCTGATGGACGGCATCCCGCTCGAATCGATCTCTCAGGTCCGCACTACTGCCAACTCCATCGGGTACCTGTGGGCGGCGCTCTTCATCGCGCTGGCCGAAAAGCGCGGCGTCGATCCTGGTACCTTCGGAATGTTCATCCAAAACGATGTCCTCAAGGAGTTCATCGCTCGCGGGACGCAAATCTTCCCGCCCGCGCCGTCGCTGCGCCTGTCCGTGGACACCATCGAGCACATCGCGCGCCACATTCCGGCCTGGGTCCCGCTGGCCATGTCGGGCTATCACATCCGCGAGTCTGGCGCCAGCGCCATACAAGAGGTCGCCTTCACCCTCGCCAACGCGCGAGCCTACCTCGATGAGGCGATCCGCCGAGGACTGTCCATTGACGACATTGCGCCCACGCTGTTCACGTTCCTGGCCATCACCATGGACTTCCTGCCGGAAGTGGCCAAGTTCCGTGCAGCGCGGCGGGTATGGGCCCGCCTGATGCGCCAGACCTACGGCGCTAAGGATCCGCGCTCGCATCAGTTGCGCATCTTCGCGTTCACCGCGGGATCCACCCTCACCGCGCAACAGCCCTTGAACAACGTCGTACGGACCACAGTCGAAGCGGTGGCGGCGGCGCTGGCCGGAGTACAGACAATGCATGTTTCCGCGTACGACGAAGCCCTCGGGGTACCGACATCGCAAGCGGCAACGCTCGCGTTGCGGACGCAGCAAATAGTCGCCCTCGAAACGGGCGCACTCGACACAGCGGACCCATTGGGCGGTTCCTATGCACTCGAATCTCTCACCGACCACCTGGAACGCGGCATCCTCGACGCACTAGACGACATCGAGCGGCGCGGCGGCGCGCTGGCGTGCATCGAGTCGGGCTGGTTCGGCAGCGCACTGTCCGACGCGGCATACCAGCACGCGCGTGAGGTCGACAGCGGCAAACGCGTCGTGGTCGGAGTCAACCGCTTCCCGTCCCAGGCGGACGCACTTGAGGTCTTCACCATCGCACCGCAAGTCGAGCTGAGCCAGATCGCAAGCCTGGACACGTTACGACGCCGTCGCGATGCCAAAGCCGTCGCCGCCGCGCTCGCAGCGGTGCAAGATGCCGCCCTAGCCGGGGACAACGTGGTCCCCGCATCGGTCGAAGCCATCCGCGCCTACGCCACCATCGGCGAAATCGTCGATCGTCTGCGGCTGGTTCACGGGGCATACACGCCCAGCACCAGTTTCTAGAAGTAGTATCACGATTCCTTGACGGCCGTCACATTATCGGCATACCGTTGGAGGATGAGCATGAACACGGTCGTTAAGACGGACAGTGGAGCGGTGGAAGGCTTCGTCGTTGACGGTTTGGCCGTGTTCAAAGGGATCCCTTACGCGGCTCCTCCGGACGGGCATCTGCGGATGCGGGCGCCTGCTCCGCCACAGAGCTGGGAGGGCGTGCGCCCGGCGCATGAATTCAGCGCTGCACCGCCGCAACTGCCGCTGGTCCCAGGCATGCCTCGGATCTGGACACCAGACGACGGGATGGACTGTTTGAGCGTGAACGTCTGGACGCCGGACATCGGGTCAGCGGGGTTGCCGGTCATGGTGTGGATCTATGGCGGTGGCTGGAAGTCGGGTTCTTCCAGCGACCCCGTCCATGACGGGGCGATGCTGGCGCGCGGCGGCGTGGTCGTGGTGACGTTTAACTACCGGGTTGGCTTCGAGGGTTTCGGACTCGTCCCGGGTCTGCCGGCCAACCGGGGATTCCTCGACCAGATCGCCGCCTTGCGCTGGGTGCGGGAGAACATCTCGAGGTTCGGCGGCGACCCGGACAAGGTGACGGTCTTCGGGGAGTCCGGGGGCGCCGCCTCGGTCGCGGCACTGATGTCGGCTCCGGCAGCCCAGGGGCTGTTTCGCCGCGCCATCGTACAGAGCCTTGCGGGACGGTACCTTCCCCCGGCAGAGGCAGGTCGTATCGCCGGCATCATCGCCGGGGCGGTCGGGGTCAGTCCCGAGGATCTCGCCACCGTGGCTCCCGAAGTTCTGCTGGCCGTCCAAGACGTGCCGCTGTCGGCTATGGAGGCCGACCCGGGCGCCTGGTCCACGCCTGAGGCGATCACTTCGTTCAGCCCCGTCATCGACGGTGAGACCGTTGTGGACAAGCCGTGGATCGCCCTAAGGTCTGGGGTGTCCCGAGACGTTGACCTCATCTCTGGGTTCACCCAAGACGAATTCACCATGTTCTCGATGTCACAAGGGGTGATCAAGCCAAAGCCGGCCGATTTGATCAGGGCTATGCCCCTGTTCGCCGAGATGCTCATCCGCAGGCTCCGGGACAGAATGAAGCACACAGAGTCAGGCCCTGCGGGACAGCGACGGCGAAAGGCTCGAACCGTGCCGGACCTGCAGGAGGTGGCGCGGCTGCTGGGCCTGGATGCCTCGGCGGCCGATGAGTACCGGGCGGCCTTCCCCAGACTGACCGACAGGGACCTCTACACCATGATGTTCTCCGACTCCCTGTTCCGGATGCCTTCGACCTGGCTGGCCGAAGCGCATGTGGCAGCGGGCGGCCGAGCCTACATGTACAACTTCACCTGGCGCAGTCCACAGTGGAAAAGGACGTTAGGCGCCGTCCACGCCCTCGACGTTCCAGTGACCTTCGGAAACGGGGACAACGCCTTCGCCAGATTCATGATCGGCAGGAGTGTTCCGGACGATTTCGTCCGACTGTCGGAACGGCTGCGCACTTCGTGGATCTCCTTCGCCGCCACAGGAGATCCGGGCTGGCCCCAGTTCACCGCTGAGGAACCGGTGATCCAGATCTGGGACTCCCAGCCCTCGGTAGCCATGGACCCGTTGGCCCCCTCCCGCCGCATCTGGAGTCCGCTCGCAGCATACTGACGGTCTCGATGTGGGCCGGCCAGCAGATCCGAGACGATGCACGCCTATCGCTGCCGACGTACAAGTCGCAATCCAACATCAACGTTTGTAGTGGTCCTATCGGATACCGGTTGCGGCTGTGGGATCGGCCAACGCGACGGCGGTCTGGTCCTGGGCAAGTTCCGATGTCGTTACCAAACCAGGGCTCGACAGTCGGCCGGCAGCAAAGATCTCTTCGAAGAGGACGTCGGGCTGGCCACCCCCGGGAAACGCGATGATCCGGCGGCGCGATCCCACTTCGGCCAGGGCCTTTGCCGCGGTGTCGAGCGCCTCGCCATAGACCACGCTGCCGCCCACCTTGACCACGACATCGAAGCGATCATGTTTGAAGGCTTTCGTCTGCCAATTGCTCGCCAGCCTCATCCACTCCATTTCTGGTGCGTGGCCCAGCCGGTCATCCCGGCACAGCTGTCTGTCGTCTTTGACTCGCCTCGACTGCGATGCGGATAGAGGCAGGGCGACTCGAGGCTGAACTGAGAGATTCGTACCTCAGTCTGCCGGTTCGCCGTATAGAAACGACAGCAGCACGAAGCGCCTGCCGGCGGTCATGTCGCGTACTTCGTGCAGGTGCGCACAGGAGAAGATGAGGGCTGCGCC
This sequence comes from Micromonosporaceae bacterium, assembly GCA_003543035.1. Taxonomy (GTDB): domain Bacteria; phylum Actinomycetota; class Actinomycetes; order Mycobacteriales; family Micromonosporaceae; genus Rhizocola. The sequence continues at coordinate 474 of DPJL01000048.1, read as the reverse complement.
TGTATCGGGCTGGTAGAGCTGGTTGCTGTACTCGGGGAACCGCAGCTGTCCGCCTTCGTAGCCGTCGTTGAGGTTGAGCGTGAGCGCGAATACCCGGTGTGTGGTGGATGGTGTCAGGTTGTCGCGGTGCGGCCGGAAGAAGCCGCCCGTGGCGGCGTCGTAGCAGGCGATCTTGAATCCCTCGAAGCGCGTTGCCCGGAACGCGAATGCCTTGCGGACTTCGGGCAGCACACGACGCCCGATCACCGAGGACAGCTCGCGCAGCAGTTGAGGGTCGCCGACGGTGTGGTCGCGCCGCCGCTTGTAACTGGCGTCGAGCACGTCGCCGCAGGATCGGGCCACGCCCGTGTCGACGCCGCCGTCCTGGTCCCACACCTGGATCAGCCGCTGGCAGTAGGCCGCGTTGAGGACGCGGGGGATCAACAGAACCGGCGCCTGCGTCACGACCTGCTGCGCAGGATCGCGGTGCACCGC
>DPJL01000047.1 GCA_003543035.1 Micromonosporaceae bacterium | reverse complement strand
CCAGGTCAGGGCGAACGCCACCTCGTCCACGCCGAAGCGGGGATCGGGGGCGGCGTTGACCACTTGGTGCACCAACGCCAAGAGCCGTGCTTGCTCGTGGGCGACGCGCTCGTTCTGGCGAACAAGCGCTTCGACCACCCCGTCGTCATGAGCCCAACCTAGACGGAACCTCCGACAAGATCAGAACGACCGGCGCCGCCGGGGGGCTGGCGGCGCCGGCCAGCTTCTCAGCAGTCGTAAAGACTGTTGGGGTGAATTTTCTCGCAGTAGCGGATGTGCAGATGATTGTCGTGATTGGACAATTGAGCTGTCAGCCCTTCGCTGATCAGCGTCGGATCGTTGAACCAGATCACCGCGATGTGACCTGGGGCCGCGGCTCGGATCGCCTGCACCAGCTGACGGGTGGCGGCCCGGTCATAAGTGCTTGATTGCCAGGTGATCCGGCCCGCGGTGCATTGGGCGCTGTCGGTGCGGATGGGCCAGATGTCGACGTCCAGGCCAACCTCGTGGCTCGCGTGACCGGGGATGTCGCCGCCGTGCTCAAAGCTGACGTCGCCCAGGGGCACCTTGCCCTGACCGGTAGCGGCGAAGTCGGCGACGCCCTTCTCGAGCTGGCCGATCGCCGCCGCGGTACCCCAGTTGGCAGTCCCATTGCCGTCGGGATCCTTGTCGCACATGTTGCTCAGTGACGGATAGTCGTAGTGCCACACCAGGTTGCGCCAGGTAGTAGGCCCCACTATGCCGTCGACACCGATGCCCGCGTGAGTTTGGAAGGACCGTACGGCGGTGTTCGTCGCTCCACCGAAGTCGCCATCGACGATGAGACCGGCGCTGCGCTTGGCGTTGAGCTGTGCCTGGAGTGCGCGCACAGCATTATTGTTGTCGCCCAAGCGAACCGTGACGACAAGAGCGCCCCAGGTGCCGGAGCCGACAATGCCATCAGCGCCAAGGCCTTTGGCGGTCTGGAATGCTTTGACCTTGGTGACGGTGCCGGAATCGAACACCGAGGTGAGCGGGGTGACATGGCCGTGATGGGCCAGGAGATGTTGGATGGCAAGCACATCCGCACCCCGGTTGCCGCTGCTCTGGGTGTGGAAGAAGGCGTTGGGGTAAGCGTGAGCTGGGCTGCCGATGCTGATGACGGTGGTCAGCAGCATCGCGATGACTAACGATGCTCGGGCCGCGAGTCTCATGGAGCAAATTTTCACACTGGTACCCATCAATGTAAATGCTTAACGGAGACTGACCGTCCACTTGCGAGCAAGCGAGTTAGTTGCTTAAGATGGTCGAGGTTCGCGTGCCCACCCTTAGCCCATGGAGGGTGAACAAAAGTGCAACGAATACCCACCGAGAAGATCCACGAGGAGATGGAAAAGGTGACGGCCAGCGGGGAGGGACTGACCACGGTCGCGTGGGCCGTGAGCTCGCTCAACCTAAGTCTGGCCCACCACGCGGCGTGGACGGAGGAGCGCTTCGACAACGTCGATAGACGCTTCGACCAGGTGGATAGCAGGCTGGGAGGCCTGGAAACAGGGCACCTTCTCATTCTCGGCGCCATCGGTCAGATGTCGGCGGCGGTGGGAAAGATGTCTTCGGCGATCGGCACCATGTCGTCCGAGATGGGCGGCATGAGGTCGGAGATAGGTGGCGTCAAGTCCGAGATGGGTGCGATGCGCTCGGATATGGGTGCCATGGCGGCCAAGATCGATCGGATTGAGGTGAGGATCGATCAGGTCCTTAGCTTCGCTGTCCGGGATGAGCTGAAGGTCGACGAGATCGCCGAGTAGTGCGACGACGCCGGTCATGCTTTGGTGGCAGACGAAACCACCAGGCGGCCGGCGTCGGCGTCCAATGTGGCCGGTGTGCCGAGTGGGACCGCGAGATGCTGTTCGCCATGCCCGATCGGCAGGCCACCGAGGAGGGGAACGCCGAGCGGAGCGAGGCGTTCGGCGATGATTCCCACGACCTCGCCGCAATCGGTGAACTGTCCAATCGCGACACCGGAGACATCGGCCATGATCCCGGTGCGGAGCAGGTGGGTGAGCATCCGGTCCACCCGATAGGGCGCCTCGCCTACCTCCTCGAGCAGCAGGATCGCCCCGAACAGGTCGGGCATGTCCGCTGTGCCGGCGCTGGCCGCGAGTAGGGAGAGGTTGCCGCCGATCAAGCGGCCGTCGGCCCGGCCGTGGGTGCGAATGGAGTGCGTCAGCTCAGCCGGATCGGCCTCGACCACAACCGGCTCGCCCGAAGTCAGAGCGTGCCAGGCTCCGCGAGCGGTGATCGAATCCGCGCCCTTGTCGAGCTGGGCGGCCACCGGCCCATGCACGGTCGCCAGGCGAGCCCGCCGCCACAGGGCAAGGTGCAGGGCGGTGATGTCGGAGAAGCCGATGACCAGCTTCGGATCTTCCGGTACCAGCCCAAAATCCAAATGATCGACAATGCGCTGGATGCCATAACCGCCGCGCGTGCACCAGATTGCCCGCACCTCGCGATCGGCCAAGGCGTCATTGAGGTCGCCCAGGCGCTGCAGATCGGTGCCGCCGAAGTAGCCGTGCCGCTCAAGCACATGCGGATACACCTTCGGCCGCAGGCCCCAGCCGGTCAGCACGGCAACCGCCGCTGCCACGCGGTCGGCCGGCACCGGACCTGAGGGCGACACGAGTGCGACAGTGTCACCGGGCCGCAGCGGGGATGGCTGGATCATGGCCTGCACGCTACCCGTTGCGCCGGTATGGTGCGGGGCATGCGGTGGAGGCTGATTCTGTCCTGGCTGGCTGTCGCGCCGGCAGCGGTTTGGGCGCTAATCCGGGTGCTGGGCTGGGACGTCTGGTACCCCATGGCACAGCTTATCGCCTTCACGCCCTATGTCGCTGCGCTGTCCTTGCTGCCGCTGGCCCTGACTGTCCTATGGCGACGGTGGGATGCGGTCATTGTGGCGGGCCTGGCAACGATTGTCCTCGCGTCCTGTGTGCTGCCGCGCTGGTTGCCCGACGGTGATGCGCTGGCCGGAGCCAAGGGTCCCGAGTTGCGAGTGCTCACCGCCAACGTGCTGGCCGGTGCCGCTGACACCACCAAGCTCCTTCGCATAGTGCGCGAGGAGAAGGTTGATGTGCTGTTGGTGCAGGAGTTGACGCAAGCTTTCGTCGCGAAGGCCGATGCCGCCGGGATAGCGGAGTTGTTGCCGCACAAGGTGCTCTACCCGGCGCGTGGGGTGCAGGGCTCGGGCATCTATTCGCGTCTGCCCTTGCGCGACGATGGCTTGCGGCGCAACCCTTTCGGCTTCGGGCAGGCGAAGGCAGAGCTGGTGCCGTATGGGGTGCTGATCGAGTCGGCGCATCCGGTGCCGCCGTCGGAGCGAAACAGTGTCCCGGCTTGGCGGGACAGCTTTCCGCACCAGCCACGGGCGACAGGCGACGGTCCACTTAGGATTCTCGCGGGCGACTTCAACGCCACCCTCGACCATTCATTGCTACGAGACCTGATTTCTTCCGGGTACCGGGATGCAGCCGACGTCAAAGGCAAAGGCCTGATTGGGACTTGGGGTCCCTACGACGGTGACCGGATCCCAGCCGTGACCTTGGACCGAGTCCTGGCCGACCGCCGCATCGGCGTGCAGCAAGTACGCGTTTTCGACCTCACGGGCAGCGATCATCGCCCGGTCCTCGCGGTGCTCAAATTGCCTTGACCCGCCTGATAATTTGGCACTACGCCACAGAGAGCTGAGAGGAGGTAGCCCGTCATGTCCCAGATGATGCGCTCCTTCCGCGCTCCGGCGTTCTCGCGGATCTAACCGAGAGCGCCGTTTTCCGGAGGTCTTCAGATGACCGATGTGGTTATCCGCCCGCTGCGTGCGGGCGAAGAGCAGCTGTTTCTGTCCATGCCCGACCCGGCCCCGATCGGCCACCGGGCAAACTTTGACTACGCGCCGCAGCACGCCTGGGTGGCCTTGCAAGGCGACCAGGTGATCGCTCGGGCGGCGTGGGCCGCGATGGACGACGACCCCACGCCGGTCGGGCTGGACTGGTTCGATCTCGAGGGCGATCCCGAGCTGGGTGCGCGGTTGCTCAACGCGGCTCAGGCGACGCTCAGGGACCGGTACGGCCGCGTCCCGGAGTACCACCTATTCCTCAAACCGGGTTGGCGTGAGCGGCCCGAAGAGGTTGCCGCGGTGGAGTTGCGGCTCGCCGCGGCTCGGCTGGCCGGGCTGGAGGTCAAGGGCGAGCGAATCCGGACGGTGTGGACGGCGGTCAATCCATTGCCTGAGCCACCCGGCCGTTACGAGGTGGGGCCGGCCGACCCAGGCTTGATCGATGAGTTCGGCCCCCCGGACATATTGACCGGGGTCGAGGGAGCCTTCGCCGATGGGGTGAATCTTGCCGAGAATCCGCTCTTCGGGCTGGGCGATCCCCAGGCCTATTGCGCCGGAGACCAGGGCCTGGCCGTCGTGGGATGGCACGGGGACACCCGGTTTATCGGCTACCTCGCCGTGCGAGAGGACGACGTACTGCTCGATCTTCTGATCGGGGTCACTTCCCAGCTCGAGCAGGAGGGAGCGGTCGAGATCTATGCGGACACGGATAGCGGCCGCGAGGTCGTCCTGGCCGCGCTCGCCGCAGCCGACTATCGGCAGGTCCGCTCGCGCCTCTATCTGACCCCGGCCGGGTAGCCGGGAGGGGTGAGGTGGTCACGCCGACGGGTAGCCTCGTCGGCGTGACCAAAGCACTGGTGATCGAGAACGACCCGACCGACGATCTCTGCCGTCTGGGGGAGTGGCTGGCCGAGGCGGGTCTTGCGCTCGAGGTTCGGCGCCCGCATGAGGGTGACGAGCTGCCCGAAACGCTCGACGGATACAACGCCTTCATCGTGCTCGGCGGCGAGCAGAACGCCTATGCGGGTGAGGACGGGTCACCGGGTGCCATGTGGTTCCCCAGGGTTGAGTCACTTCTGCGTAAAGCGGTGCGTTATCAGGTACCCACATTGGGAATTTGTCTTGGGGGTCAGTTGCTTGCGCAGGCCCACGGCGGCCGGGTGGAACGGTCTCCCAGTGGTCTCGAGGTGGGCGCGAAGCTGGTGGCCAAGCGCGATGCCGCGGCCAAGGATGTACTCTTCGCGCCCGTGCCGTTCATGCCGGACGTGGTCCAGTACCACTACGACGAGATCTCCGACCTGCCACACGGCGCCGTGCTGCTCGCGGCGTCGCCGCGCTATCCGAATCAGGCTTTCCGGCTGGGCGACCGGGCCTGGGGCACCCAGTTCCACATCGAGACCGACACCGAGATGTTCGCGGGCTGGGCGGAGAAGCTCGAGGGCGGCGACGAGCTCATCGCCGAGGTCGAGGCTGCTCAGGGCGATGTCGAAGAGGTGTGGCGGCCTTTCGCCCACAGATTCGCCGATGTAGCGCTCGGCCGCCTCGACGTAACGGAAGATCGACGGACTTTGCCCTTATTGTAGAACTATGACCACGTGGCAAGTGGAGATCGGTTTCCTGGATGACAGCGACCACACCCAGGCGATAGCTGTCCTGAAGACCCCGGACGGGCGTGAGCTGCGAGGGCTCGGGCAGTCCAAACGGAATCCGGGGGACCGCCCGGTCACCGAGATCGGGGAAGAGGTGGCCGGGGCGCGAGCGTTGTCGAGTCTGGCGCACGAGTTGCTCAACTACGCCGCCTCGCAGATCGAGAAGAATGTCCGCCGGGGCGACCCCGTAGTCTGACTCAGTGGCTGGGATCGGCAGGCTGGCAAGGTATGGCCTGACCCAGCCTTGCCCCGATGACCTTGCCCTCTGGGATGCGCAAGCGCAGCGGCCGGCCGACGAGGAGGCCGCGCTCGTCCTTGAGCAGATCGGCCGCGCGGCCGACCCGGATCTCGCGCTGCGCCAACTGCATCGGCTCTTCGAGCGCGACCCGTCGGTGCTCGCCGAGCTCGGCGCGGAGGAGGACCTGCGGATCCGGCTGATCACCGTTCTCGGCGCCTCATCGGCACTCGGGGATCAGCTCGCCGCGATCCCGAAAGGCTGGCAGGCGCTCACCCACACCATTCCACCGCGCTATGAAGTCCACAGTGGCCTGTCCGACGTGGCTGCGCTGCGAGCCGCTTACCAGCGCGGGTTGCTACGGATAGCGGCCTGGGATCTGGCCGACGACACCGACATCGAAGCGGTGATGACCGAGATCACCGCGCTGGCCGATGCGACGCTACGGGCGGCCTATCGGCTGGCCTTGCGCCGGGTGTCAAGCAGGCCAAGGCTTGCCGTCATCGCCATGGGCAAATGCGGCGGTGGCGAGCTGAATTATGTGTCCGATGTGGACGTCATCTTCGTGGCCGCCGAGGACGAGGATTTGACTGACGCGACAACGGTTGCGGCGGCGTTGATGGAGATTTGCGGCTCGGTGGCTTGGCCGGTCGATGCCGCGCTGCGGCCCGAAGGTGGGCGTGGCCCATTGGTACGCACGCTGGCCAGCCATCAGGTGTATTACAAGCGCTGGGCGCGTACGTGGGAGTTCCAGGCGTTGCTCAAAGCCCGGCCGGTCGCCGGTGATGCGGGGCTGGGCAAAGCGTGGCTGGCCGGGTTGCAGCCATTGGTCTGGCGGGCGGCCGAGCGCCCCGAAGCGGTTGAGGATGTGCGCAAGATGCGCCGTCGCATCATCGACCAGATTCCGCCGGCCGAGGTGGACCGGGAGATCAAACGTGGGCCGGGAGGCTTGCGGGACATCGAATTCGCGGTGCAGTTGCTGCAGCTCGTGCACGGCCGAGCTGACGAGACCCTGCGTTCGGGCAATTCGCTGCAAGCGTTGCGGGCCTTGGTTTCCGGGGGCTATGTCGGGCGGCAGGATGGGAAAGCGCTTGAGGCCGCTTACCGTTTCCTACGTGAAGTGGAGCATGCCCTACAGCTACAACGTCTTCGGCGCACGCACACGGTGCCGATCGATCCTCCCGCGTTGCGCTGGCTCGCCCGCGCGCTCGGGCTGACCGCGGAATCGTTTCGTGCCACCTGGGTTGCCCACGCCGCGGAAGTGCGCCGGCTGCATGCGAAGTTGCTCTACCGGCCGTTGCTCGCGGCGGTGGCCAAGGTACCCGCCGATGGGCTGTCGCTGCGTCCCGATGCCGCCCAGCGACGGCTGGAGCTGCTCGGGTTCGCCGATCCCAAGGGCGCGTTGCGGCACATCGAGACGCTGACTGCGGGGGTTTCTCGGACTGCCGCGATCCAGCGCACGCTGCTACCCGTGCTGCTGGCGGAGTTTGCCGACTCGCCTGACCCGGACGCGGGGCTGCTCGCCTATCGCCAGGTCTCCGAGGCTTTGGGGAGCACGCCTTGGTACCTGCGGCTGCTGCGTGACGAGGGGCCGGTGGCGCTGCGGCTGGCGCGAGTGCTTGACAGCGGGCGCTATCTGACCGATCTGCTCTCCCGCGACCCGGAAGCGTTGCGACTACTGGCCGATGACGCCGAGCTGCGCCCACGCTCGGCTCAGTCGCTTTTGGACGGTATGGCGGCAGCCGCGGCCCGGCATACTTCGCCCCAGGCGGCAGTCGCGGCAGTCCGCGCGCTTCGCCGCCGGGAACTCTTCCGCATCGGCTCGGCCGACGTGCTCGGCCTGCTGACCGTCGAGGAGGTGGGTCTCGCCCTGTCCGACCTCACCGATGCCACGCTGGCGGCCGCACTCACCGTCGCGAGAGCAGCCGTCGACGCCCCCGAGGACATGCGCTTCGCCATCATTGGCATGGGCCGGCTCGGCGGAGCCGAGATGAGTTATCCGTCCGATGCGGATGTTCTCTTTATTTTTGACGGGGGTACCGATTCAGCCGCGCTCGCCGTCGCAGAGCAGCTCCGGACCCTGCTGGCCGCACCTGCCCCGGATCCGCCCCTCGGCATTGACGCGGACCTGCGCCCGGAGGGCCGTCAAGGGCCGCTGGTTCGCAGCCTCGCGGCATTTCAGCGCTACTACGCCACCTGGTCGCAGGTGTGGGAAGCACAGGCGCTGTTGCGGGCTCGGCCGGTCGCCGGCGACGCTTCGCTGTTGACCCAGTTCGTCGAGCTCATCGATCCGCTTCGCTATCCGGCCGGCGGCTTGAAACGGGATCAGATCACCGAGATCAGGCGCATCAAGGCACGGGTGGAAAGCGAGCGGCTGCCCAGAGGGGCTGACCCGCTGACCCACGTCAAGCTGGGCCGAGGTGGGCTGGCCGATGTCGAATGGACAGTGCAGCTTTGGCAGCTCCGCTATGGATACAAATATCCGCCGCTTCGGGAGACTCGGACCCTGCGGGCATTGAGCGCGGCCACGTCAGCCGGGTTGGTGTCCGGCGAGAACGCGGCGGTGCTAAGTGAGTCGTGGGTGCTCTGCTCGCGAGTCCGCAATGCGCTCACCCTGATCCGGGGCCGGGCATCCGACCAGTTACCCAGGCATGGCAAGGAATTGGCCGGGGTGGCCCGGCTGCTCGCATCAGGTGAGGACCCGGGGGAGTTCCTCGATGACTACCTCAAGGTCACTCGAAGAGCCCGGTCCGCTGTTGAGAAGTTGTTCTTGGGTTAGAGTGTCCCGATGGCGCTCTACGTCGTGGGTGATGTGCATGGGTTTCTTGCCCAGGCCAGCACCGCGCTGCGAGAGGCCGGGCTGATAGACGAGCAGGACCACTGGTGCGGCGGCGATTCGAGGCTCTGGTTCCTCGGCGACCTGACCGATCGCGGGCCGGACGGCATCGGTGTCATCGACCTGGTGCGGCGCTTGCAGGAGGAGGCCGCTGCCGCCGGTGGCGAGGTCGGCTGCGTGCTCGGCAACCACGACATGCTCCTCTACGGCAGTCGCTACGTGCCCGAGTCGTCGGTAAGCGAAGCGCGCAGCATGATCCAGGTGTGGGCGCTCAACGGCGGCCAGGACAGCGATCTGTCCGGGCTGGACGATGACCGAGCCAGATGGCTGGCCGGGCTGCCTGCGGTAACCCTGATCGACGACCATCTGCTGATCCACGCGGATACGCTCGCCTATCTCGAGTTCGGCAAGAGCATCAAAGAGATCAACAGGACTTTCCGCGACATCATGGTAAAGCGGGATCCAGGAAACTTCGGCTATCAGACCCGCCAGCTCTTCCGCCGCTTCGACTTCCTCGACCCGAAGGACGGCGTCAGCAACGCTCGCTTCCTGTTGCAGGTGCTGGGGGGCAGCCGAGTCGTGCACGGGCACTCGACGATTCCGGAGACCTTCGGCATCTCACCCTCCACTGTGGACGGCCCGATGGTCTATGCCGACGGCCTGGTCATGGCCGTCGACACCGGCTTGGCGCTAGGTGCACCGTGCGTCGTGATCGAGCTGCCGTTCAAGGAGTCAGAGTCAACGTCTGAGTCTTCTCCTTCTCAATAGTTCCCTTGTCAAAGCGGAAAGTGATCGTCTGACCCGTGCGCCAGAGCTCCAGCTGGTCGTCGTAGTTGGGATGGAACGGGTGCCCGGAGTTGCCGGTCAGCTGGATCCAGCGAGACTCGTTCATGTTGGACATGTCGACGATCATGCGCATTGAAGGCACCGCATCCACCTCGTACCCGGCCCCGGCGTTCCAGCCCGTGGCGTTGACCAGGTCGTCGCCGCCAGCAGTTGCCACGGCGTCATGGTTGAACAGCCACTCGATCAGGCCTACGCCCGATTTCCCAAACGTGGCATGGGTCGGGGTCAACGTGTGCAGGTCGCCCCACTTCCAGTCCTTCGCGGATTCACCCTGCAGGTCGGCCAGCTCCTTGACGGCCGCGGACATGGCCCGGGCCAGCATGTCATCGCGCTTTTCGACCTCGGGCGTCGCTTTTACGTCCCACCAGGGTGACTGTTCCTGCGTCAGCAGGCCGCGCATCACCTCGAACCAGCGGTCGCTGCCGTTCGGCTGGAACTTGTCGCCCAGCTCATCGAAGGTGAGCAGCAGCAGGTGACGCCAGATGGCGTTGTAGTAGGCGGCAGGCGCCGAGTCATCAGCCTGCTGGAAGTTCCATCTCGGCAGCAGTGCGTCGGCATCCAGCTCCACTTTGGACAAAGGCTCCCGCTTTACCTTGGCCAGCAAGGGAACCAGGATCGGGGCGAATCCATTGCGGTTGTCGAACTGCATCTTCTGCACATCGTCCACGGTCAGCCGGCCCTTGCGGGTGGTGATCATGTCGTTGATGCGCTGGCTGCGATAGCCGTAGCTCCAGTCGTTGGTGAGCAGATGCGCGTACTCCGGCCCGATCACGGCCTGGTTGGCGGTGACGACATAGCCCTGGGCCGGGTTGTAGACGCTCGGCAGCTCCTCGAACGGGATGTACCCGGTCCAGTCGTACTCCGGCTCCCAGCCGGGCGCGAAATACTTGCCGTCCCCCTTGCCGCGCAACGGAATCTTGCCGGGGGACTGGTAACCAATGTTGCCGTCCACATCGGCGTAGATCATGTTCTGCGCGGGTACTTCGAACAGCGACGCCGCCTTGCGGAAGTCGTCCCAGTTGGCCGCCTTGTTCAGGGCGGTGACGGCGTCACCGGTGCGGCCCGGGTCCAATGCCGTCCAGCGGATCGCGATGCCCTGATCACCGCCGAGCTTTCTCAGCTCATCGCTGGCATCCGAGAGCAGAGGACCGTGTTTGGTGCTGCGAATGGTGATCGTGATGTCATCGCCGCCGGCCACCTTCAACGTCTCGGTGCGCGAGGTGATCTGCGTACTGCCGTCGAGCTTCTCGACATACATGTCGATCACGTCGGGGCCCAGATTCGTGAAGCCCCAAGCTATCCGGGCGTTGTGGCCGATGATTACGCCGGGGACACCGGAGAAGGTGAAGCCGGCGACCTCGAGGCCGCATTCACAGTGCAGTCCCATCTGGTACCAGATACCAGGCTGGCTCGGTGAGAGGTGCGGATCGTTGGCCAGGATCGGCTTGCCGCTGGCGGAGAGGTTGCCGCTCAGTACCCACGAGTTGGAGCCGATGCCGTCGCCGTCGGCGTTGCCCATCAACCCCGGCAGGGCGGCTAGATCCTTCTCCAATGCCGCCAACGCCGCCGCCCCTCCCGCGCTCCCTCCCGCGCTCCCTCCCGCGCGATCTTGGAGTTGTGGTGGGGATGACACACTCAAATCCGGCGAGTCACCCACCACAAGTCCAAGATCGCCGGCGAGTTGGGGCGCGGCCGCGGGGATGATCGCGGTGTTGAGGGCGTGAGGATACGCCGGGTATAGCTCGTCGACCTGTTGGCGGGTAAGGCCGTGGGCGAGCATCCCGGCCCGCTTGATCTCGTCTTCCATGTTTCCGCGCAGGTCCCACGCCATCGCCTTGAGCCACGACAGGCTGTCGACCGGATGCCACTTTTCGATCACGTAGTCGGCGTTCTGCAGGCCGAGCAAGGTGTATTCGAGTGAGTTGCCTTCCGGGTTCTCGGCCAGCCAGGCGTTGACGCCTTCAGCGTATGAGGTCAGAGCGGCTTGGGTTTCGGCGGAAAGTAGCGGCCACTCCTGCTCGGAAACCCGGCGCCAGCCCATGGTACGCAGATAGGTGTCGGTCTTGACCTGGCTCTGGCCGAACAGCTCGGCGACCCGGCCGGAGGTGACGTGACGCCGGAAATCCATCTCCCAGAAGCGATCCTGGGCGTGCACATAACCCTGCGCCCGGAACAGATCGGCCTCGGTCTTCGCATAGAGCTGCGGGATACCGTATTGATCGCGGTGCACGGTCACCGGCGCGGTGAGCCCTTTGAGGGTGAGGTTGCCGTCGTGTAACGGGAACGCGTTCCGGACGGCCATGACCCCCAGCCCCGCGACCGTGAGCGCTAGCACGACCACGAGGCCGAGCAGGGAAAAGCCGATTCTGCGGACAATGCGCCAGGCGCGAGGGGAGGGCGTCACGCCGGGCAGGTTACCAGCGGGTTAGATCACGCTGGTAGTCCCTGCCCGGCCAGCCTTTGCAACGGTTCAGCCGCGCAATCGCAGCTCTGCCGTCCCGGTGTCGTTGTCGCGTGGATCAACGACGATCGTGTAGATGCCCGTCTTCTTGAGCACGTAGCCGTCGCGCTCGGCTATGCCGCCCTTGCCCGCGATGATGCAGCCGCTCACCGTTGGGCCACCGTCCGGGTCCTTCAGGTCGAGCACGCCGCACGCGTTCGGCAGCGTCGATGAGAGCACATCGACGAAGATCCGCTGGCCCGCTGTGCCGGAGAAGGTGAAGAACGCCTCCGCGCCGGATTGCTGGATCCTCGCGGTGACAGTGGCGCCGCCGACTGTGACGGTGCCGTGCTGATCGATCGCATTGATCAGCTTGATGCTGACGTCGCCGACGCCGCGATCGTTCGGATCGACCTCGACGGTGTAGCTGCCGTCGACCGGCAACACGGTCCCGTCGAGATCGCCGACACCGTTGATGATGCACCCGCTGCGGATCTCGGCCGTAGGCGAGCGCAGTGCGAGCAGCCCGCACTCGTTGCGCAGAGTCGCCCGGCTGAAGTCCACATAGACCTTCTGATCCTTCTTGCCGGTGAAGGTGAAGCGGCCGACCATGCCCGGCTTGTCCAAGCGCAGCGAGATCGGTGGGCCGTCCGGGGTCAAGGTGCCGGTCACATCCTTGATCGTGATGACCCGCAACCGGGCTTCGCCAATGCTGCCACGGGCTTCGACAGTCACCGTGTACTTCCCGGTTGTGGGTAAGGTGGTGGAGTCGATGTGCCCGATGCCGTTGATGATGCAGCCGGTGCGCAGCTCTTTGCCGTCCGGGGCGCGCAAATGCAAGGTGCCGCAACTGCTTCGCAGGGTACTGACCGGGACGTCGACAAAGACTTGCTGACCCGCGGTGCCGTCGAATTCGACCACCGCTTTGTCGTCTGGCTTGGCCAACCGCACGGTGAACGGGATTCCGCCGAAGTCCTCGCCGCCGACGAAGAGCTGGCCGGTCGCGAGCGCGGCCGCGAAGTCGGCCTGCCCTGTCAATGCCACATCGAGGATGCATCCCGCGAGCAGTTGCGGATCGGTGACACCTTGCCGTCTGCACAAGGCTTCCGCGGCCGCCCGGCCGGGCAACGACTCCAGTTTCACCTCTTTGTCGGGGAACTTGCGGTCGGTGTAGGTGTCGGTGCTGGTCCCGGGGTCATAGGTGAACAGAGAGGACTTCGCGTCGATGCGCCAACTGTCGGCATAGGACGGATACAGCGCGGCAAACGTTGGCTCGGCTATTGGGGATCCGCCGCGCGGCTTGATGTCGTTCTTCGAGTCGCCGTCGTAGTCGCCGAGCAATCCTTCGAGCTTGCCCGCCTGAGCCGGGGACGGTTGCAGGGCAACGTGTAGACCCCATCGGCCGATCGGGCGGATGAACGCCTTCGGGCCGTCCTTCCACGACACGGTAACCGAATCGGACACGGCCTTGATCTCACCGCCGGCCAGCTTGGCGCTCTCGAACTTCTTGACCACGCCACCGACCAGGATCGCGGGGCCGTCGGCGGTCATCTTCACCTCGACCTTCTCGGATCCGACCGCCATGGCGACCGAGGTGTTAAGTGAGACGAGCCTTGAGTTCGCGGCGGGCTGCTGCCGTACCTGGACCTCGAAGCCACCACCCGAAAGGCGCGCAAGGATGAACTCGCCGACCGCTTGGAAGTCGTAGCGCTTATTGTCGAAGGTGAGCAAGTGCGGATCGCCGTTGCTGTCACCGCAACTGGCTCCGGTGCAACGTTCTGGGCGCTCCGGTGGCCGACAGTCGGAGGGCAGCGAGATGTCGCCGTAATGGGAGCGCTGAGGCAGACCAAGTCGTTCTCTCAGCAGGTTCTGCGCATGGGTTGCCTCAACCTCGGTACGCGGCAGGGTGCGCCCGCGACTGTCGGAAGTCGCACATGGCTCCATGCTGTAGGTGCCCTGATTGTGTTGCCAGCCATGGTGAAGCTCGTGATAGAGCGACGTACATGGATCGGAGTTGCCGCCCGAGCCGTGGTAGCGGTGAGTGTGGTCCGGATCCCAGAAGATGAAGATGGTGTTGCCGTCAAGCGCGCCTTCGTGGGTGTCGCCAGGCGTCGAAGGCCGTTGCACGCTCACGTTTACGCCTGCGGCGTCCAGGGCGGGCAGGATCCCGGCCGGGTCGTTGCCGGGCTGACGCAGCACGGTCATGCAGTTGTCAAAAGCGGATTGGATGCTCGGATCGACACTGGTGATGGTCGCGTAGGCCGGACTCTGTTTCGTGCCAAAGCCGAGAGTTGCCGCCACCAGAAGAATGACCGCAGCGGCGGCGCGTCGCTTGCGCCGCACCAGAAGCAGCACGACAAGGACCACGGCGAGCAGGATCAGAGCTCCACCGGCCGCGGCCCAAATAATCCACTGTGGACGGTCCTTGGCCGCGTCTTGAGTCGCGGTGCCGGCAGTCATTGCAGCCGTACAGATCGGTGCTTTGCCGTCACCGGTCACCGGGGAGCTGTAGGTGAGTTCGAGCTTGAGCGGCCTATCCGCGGCGATCGGATAGAGCATGCCGAAAGTGCCGGCGGACTTGGACCAGGTCACCATCTCCAGCGCCGTCCCGGTCGGCCCGGCTTTGACCACCGAGAGGGGCACCTCCACCGCCTTGCCGGGCTCGATGGTCTGCAGTCGTTGGGTCAGCAGCGTTTCCAGACCGTCCGGAAAGGACACCTCCAACGGCAGCGGCTGGATAGCCTTGCCATCCTGTTCCGCCTGGGTGATAGCGATCGTGCCCATCGGCGAACCCGTCACCACCTGGCAGGCGCGACCCGTGTTGTTCGTGAGTACCACGACCGGCTTGGCCGAGTCGGAGCCGCGGATCTGTATGTCCAATCCGGACGGAGCTGCCTGAGCGGGCAGCGTAACCATTGCAGTGAGGAGGAGGTGGGCCAACATGGGTGCACGGTAAAGGGCCCCACCTCGGTGGGGCCCTTTAGTGTCAGCTAGTCGTCTACTTCTTAGACGTCGAAGTAGAGCGCGAACTCGTGCGGCGTCGGGCGCAGCGCGATAGGTGCGATCTCGGCAGAGCGCTTGTAGTCGACCCAGGTGTCGATCAGGTCCTGAGTGAACACACCACCGGCGAGCAGGTACTCGTGGTCGGTCTCGAGACCGGAGAGCACCTCGGGCAGGGATCCGGGCACCTGGGTGACCTGGGCCGCCTCCTCCGGCGGGAGGTCGTAGAGGTCCTTGTCGACCGGGGCCGGCGGCTCGATCTTGTTCTTGATGCCGTCCAGGCCGGCCATCAACATCGCCGAGAAGGCCAGGTACGGGTTGCTCGACGGGTCGGGGCAACGGAACTCGATCCGCTTGGCCTTCGCGTTCGTGCCGGTCACCGGGATCCGGGTACAGGCGGAACGGTTGCGCTGCGAGTAGACCAGGTTGACCGGAGCCTCGAAACCGGGCACCAGACGGCGGTATGAGTTGACCGTCGGGTTGGTGAAGGCCAGCAGCGACGGCGCGTGGTGCAGCAGACCACCGATGTACCAGCGAGCGGTGTCCGACAGGCCGGCATAGCCGGTCTCGTCGTAGAACAGCGGCTCGCCACCCAGCCAGAGGCTCTGGTGGGTGTGCATGCCGGAGCCGTTGTCCCCGAAGAGCGGCTTGGGCATGAAGGTCGCGGTCTTGCCCGCGTGCCAGGCGGTGTTCTTCACGGTGTACTTGAACAGCTGCATGTCGTCACCTGCGGCGAGCAGCGTGCCGAACTTGTAGTTGATCTCGGCCTGACCGGCCGTGCCCACCTCGTGGTGCGCCCGCTCGACGGTGAATCCGAGCGACACCAGGTTGCTGACCATCTGGTCACGCAGGTCGGCGTAGTGGTCGGTCGGCGCGACGGGGAAGTAGCCGCCCTTGTAGCCGGGCTTGTAGCCCCGGTTTGCCGAGCCGTCGCTCTCCGCAGTCGCGCCAGTGTTCCACGCACCCTCGATCGAGTCGATGTGGTAGAAACCCTCGTTTGCGCTGGTGGAGTGGCGGATGGAATCGAAGATGTAGAACTCGGCCTCAGCGCCGAAGTATGCGGTGTCCGCGATGCCGCTGGCGGCGAGGTAGGCCTCGGCCTTCTTAGCGACGTTACGCGGGTCACGCGAGTAGGCCTCGCGAGTGAACGGGTCGTGGATGAAGAAGTTCAATGCCAGCGTCTTCTGTACCCGGAACGGGTCGATGAATGCGGTGGTCACGTCCGGCAGCAGCAGCATGTCCGACTCGTGAATCGCCTGGAAGCCGCGGATCGACGACCCGTCGAAGGCAAGACCGTCAGTGAACACGCTCGCATCGAAGGACTCCACCGGAACGGTGAAGAACTGCATCACGCCGGGCAGATCACAGAAACGGACGTCGACGAACTTCACGCCCTCGGTCCTGAGGTACTGAAGGAGCTCCTCGGAATTGGCGAACAACACGTCCTCCTGGCTTTAACATCTGGGGTTGGCTGGCGACGACGGTAGAACCGCCGGGTTGCCCGGTCATGTCGCCTCTGTTTCGGCCGTGTTACGTCCGGGCTGGATAAGCTCTCTGGGTGACAACTCCCACGATCGCCAGACGATTCGGCGCTCTGCTCGTCGACTGGATTTTATGTGTACTGGTCTCCGGCTTCTTCGCCCGGCCCATGATCGACGGCTGGGCTCCGGTGCTGGTGTTGATCGTGGAGTATGCCCTGTTCATCGGCCTCTTCGGGCAGACCCCGGGGATGCGCCTGGCCCGCTTCACCTGTCTGGACGCCCAGACGGATCAGCCCGTTGGTATCCTTCGCGCCGGCCTGCGTGGGGTCCTGCTCGCGCTCGTGATCCCGGCCCTACTCGGCTGGCATGACCGACTCGCCGGCACTGCACTGAAGCTCCGAGAGCCCCAGCCGCTATCTTGATCTTATGCGACTCAGGTAGCCTTCGGGTATGACCCGAAAGCTCAGCATCAGCTTGCCCGATGATGTAGCCGAGCACCTCGACCACGTTGAGAACGCCTCGGCCTACATTGCCGATGCGATCCGCCTGCGCCGCAAGGGAGAACGCACCAGAGAGCTGTTTGCCCGACACGGCATCCGGGTCACGGACGAGGGTGTGGCAGCAGCCGGAGAGCGGTTGCGAGCGGCCGAGGAGCGGCGTCGGCAAAGTAGGGCAGCGTGAGCGTTCGTCTGATCCTGGACACGTCGGCGCTGCTGGCCTATGCGGCTGCCGATATGCGGTCCGTCGAACTCGGCGAGCTCATCGCCAGCGTCGAGGAGAACGGCGACATCACCGGAATTCCAGCGCTGTGCCTGATAGCCGCATACAAACAGGTTGACGTCGAAGACCGCGGCAAATTGCTTGAGCTAGCAGGCGACGATGATGGGCCCACTTTGATCCTTCCGCTGCTGACCACTGAGGTTGCTCAGGTTTGCGAGCTCGCTCTGCAAGTGGACGACGACCATGGGCACGCCGTCGCAGAGCGGAATAAGCATGACGCCACACTCGGTACCTACCGGCGGCAGGCCTACGCCAAAACGCTCGACGAGTACGACATCCTCGATCTGTGATCCAGCCCGCACCGAAGCGATTCACCGAAGACGTCACGGTTCGAACCCCGACCGAACTCGAAGGCAGGGCGCTTGGCCTGGAACAGAATCAGCCGGTGTACGAGATCTGGCATATGGCCTACACAGCTTCTGACGAGCCGGTCGAGGTCTGCATTCACGTGATGAGCGGGCACCTCTGGAGGCTTCGGTATGAGTGGACCGAGAGCGCATGATGCGGGTCACCTTTGCCACTGAGGCGGCTCCTGGACACGAAAGCGATGACCTCTTTCTTGATGCGAAAGAGGTTGCTGGGGTCTTTGACGGCGTCACTAAGCCGATTGGTATTGAGACGGGATGCGTCCACGGTGCGGCATGGTATGTCGGCAAGCTGGCCTCCGAGGTAGGTGCTCTCGTGGGCTCTCATCGAAAACGGTGTAGTGACATCGTTTTCGATGAGCACACCGACAAGAGACCCTCCCTACCCGGCCTTCTAGCTGAGGCGATCGAGAGGGTCCGAGGGTGGCATGTCGAGGAATGCGACCTGACGAATCCAAGCACGCCTGCCGCATCGCTGTGCCTGATCAGGACGGTCGATGATCGCGTCGAGTATCTCGTCCTGTGCGACGCTGTGCTGGTTCTCGAGACCGCCGATGGCATCGAAATCGTTACGGACAAACGGTTTCAGGGCGCCATGGCAGACTTGCCCTTGGAACGAGCGGCTCGTGAGTTGGAAAAGCGCAAGCTGACGAATCAGTCCTGCGGCTACTGGGTTGCCGCGGCGACGCCGGAGGCCGCCCATCACGCTCTCATTGGATCGTTTCCGCTCATTGGGCCGCGCGCAGTGAAACGGGCAGCCTTGCTGACGGATGGAGCCGCGAGAGCCGTCGACGAATTTGGCTTCCTCGACTGGCGGGAACTTCTGGATCTGATAACCGATCACGGACCGGATGAGTTGATCCGGCAGGTTAGAACAGCAGAGTTGAGGGCGCCGGAACATCACCTGCATAAGCGCCACGATGATGCCACCGTCGCGTTGTGCCTCTTCGAGTAGGAGAACAGATGGGCCGCCATTCTGTGAGCGTTGCCGCCGTCGTCACGAACGACGACGGACATGTGCTGGTCATCCAGCGGCGAGACAACGGTGCATGGCAACTGCCGGGCGGGGTGCTCGAGCTCGAAGAGTCCATTGAGGATGGTGTGCGGCGCGAGGTCAAAGAGGAGACCGGTGCCGACATCACCCCGATCGCGTTGACGGGGGTCTATAAGAACATCAAGCTTGGTGTGGTCGCGCTGGTGTTCCGAGCCTCATTTGACGGCGGGGAGCTGGGGCCGACTGAGGAATCGGCTGCGGTGCAATGGTGGCAGGCTGATCGGGTACCCGCAGAAATGAATGAAGCATTTGCGGTGCGCATCACCGACGCGCTGAATGGCGAGCGCGCGTCTGTGGCGATCCGGACCCACGACGGGATCAAGCTGCTTTAGCGTCCCAGCCCGCGGAGCTCGGTGACGGCCCACTGCAGGAAAGCATCGACCTGGTGTCGGTCGTAGCCGCGCAGGACGACGGTGAAGTCGGGCTTGCCGACAGGATTCTGCACCCAGGCATCCACCTGCTCCCGGTCGTATCCGCGAACGACCATGTCGAAGCCTTGCACTCAGCGGCCGCGCATTTGGCGCATGGCGCCCTTGGGCGGGCGCATGTCCTTGGGGAGCTGTCCCTTCGGCAGAGTCGGCCTTGCGGTCAGAGCGGTGAGAGCGCGGTCGAGCTGGTTGACTTCCTTGCCGGAAAGGTTGCGGGGCAAGCGAAGCAGGGTCATCCGCAGTTTGCGGATGGACAGCTGCCCCTCCTCATTGCCGATGATGTAGTCGTAAAGCGGGGCATCGCCGATCACCTTGCCGAGGCGGCGCTTCTGCTCACCGAGCATCTGACGGACGCGTTGCGGGTTGCCTTCGGCGATCAGGATGACGCCGGGCTTGCCGAGCACAAGGTGCACGACATCCATCTGGGTCGTTGCCGACAGCGGCTTCTCGACGTTGACCCGCCAGTCACCGCGCATCTGGCTGATCAGGTGGACGGCCGCTCCGGGCTGGCCCTCCATCGAATTCATCATCGCCGCGTTGGAGCGCAGATTGAGCACGATCAGTACCGCGAGCAGCGTGATCATGATGCCGAGTGGGATGACCAGCCATCCCCACGGGGTGAGGAAGAAGGCCACGACAGTAAGCGCGAGCGGGAGAAGCACAGCGGCCGCGACCAGTGGCATGAACCACTTGTCCTGCTTCGCGGTGAACTTGAACACCATGCCGATCTGCTTCAACCGGGTGAAGAAACCGACCTTCTCTTCCTGCGCCTTCGCCATAAACATGAAGTCTAGTGGGCGGCGGTCACCCTCGCGTCCAGCGCCTGCTTGTAGAGACGACCGGCACGGTAGGAGGAGCGCACGAGCGGGCCAGACATGACTCCGGCAAAGCCCAGAGCGAGAGCCTCATCGCGCAACTCGACGAACTCCTCCGGCTTGACCCAGCGCTCCACCGGGTGATGGCGGGTGCTTGGGCGCAGGTACTGCGTGATGGTCAACAGCTCGCAACCGGCTTCGTGCAGGTCACGGAGAGCTTGGGAGATCTCGGCCCGCTCCTCGCCCAAGCCCAGGATCAGGTTGGACTTGGTGACCAAACCCGCCGTGTGGGCCTGAGTGATCACATTCAAAGAACGGTCGTAGCGGAACGCCGGCCGGATGCGCTTGAAGATGCGGGGGACCGTCTCGACGTTGTGGGCGAGCACCTCGGGCTGGGAGCCGAAGACCTCGGTCAGCTGAGCCGGCTCGGCGTTGAAGTCGGGGATCAGCAGCTCCACACCGCAACCGGGGACCAGCGCGTGGATCTGGCGGACGGTCTCGGCATAGAGCCAGG
>DPJL01000358.1 GCA_003543035.1 Micromonosporaceae bacterium | reverse complement strand
GAACTCCACGATCACGTCGCCGGGTTCGAACTCCTGCTGCACGAAGCGATCCGCCAGCGCGCTCAGCACCGCTTCGTCGTCGAAGCCCCGAAGCAAGGGCAACTCGCCAAGCTCCGGGGGAACAACCCGAACCTCGGATCCGACGTTGGTGAACGTCACCCGGCCGTCACCAACCGCATAGCTCAACCGGCGGTTGACCCGATATGCGCCACCCTTTGTCTCGATCCACGGGAGAGTGCGGAGCAACCACCGCGACGAAATCGCCTGCATCTGCGGCACAGACTTGGTCGTCGTCGCCAAGTTACGCGCGGCCGCCGTACCCAGACTCAAACTCGACTGCTCGCCAGCCTCAAAATCTGACCCTACCGACTCCGCCACAGTCACAACGCACACCGCCAATCATGTGTCACACTAGAGCAACAGTTGAGGAAGTACGCCGGATATACCGCGCCGAAATGATGAATTGCCGCCGACCGATGCAATATCTCGGTCCGCCTCGCCGCGTAATTGGCCTTGCGGGTTGCAACCAACAGCGAAGCTAGCATCGGTCATATGACCTGTATAGTCCCCCAAAAGTGGTCGGCAGGCAGGACGAGGCATCCCCGATCGGGAGTTACCCGAAGTAGCCATTTCCACGATCTTCACTCAGGGGTGCGACAACGGTCCGCCTCGGTCGAACTTCGACCCTGAGAAGTACGGCGAATCCTCAACCTGCCGGGCCCGCCATTCACCCGCGCGGGCCCGCTGTAGTCCCGGTCACCCTGAAGCGCCGTCGTAGAGAGCCAGGAGCACGTCACCGGTCAGGTGGGGCGCGTACTCCACATTGGCAGGTGCTCAGGACGCTCGACGTGGTGTATCACCGGCCGAAGGCGAGGAAGGTGACGTCGTGCTGGTCCCCGAGGGTCCCGTTCCCCGGGCTTCACGCCCATCTGCGGGTTGGCCCCCGTCTGTGGCCCTGTTTGTCGACGCGGTCGGTCTGGTAGTCGACGAACACCACGCCGTCGGGCGTCCGGCGCGCGAGGTTCCAGTGCCCTGCCGACTCGACGAGGACAGCGAAGACGCAGCCTTGGTACCTCGGCAGCATCATCGCTTGTTTGGCCTCGGCGACCCGTACCGCAAATGGCTGCCCACCCCTGTCCGACACCCCGAACAGCCGCACCGCATGTCTTGTGCCGTCCGCCGCCTCGACGTTCACCCGCACGGTTTTTGCTAGGTCGGCCATGCTGCTCCCGCCCTGCAGCGTGCGCCCGAGTTGGGTGAACGTCTCGGGGTGCTGGTAGAGCCGCCTGGCGGACGTCGGTAACGCGGCGGCGTTGGCGGTCGTGCCGAACTCCCTCAGGTACTCGTCGGCCGCGAACAGGACGGCTTCGGCGGTCTGGAAAGACGGCGTGGCTCCCAACTGCTGGTCAGCGCGATCCACGGCCGCCAGCAGCACGCGTTCCACCTCGTCGTACGCCGCGCGGCGAACCGTCGTCACGGCGGCGTTGCGGGCCTCGGACGGGTATTCGGTGAGCTGCATGCGTTGCACCTACCTCACGTCACCCGCTCCGAGCAGTTCTCCAACCAAGCCGGAATATGGCAGTAATCTGACTGGATTCATAGGCATCACGCAGCAGCCCGATCGTGATCACGTTTCCGCCCGGGGACGACAATTTCACCCATTGCCGCGTTCGATAATGGCAGCAGAAGTGGTTTGTGGGTCTTGAAGATCAGCAAACGTCGAGGTGTCGGGCCCGCGGGTGGTCCTTCTGATGGTGGTGAGACTGGTGGTGCGCATGGTGTACCTGCAGGTCACTGTGGATCATTGGTGTGCCGGGTTTGGGCTGGTTACGGACAATTGACAACGTTGTCATTTGTCTCAGACGACTACAAACCTCTCACACCAGCACCACCCATCACACCAGCACCACGCCCAACACATTGCCGAGGCCGGCGAGGATCTGCGCATCATCGACCTGTCCACGCAGCCCAACCCTGGCCTGCCTGACTTCGATTTCATGCTGATCGATGACAAGACAATCATCAAGTTGCACTACGAGAGGCGCGACGGCGCCCAGATCGGGCCCGAACTCCTCCCAGATGCCGACGTTTCGGAGTACATGAAGTACCGAGATCTGGCCCTGAGTTCCTCGATCCCATTCCTGCAGTACGAGAAGACGATCGACATTTGATGTTTGAACCGGATGCAGTCCGAAAGGACCGTAAGGGTCTGGCTGAATCCCTGCGTGCACTGCGCAGGGACTCTGGGCTGTCCGGAGAACGACTAGCGAAGCGCGCGCACATGAGCCAAGCCAAGATCTCGCGGATCGAGACCGGGCGCGTGCTGCCGAGTGTCACCGAGGTCGAACGCATCGTCAGAGCGCTCGAGGTGCCGGCGGACGCGGCCGCCGAGCTGCTGACGTTAGCGAAGATCGCCAACACGGAGTTTCTGAGCCGTCGGCGGATGCGTCGCAATGGCGCGGCCTATCGCCAGCGAGAACTTGCCGCACAGATGCAGCAGTCCAGCCAGATCAGGTTCGCCCTCCCGACCGCTTTGTCCGGCTTGCTACAGACACCTGAGTACGTGCGCAGCAACATCTACGATCCGATGTCGAAGATCAGCGACGAACAGAAGCCCGCATTGATCGCGGCGAAACTGGCACGCCAGGAGATTCTCCATGTGGTGGAGAAGCATTTCAACTTCCTGCTTGCCGAGGCCGCAGTCCGCCGGTTCATTGCCGCACCGGCGGCCATGGCCGAGCAGGTCGACCACCTGGTTTCGGTGAGCACAATGCCCACGGTGGATCTGGAGGTCATACCACTCGACGTGCAGTCATCCAGCTCGCCGATCAACATCTTCACGATTTATGACGAGCGGCTCGTCACAGTGGAGACCCAAGCGGGATCGATGGCGCTTCGCGATCCGGTGGATGTGCGCGAGCATCTGGAGCTGTTCAAATACTTCCGGCGCAATGCGTTGAAGGGGGAGGAGTGCCGGGAGTTTCTGCGGGCGATCGCGGCGGACTTTCGGAGCCGGGCTGGGTGAGCGACAGCTCGATGGCGTCCTGCCAGGACCGGAGGAAGGCCGGATAGCGTTCGGCGAACTCGTTCAGCGGTTCGTTCGCGGCCTCGGTGAGCGCGGTGAGCTTGTAGGTCACGGTCACGGTGCTGTTCCCGGATACCTCGTCAAGGGTCACCATGACGGTTCCGGCATTGTGGCGCGGAATGACGCGGGCATAGGAGATGCGGCGCCCCAGCACTCTGTCGAGGACGACCCAGGTCGTTGTCTCACCGTGGTTGTCGGTCTCGAACACGGTGCCCGGCGCGGTGTCGTCGTTGGCCGGCACGGGAAAGCGCGGCTTCCATCCGATCGCCCAGTCCTCCTCGCCGCGCGGCGTGAACAGGCGGAACGCCTTGTCCGGCGGCAGGGGTACCTCGAGCTGGCCGGTCAGGTGCCACTGGGCCCCGGTCACGACCTCTCCTCCAACGTGTGCGCGTCGGCGGCGGTCAGCGTGAGGCCGTAGACCGCCTTGAGCTGCTCGATCTTGGCCAGGGTCTGCGGCGAGAACGGCGCCTTGCCCTCGAAGGCGTGCAGGGCGATTCCTTCGACCAGGTCGCCGATCGACAGGTCGAGATACGCCGCCAACCCCTTGAGAACCTTGAGCACGTTCCGCTCGATCCGCAGCCCGGTCTGCACCCGCTCAACTGTTACCACGGTAACATGGTATCAGCTGATCACGAGCTGCAGGGATGCCACCAGATCGTTGCCCTTGAAGCCTTCGAGTCGGATGGTGCTGCCGGTGGCGGGGGTGCGCAGGCTGACCTCGTTCGCGCCGTCGGTGACCTTGGTCGTCAGTACCGGGCGCGGGCCGTTGTAGACGTCGAGGCTGGTCAATGACTTCGTCGTGACCGTGAGCGTGAGACTGCCGCCGGCCTGGGAGGCGACGGTCGCGGTCAGGTCGCAGACGGTGGCGCCGGCCAGCAGCTCGCCGGCCTTCTCCATCCATCAGATCCGCGTTCTTGTCCAGCAGGTCCCGTTTGGTGAGCCGGTGCAGGACGTCCGGGAGCACGCCTAGGTCCTCGACCGGCTGGCCGAACCGTTCGCCCACTCGCAGCGAGCGGCGCAGGGCAACGCGGAACTGGGCACCGCTGGGCAGCGCCGTCAGTGGTCCCTTGGTCCATCGCGTGCGGAGCTCGTCGTGGGTCAGCACGTTGGCACCGCCGGCACCGGTGTTGTCGTCGACGCCGAGCACCAGGCCCAGCCCGTTGTCCTGGAATCCGGCCGCGAAGATATCCGTTGCGCTGTAACACAAGGCGTCGGTGATCAGCAGGACCGGACCGTGGTAGAGCTGGCCGACGCTGTTGACCACGTCCTCCGGGTACAGCGGGAACGCGGCCGAGTACTGCGACGCGGTCTCCACCGACTCCTCGATCGACGCGAGCCACCGGCGGAAGGTGTCGACCTTGCCGCAGAGGTCGGCGGTCGACGCGGTGTTGATGAACTGCATCGGCTCCGGCCGGACGCGACGCGGGCAGAAGAACTGCAGCAGGAACTCGGCGGCGATCAGGTACCCGCCCCCGTTGCCGCGCACGTCCAGGATCAGGCCGTTCTGCGGGAGCGCGGCAAGCAGCCGGATCACCTCGTTGAGGAACGCTTCGATCTGCCCGTCCTCCATGCGGAACGTGAAGATCCGCAGATGCCCGAACGTGCCGTGCGCGGTGTCCACGGTGCGCGCCTGCAGCTCCTTCGGGCGGGTGGTCGGGATGACCCCGGCCTCGGCCTGCGCCGCCGTCGTCCTCGGCACGCGGGACTTCGCGCGGGTGACCCGGGTGTGCTCCTTGGCCACCGACGGCGCGAACAGCACCTGCTTGGCCTGGCGGATCAGCTCGGTGCGCAGGTCGAGGCCGACCAGCTGCGAGCCGGGTGTCGTCACCCCGGCCGGCAGCACCGCGTTGGCGTCGCCGCCGAGGATCTCCTCGACGGTGTCGAACACCCGCCACTTGACCCGGGTCTGGAACGGCTGCCCGCTCACGGTGTAGCTGAGCTCGACCCAGTCCTCGTCCGGCGGCAGGGACAGCCGCACCGAGCGCAGCGTCATGTTCTCCAGGCCGCGGGCGAGCCGCGCCGGCTGGTTGCTGCCGGCCTCCCGCTCGGCGTTGCGCTCGACCGCGGTCGCCATCGGCATGCCGTTCCAGTGCGTCAGCTCGGCGCCGACGGTCAGGTTGGGGTCGCCGACCAGGTGGTCGAACACCTTGGACACGATCCAGTGCGGCTCGTCGCCGTCGAAGTACTGCTCGATCAGGACGCCGAGGAAGCGCTCCGTGGCGCCCATCACGGCGCGATGGATCAGCACCGGCGTGTGCGCCTCACCGTCCTCGCCGATGTACTCAACGCCCAGGCGCGCGGGCTGAATGAAGTCGATCTGGATCGTGGAGAGCTGCCACTCGCGACCGAGCGCATCCTTCGTCATCAGGTCTGCCTTGGGGCCGTAGAAGGCCGCCTCACCTTCCACCGCCTCGTACTGCACGCCGTTGGCGTCCAGCGCCGATTTGAGCGCGCGCGTGGCGGCATCCCACTTCTCCTCGTCCTGCACGTACTTGCCCTCGCCGCCCTTGAGCGAGAGTTGCATGCGGTACTCCGTCATGCCGTAGGCGGAGAGCACCTCGCGGACGAGCTGCAGGCAGCGCGTGAACTCCTCCTCGATCTGGTCCGGCGTGCAGAAGACGTGGCAGTCGTCCTGCGTGAGCGAGCGCACGCGCGTGAGGCCGCCGATCGCCCCACTCCCCTCATAGCGGTAGAGCGTGGCGAACTCGCAGAAGCGAAGCGGTAGCTCGCGGTAGGAGTGAACGCCCATCTCCTTGTAGAGCATCATGTGTGACGGACAGTTCATCGGCTTCAGCCGGTAGACGTCGTCGCCGTCCACCATCGGCGGGAACATCACGTCGTCGTAGTTCTCGTAATGTCCCGACTTCCGGAAGAGCGCCTCGCGCACGACATTGCCTGTCCAGACGTGCTGGAAGCCATGCTTCGTCTGCGTCTCGCGCACGAAGGACTCCATCAGGTGACGGAGCATCTCCCCCTTCGGCGTGAACACCGGCAGACCCGGCCCGATGTCATCAATGAGATAGAACAGCCCCAGCTCGCGGCCAAGCCGGCGGTGGTCCCGTGCCCGCG
>DPJL01000360.1 GCA_003543035.1 Micromonosporaceae bacterium | reverse complement strand
GAGCGGCGCACGAAGATCATCCCGTTCGACGGTGAAGTCTCGATGGAAGACCTCATCGCGCGTGAGGATGTCGTCGTCACCATCACTCGCACCGGGTACGCCAAACGGACCAAGGCAGATCTCTACCGTTCGCAGAAGCGCGGCGGCAAGGGCGTCTCCGGCGCGACCCTGCGTCAGGACGACATCGTCAGCCACTTCTTCGTCTGCTCCACACACGACTGGATGCTCTTCTTTACCAACAAGGGAAGGGTGTACCGGGCAAAGGCCTACGAGCTGCCGGAGGCCCAGCGGGTCGCCAAGGGTCAGCACGTCGCCAACCTGCTCGCATTCCAGCCCGATGAGCAGATCGCCCAGGTAATTCAGATCCAAAACTACGATGTCGCCCCATATCTGGTGCTGGCAACGAAGAATGGACTAGTGAAGAAAACCGCGTTGGGCGAGTTCGACTCCAACCGCAGCGGTGGCATCATCGCCATCAACCTGCGGGACGAGGATGAGCTCGTCGGGGCCGCGCTGATCGCCGCGGAGGACGATCTCCTCCTGGTGAGCAAGCACGCTCAGGCCATCCGGTTCAACGCGACCGACGAGGCGTTGCGGCCCATGGGCCGTGCCACGTCCGGTGTTATCGGCATGCGCTTCGGCGACGGCGATGAGCTGCTCGCGATGGAGGTCGTGCGCGATGGCATGGACGTGTTGGTGGCAACCAACGGTGGCTTTGCCAAGCGCACCCCGATCGACGAGTACCCGATCCAGGGCCGCGGTGGTAAGGGCGTGCTGACCGCAAAGATCACGGAACGCCGTGGCGGACTGGTCGGCGCAGTCGTTATCAGCCCGGAAGATGAGCTCTTCGCTATCACAAGTAATGGCGGAGTTATTCGGACTCCGGTGAAGCCCGTGCGCAGGACGCGCGATAGGAACACAATGGGTGTCAAGCTGATGGACCTCCCAGAAGGCGTGACCCTCGTCGCCATTGCCCGTAATGCCGACGAGCCGGACGAACAGGACTAGTGCATGACCGAGACACAGGCGATGTCGGAGACCGCGGGGACTCCGGCCGACCCGGCCGACCAGGACGCTAAGAAGCCAGAAGCGCCTGAGTCGGCGGGCAAGGCGGCCGTGGGCCGTGCGACGGTCCCCGCTGATCCTACGAATGATCCGCCGACTGGTGCTCCTTCGTTCAGCAGGCCTGCCGGGATGCCGGCACCTTCCGAAGAGGAGCGCAAGGCCAAACAGGCCACGCCGCCGTTGGGGCGCACGGCAATGGGTGCGGCCACGCTGCGCTCGGTCGTGAACACCGCCACGGCGGGAGCCGTCCGGGTCACGGAGGCAGTCCGTGCGGCGCGCACCGGCGTGACCGCGGGCGCGTCTCGTGGTCCGCGGCGGGCCCGGCTCAGCATCAAGCGGGTCGACCCGTGGTCGGTGATGAAGTTCTCCTTCGCCGTGTCGTTCGTGCTGCTCGTGGTCATCATCGTGGCAACTTCGGTGCTGTATCTGGCATTGGACGCGATGGGGGTCTTCGACTCGCTGAACAAGACGCTGGCCGAGTTGTTCACCTCCAACGGTGGCGGTGGCGACGCCTTCAAGATCACGGCTGGCGGCGTCATCGGAGTCTCGGCGATCCTGGGCGCCATCAACGTCGTGCTCTTTACCGCGTTGATGACCCTCGGAGCCTTCGTCTACAACGTCTGCGCAGACCTTGTCGGCGGCGTCGAAGTGACGCTCGCCGAGCGCGAATAGCAGACCTTATGTGCGGTGGCGTGGTTGCGACCACGCCACCGCCGCGACGCGCGCTTACTGGTTTGGGAGATGCCGGGCGCGTGGGGTAAGGTTCGTTGTCGCTGAGGGGCTATAGCTCAGTCGGTTAGAGCGCAGAGCTGATAACTCTGAGGTCGAAAGTTCGATTCTTTCTAGCCCCACTCGTGCCAAGCACGGACACCCCGCCCGACGTCGACGATGTGTTGAGGTGGCCATCATGTTCAAAAAGCTCCTGGTCCTCGCTGGTATCGGGGTGGCCGTGGCCCTCGTGGCTAGGAAAATCAAGGCCAACAACGACGAGCGGGCACTTTGGCACGAAGCAACGACCGCACCAGACCTGCGCTAATCGCGCACGGGGCCTTAGCTCAATTGGCAGAGCACCGCCTTTGCAAGGCGGGGGTTAGGAGTTCGATTCTCCTAGGCTCCACCAGCTAAACGTTCGTCGTAGACGGCCCTGCTGGCGGCCAAATAAAGCCATCGGTAAAGCCTAGAGCTTACTGATCTTTCCTCTTGGTAATGGCCTTCCAGCATGGCAGACCCGCGCAGCGCCGTGTATCTCTCGCTGGGAGGTGCCGCTCAGCTCCTTAGCGATAGCGCCGCAACCCAGGCGCGGACGGCGAGTCATGCAGACTGACCACGTGCGTGACGAAAACAGCGGGCCAGCTGTTCCCAAAGACGATCTTGGAGCGTCTCTAGATGTGCTTAAGGGGCATCTACGCGAGCTCGCTAGGCAGACGATCACCAGCGCGGATGACGATCGCAGTTACATCGAGTGCGGTGTACACCGCACTGCCCACTATCATCCTGCGCGAGACGACGAGGTCGTAGCTCTGGAGTCGTTCACACCAGCCGTCGCGTCGTTGGCGGCCTTTTCCGACTTCGTGGCGGTTGCTCAGCCCTCAGATGCCCATCGAGTAGTCCTGCAGTTTGTCTATGACTGTCTTGAGCGGCACCATGCACCGAGGTTCGACATCGCCGCATTTGATCTGACCTGGACGTCGTTCGTAGACGAACTGAGCACTCCGTACTGGCGCTTCCTATCGGTTTGCCAGCTGGAAAATTTTGTAAGCGACGTTCAGTTAGCCGATCTCGTTGACGGCGTGTCAATCCATGATCGTTCCACTTACGGATTCAAGGAACATGGGTGGAGTGATTTCCAGGTCAAGAAGCTTTACGAGGAAATTGGCTACGCAAGTACATACATCCTCGTTGCTGAAGACAAGCTGCCAAAGTCACCAGAAAATCTATATTTCAGCAGTACAACCGAGCCGGTCATCAAATCGCATCGCATGCTCCGCGCACTTCGCCTTGCTAAAGAGGGCGACGTTCATATCGGGGGCGACACCATGATCGGAAGGGTGTTCACGAACCGCCCAGCCGGTAGCGGGTTTTCGTCAAGCGGCGGTGCGTCCGCGCACGGCACTTCCCCACGTTGGCCTGGACCAGGCTATTTCCTGTCTACTTCGGACGTCGCGCACGTAGCGACACTCTATAGCCAGTTGACCGCTATAGGAGCCATGCAGGGTCGGGGTCCTTTCAACCTTGACCTCGCACTGCGGTCCTTCTTTTCGAGCTACGACAGAATCCCAGAGATGCCTGACACTCGCCTGGTAGATCTTGTTACCGCAGCGGAAGCGCTTTTAGGCACCGAAAACGAGATCATATTTAGGCTGTCGTTTCGCATAGCTGCTCTCCTAGGTTCAACCGACTCGGAGCGCGTTGCCATCTTTACCGACATGAGGGCGTTCTATGACACTCGGAGCAGGGTGGCGCACGGTGCGCCGTTAAAGCCTAAGCATCAGGCCCGCCTGGAGAACTATTCAGTTCTGCGTGGTTACGTGCGTCGGCTACTCACGGCGTTCTTGCACCTCGCCACGTCGCCTGCGCGCCGTACATACGGAACCAAATTCTTCACCGAGCAGCTCGACATCGTCCTACAGCATGAGCAGCAACGGGCCGCGCTTCGGATGTCAATGGGCTTGATTGATCCTGAAACCCTGACAGTCGTCCGCGAGGGCGTCGGGTGGCCAGAGTACGGCCACCCGAAAGCGCCTAACGCTTACTGATCTTCTTCCTCGCTCTTGTCCCCATCCATGATTCGATCAATGCCTTTCGCTGCATCTCGAGCCTTGGACGGAAGAACATGGCCGTACGTGTCCGCAGTCAGCCGGATCGTTGAGTGTCCAAGTAGGTCCATCACGGTTCGCAGCTCCTGCCCGTCATGGAGTAGGAATGTGGCGAACGCATGGCGGAGGTCGTGCAGCCGAAGCCACTCCAGGCCTGCCGCCTTACGTACCAGCTCAAACCGCCGGTTGACGTTCCGCGGTTCCATCGGACCGCCTAAGGTGTTCGCGAACACCAGGCCCGAGTCACGCCACAGCTCCTCGACGGCGACCTTCTCCTTGTCTTGGAGCTCGCGGTGTCGGGCGAGGGCATCACATGCGAGCTGTGCCAACGGAACCGCACGTGTTGAACGGTGGGTCTTTGGAGCGACGATCTGGAGCTCCCCGCCGACGCGCTGGAGGGTCTGGCGAACGAAGAGCACCCTTGCGTCACTGTCCACGTCGGACCAGCGGAGGCCTAGGAGCTCGCCTCGCCGCAGGCCGGTGGTGAGAGCGAGCACGAAGAACGCTTCAAGCCGGTTGCCTGCCACCTCGGCGAGGAGCTTTCGCGCCTCGGCCGGCGCGAGCGCGCGCCGCTCTGACCGGCCGATCGAGGGAAGCTTGGCCGACTTGGCAACGTTGCGCTCCACCAGGTCCAGCCGTTGGGCATCGCCCAAAGCGACCCGGAGCACGGCATGGACTTTCACCACGGAGCCAGCTGACAGCCGGTCACGGAGCGCGGTCACCATGTGCTGAACGTCCCGTGGCGAGAGCTTGTCGAGCTTTTTCCGGCCGAGCTGAGGGATGAGGTGTACCTGAATGACCTGGCGGTATCTGGCTATCGTTGTGAGTTTCGTCCGCCCCTCGTTGGCCTTGTCGCCGAGCCACTCCACTAGCCATTCCCCAACGGTTCGCGGCGGTGCGGCGAGGTTAACGCCGAGCTGGAGAGCCCGGCGCAACTCGTCCCGCTTCCTAATGGCTTCGGCCTCGGTTGGCGCGTAGCCGACCTTCCGGCGTCGCTTGCCGTCGATCCATCCGAGATCAACGGAGGCGGCCCAGAGGCCAGGCTTGAACTCGTAGACCGAGCCCTCGCCGTGTCCGCGGCGGCTCTTGCTGGTCATGCCACCACCTCCTCGGTAGTGAGGAACTCCTCAATGGCGGCGACTGGGATGAGGCGAGCCCGGCCTGCTTTGATCGACCGAAGGCGGCCAGCGCGCATGAGCACGTAGACGGTGTCCCGACAGATACCAAGCAGATCCGCAGCTTCAGCGGGGCGGACGCTCTTCCTTTCGAGTGGTTGCCTTGGTGGCACTATCGCCGGGGTCGATGGCGCAGTCATGATGGTCGTGCTCCTTTTTGCTCCGCGAAGGGTGATAGGGGGTCGGGGCCTCGACGCTGCTTGCAGGCTTTCGTCGGGGCCTCTGGTTTGTCTGACTGGCTGTTCCTTGAGGTCCACTGTCGAGGTTGGATCGCTCACGCAGCGCCCTCCACGACGAAGAGCCGAGGGTTGCCCGTCCCAGCCGTACCAGCCGTACCCGTGCTGTTCAGGCCTGGGACGGCTCTATTTGTGGTACGGCTCAAGCCGTCCCAGGTCTCAAGCCGTCCCGGGCCTGGCCTGGCTTGGGACGGCTGGTACGGCTGGGACGACTCGGGGTGCCCCGGTGGTGCGCCGGACGGGCAGTACCGGCTCCAGGCGTCTTCAAATGATGATCTTGTGTACCCCTTCGCCTGCCCGGTTGGCGGTGCGAATCTGATCGTTGCCGATCGGATCTCGTACTCCCGAAGAAGTGCGCCGAGCCTCATCGGTGTGAGACCGGTGTTTCCGTAGTCAGGCCAAGGACTTTCGGGCTCGGCTTTCAACCGCTCGATCAGGATTGATGTGGGAAGCGCTTCGTCGTCGCGGAAAGCCGTGCGGCAGTCCGTGAGCAGCCTGATCCGGTCTGAGGCAACCGTGGCCCCGTCACGCTCAGCAGTTAGTGCCAATGCGGCATGCCGAGCTCGCTCGGGCCACCGGTTGGCCGCGAGATCTGCCACCGCGATCAGAGGCTCCCACGTGTCAGCGGCACGATCCTCCAACGGCATCACTGGTTCTGCGCGCTCCAAATCCCGAAGGTGGGCTTCCAGCCACTCGGCGAGCTCTGCCGCGATCGCTGCCAGGATCGGCCGGTCCCGGCGATGCCGATACGGTGCAACACTTTCACCCGGCTTCCGGCGGCGCATCCGCACCACCACTGCACGATCCTCGATGGTGTCGGGCATGGCTCCGATGCCGGCCAAAGCAGCCATAGCGAAAGTCGGGATCTTCTCGACGCGCTGTGTGGTTGCGTCGTACCGAATCGCGGGCCGGTTTCGTTGGTGGCCAGCATTGAGCAGGCCACGGAGGTCCTCATTGGAGGCGGCGGTGCTCGCCCCGAAGATGGTGTCCGCCTCGTCGACGAGCAATGTTGGCGGAGCATCAGAGCCGATTGCCCTGTACACGGCTGCTGGGCTGGCGTTCACGGTGATCAGCGGTGCGTGGCAGGTGCCTTCGACGAGGTCGAGCAAACGGCTTTTGCCGCAACGCTTTTCAGGCGCCCGAATCACAAGGCGTGGCGCGTGAGCCCATGCGGTTTGAGCGTGGCTGGCCGCGATCCAGAGCACGACGGCATCGGTTGCCTCGGGCGAGGGAAGGATCACGTAGCGGGTGATTGCTGTGTGCAGACGGTCGAGAACGGCGGCTCCGTCGATGGTCACAGGTTCACTCCTTCGCCGTGGAAGCCGCCCCGGATCGCGGCGGCGATATCTCGTTCGGTTTGTTCGGCACCGCGGCCCGCTTCGCTGAGCGCAGCCAATGCATCGGCGCGGCTTATGGCTCCGGCGGCGACCATGCGGGCCACACCTCGCGCGGCTCCGTAGAGGGTTGTGCGGCGGGTGCCGACTGGGGCGCGTCGCACGGTGTCCAGGAGCGCGGCGAGTAGCCGGTCGGGTGCTGTGATGCCCCTCGCCGGCCGGGTGTGGGCTGGTGATCCCGGGGGCCACATCTTTGGCGGCCGCGGGGCTGGCAGACACGCGAACGTCAGTGTGGGGGGCATCTCAGCCACTCGCGACGTGCCGATCCAGCGGTAGGGCTTGCCGGTGGTGGGGTGAATGGAGGGCGGCGCGACGACGTAACCGCCGTCCCCGCGGACATCGATACCCGGCCCGAGGCGTCCTTGGCTGCACGGCAGGTTTCCGCCTGGGTGCCGGTAGTACAGATGCAGCCCACCCGAGCCGGTCCGCACGTGGGCGGTGGGCGGTGCGAGCCGCCTTCCCACCAACGCGGACAGTGAGTCCAGCCCGCCGTGAGCGGGATCGACGTCGATCACCACGAGTCGCGAGGCATTGCCCGTGCGGATGGCCAGTAGGCCACCTGGCACTACCCTGAACATTGCCGCGATGCGCTGCGGGTCAACGGTTGCGGCGTACAGACCGTGGCAGGTCAGGCACGCGCAAGTCTGCGATTCGTGACCTGGATCGTCGAGAGCACAGGCCGGGCAGTTGGCTACCGGCCGCTTGCTGCGGCCCAGGATGAAGACCGGCAGGCCGTTGGCGGCGTAGCGAAGCGCAGCCGCCTCAAGGGTTTGAGTCACCGCAGGTGTCCCTTCTGCTTGTTCGACTTAGGTTCTGGCTGTGGACTGGCGCTGAATGCGCGGTCGAGCACGAGATACGAAACGGCGATCAGATGCCGGGCTTGGGCCTGGGCGACCTCCTCGGCAGGGTCGAGCGCAACGACAGAGCGCAGCTCGATCCAGTCGGCGCCGGTGTGGGCGTCGCGGTGGCGGGTGGCGATCAGCCGTCCCCGGTCCGTACGCCAGATCTCGGGGTAGCTGGAGTGTTCTCCAGCCGGTGAGCTCAGCGCGGTGCAGTGGTGCCCGCTTCCACACCAGTCGGGGCAGCGAAGGGCGTTCATTTGCGGCCCCGATCGAGCTCACGGGCGAACCGTCGTAGGTGGTTCGCCATCTTCGGGCCAAGCCGGATGACGTAGCCGGTTCCTTGGCACCGGGTGCAGCGGCGGGTGCGGCGCAGCATGAGCCGTTTGACACCGGCGCCACGGCACTTACGGCAGGGTTTGAACGGCCGGATCTGGCACCAGCTCCAGTAACCGAACGTGATGAACGCGAGGGCGATGATCGGGCAGATAGCGGAGGCGATGAGCGTGTCCACAGTGGTCTCCTGAACCTGTTTTGGGGTGTGTGAGGGGAGGGCCGCTAGCGGGCTAGCGTCCTGGCAGGGCTTATGTTTTGGTGCTATCAGGGGTGCTAGCGCTAGCGGATCGTGGTGCTAGCGCTAGCACTATCGGGCGGGTTAGTCAGGCCGCCTCCGGCGATCACGCAGGGTGATGGCATTGAGGATGTCGGTGCGGTTGATGCCGCGCCGGTTGACGGTCTTGCCGTCCACCCGGCGGCCGATCTGTTGTGTGTCAACGCCATACGGCTTCAGCGCGGAGGCGAGCTGTTCGGGTGTCCATGCCTCGTACTGGTCCGGTCGCAGGATGGCCAGCCGTTCGACCACCGTCTCGGACCAGATCCGAGGCTCACCAGCCGGTGTCACAGTCGCGATGTCGTCGAGCAGCGTCTCCGCCCGGCGTGCCGGAGTGGTTTGGCCGATGGCTTGGCCGGTAAGGGTTCCCACTGCTTCACGTACCGCGCGGGCACGGTCACAGATTTTGTCGGCGGTGGGTCCGTCGACGTAGAACGCTTTGACGATCTGGGGCTCGTCGGCCGCTCCGACGAGGTAGCTGACACCTTTGTCTCGCTTGGTGAACATCGTGGCGCGGACGCCGTTGCGGTACATCGAGGTGCCCAGGATCATGTCGTTTTCCATCTGCCCCATCACCCGCAAACACAGGCGGGTACCCACGTTGGCGGTGATGCCGGTAGGCAGCGACTTGGCATCTGGGCGTTGTGTCGCGAGAAGCAGATCAACGCCCAGGGCACGGCCGAGTTTGATGATTCGCTCCGCTGTTTCCCCGGCCTCCTTGCCAAACTCGTTGTGGCTGAACAGTTCCTGGCACTCGTCAACCGCCACTACCAGCGGATGCAGGCCGAGCGTCTTCTGTTTGGCCAGCTCCGGGGTGACCTTGTTTTCCGGGCACACCGTCTTGGGCAGGCCTTTGATGACCTCGGCACGGCGTGCGCACTCCTTCCGTAGGTCCCGCAGCGCCAGCAGGGCGGCCTCGGCGGTGTCGTCATCGGCGCCAGACGCGTAACGGGTGGCCACCTTCGACAGCGACTCCAAATCGCCGGTGCCCTTGAGCTCGTACACCCACAGCTCAGCACGTGGATCCAACGCTGCCGCGAGCAGCGGCAGGCGAAGCGAGAACGTCTTACCCATGCCAGGAATGGAGCCGATCAACAGGTTGGTGTACATCAGCTCCAGGTTGACGGTGCGGCCGCGTGGGTCGGTGCCGAACGGAAACGCCTTGAACAAGTCAACGGAACCGTTGCGGGCCAACGGCCAGGCGGGTTGTTTGGCCGAAGCCATGTCCTGATCTCCCACCCACAGGACGAGGCGTCCCGGGTGGATGTCGTGTGCGGCTTCTGGCCAGACGCAGCCCAGAGGGCGACCCAATCCGGAGGCGAGCTTGTCGCGCCGGTCGATCACCTCACCGGCCGTCACTCCAGCGGGCAGGTCGATGTCGGCCCGCCAGCCCGGCCCGTCACGGGTGATCGGTGCGGCGAAACCGACCGCGTTGCCGTTCTTGGCCAACGCCTGGTTGACCCCGGCCAGGCCGAGCACACCCAGCGCGCGGACCACCACATCAGAGGTCAGCTTCGCCACCCGCGCAGTCACCACCGCACGTGACAACAACGGCCGATCCGCTGGTGCACCAAGCAAACCCAACCCGATCATGGCCAGGCCAAGGAGCGCGAAGCGTTGCCACGCTGGGATTGTCAGCACCCACCAGCTCACACAGCAGCACGTCACCAGGCCCAACATGGCAAGAAATACGCGGAGCCGGACTCGGTTGTCACGCTGCGCCGATAGCTTCAGATACTCGGCCGCGTCCTCCCGGCGCACGGCAGCCTTCCGCACTGGTTCGCCTTCCATGTCGAACCCCCACCGGAAACCGCCACGCACCAGCCGGAACAACCCGACCGGCGACCGCACCAGCAGCTTGCCGCTATACACCGGAGTGCGGACCAGGTGAAAGGCGAACGTGTGCCAGGCGTACCCGGCGGCCCACTTCGCGGTGTCCTTGAACGTGCGCGCAGACTTGAGCCAACCCGGCAGGACGGGCTTTCGGGATTCGCTGCGTGGGCCTGCGGTGAACGGTAGGTCCGGGGTGGAGTCCACAAGTACTGGTGCGGCGGTGTCCGGGTTGGACAGTTCGCTTTCGTAGGCGTCCCAGTCGACAGGATCGTTCCTATCGGTTGTCATGATGTAGCTCTCCTCTTGAGGGGTTGTGGGGCACGGCACGGTTTCTCAGGCCTTGGAGCCGTGCCCCGCTGTTGTCGTCAGGCAACTGCTGTTGCAAGGTCGGCGGTGGCGTCAGCCTTTGCGAGGTATCGCTGGACAGTGCGCTCGGACAGTGACAGCTTCGATGCGATCTGAGCCGGGGTGGCGGTCGGCATCTTCTCTGCGGCCTTGGCGACACGCTGGGCTGTCGAGGTGCCCCGCCCTGGCGCCGAGCGTGGTGCTGGGTTGTCGCCAGTGGCGGTCTTGCGTGCGGCCTTCTTTGTCGCCGTTGCCTGCGCTGAGGCGGTCAACAGCACCGGAGTCATGTCGGCGGCCAGGAGTGCGGTCAGCCCGTCGTAGTCGGCCTGCGCCGCTAGCCGGGCGGCGATCTGGTCTAGGTCGAACGTGTGCACCGCGATGCGCGCGGTGGTCGGGTCGACGGATCGGGCTAGCTTGTCCCGCAACGCTTCCGCGATTGCGGCCTGACGCTGCTCCAGCCGCTTCGCGGCCCGTGCGGCGTCCAATGACCCATGAACGCCCAGGCTTGGGTCGGCCGACGCCAGAGCACGGGCACGGCGGGTGATCCACGGACGGCGCGCCCACTGAGCCAACCCGTATACGGGCGGGGTGGAGGTGAGCTTGCCCTCCGCCCGGAGCTGGTCGCGGCGGCGGTCTCCGGAGTTGATGAGCCACACCAGGTAGCCGAGGGCGGACATGAAGCTGAAGACGCCTGCTGCAAAGAGGTTGTCCTGGTGGCCGACCCAGTTGAATACGACTGCGAACACGGCGACGCCTGCGGAAAGGATGCGGGCGGCCAGCGCGGTCTCGCCTAGCCGGCGGCGGAAGTCCGAGCGGGCGGCCAGCGCTACTCCGCCTAGCTCCAGGAGCGCCATTCCTGGTACCGCGATAAGCATTGGCAGGCCTAGTTTGTCGGCGGCGGTGATCTGCCCGGCCAACGCGATCAGGGCTACCCCGCCGTAGAAGGCTAGGGAGAGCCGATCGGCCGTGGCGCCGGAAACGGTCGGCCCGGTCGTGTGGAGTTCTGCGCTCACTTGAGGCCTCCCTTGTAGGGCGCGAGCCTGGCGCCGGTGAGGTACAGGCGCACTCGCCCGTCCCGGGTGGGGTATGGGTCGGAGGTGTAGGTGAGGGTGAACACGTGCCCGAGCACTTCGAGGGCTGCGCGTACGGCGCGGGGCGAACCGATGAGCCGGAACTCGACCGGCTCGGCCACGCGTCCGGCGATTGCGGTAGTGGCCGCGAGGTAGGTGCGGGCCGCAGGGTCGACGCCTTCGGTCGTATCGGGGTCGACATCGCTTCCGCCCAGGGTGGAGTAGATGAACCCAGCTAGGACGCGCTGGAGCCGGTCGAAGTCGGCCGGAGCGCCGTCGTAAAACGACATGATGTTCGGGAATCCGTAGCCGCCGATCACGTGAGCGACGTCGGCGGTGAGTCCGAAGTTGAACCGGAAGTCTGCAGGGGCTTGCACGACAGGGAAACGACCACCCATCACAGGCCTCCGTTGCGGTAGTTGCGTGCGACGGCGTGGCACAAGGCCACGAGCCCGAACGCGGCGCACATGCCTAGCAGCCCGGGCCGCCAAGACCCGGATGCCAGGAATGAAGCCAGCAGGCACAACACGCTTGCCACAGTCGATAGGAGCTCGCGAGGCGATGTTTCTGCGATCAAGGAGTCGTCGCGAACCATGATGATCACTGCTGCGGCCGTCATCAGGCGCCAGGCCCTGAACTTGCCCACAGCTTCAATCAGGTGTGGGTACAGGTCGGCAGGGTTGACGAGCTCTGCCGTGTGGGCGTCTATCAGCGACACCAACTGGCGCAAGGTGACGTCTCGGGGTATCAGGTTCGGGGTGGGAGCGGTCATCGGGTCACCGCCGGGGCGTTGCAGGTCGTCAGGCGCAGCGACCGGCCCGAAGTGGCGCGCTTGCGGCGTACCCAGCCTTGCGGCATCTCCCGATGGGCGATGCCCAGGGTCCGCGCAACCTGCGTGCGCGGCAGTCCTTCATCCAGGAGCCGACCGATGGCGGCCGTTCGCTCGGCATCGGTGAGCGCCGGGCGCTTGCCTTGGCAGGCGAGCTCGACCGCGATCTCGTCCACGAAGCATGGGTCCGGCACCAATTCCCGCGGAAGCTCGCACTCCACCGCTACCCGCTCGTCGTTGCGGATCGCAGTCTCCCAACACGCGGCGCAGCCAACCCGGCCGATGCCGGTGAACGGTGCGCCACCATGCGCCCGGTGAAGCCGGGCCACTACCGCGGCCAGAGGGTGACCGGAGTCGAACCCTCGCCGTGGCTCCTCGGCCGAAGCCGAGGCGATAGCCTGAGCAGGCATCGCTTAGTCCTTCCATCGCAGGAGACATTCGGTGCATCTGGCCTCGGCGGGCTGCAACCCGTCGGGGCCTTGCTTTTGGAACCACTACAGCGTGACGCTGTATTCGAGACAGTACAGCTTTGCGCTGTATTCGCACAAGAGCTTTACAGCGTAGGCTTGTACTCGATGACTAAGAAGACTGCTGACCAGCTGCCCACCGACTGGTGGACAACGGCTGACGTGCTTGCGTTTCTTGAATCGGTGGGCTCGCCAATCACTGATACGACTTGGCGCGCTTATGTCGCTCGTGGTCAGGCACCCGGCCCGGATCGCAACTTCGGCCGGTCTCCGGTCTGGCTACCGGCGACGATCCGCGAGTGGCATTCGACCCGGCCGCGTCGGGGCTCTGGTGGTTGATCGAGTCATGTTGCTTTCCTCTCTAGGTCATTTCCGTCTTGGACACCAGTCAACCGCAGTTCAAGGCATGTTCCGAGATCACGCATGCGGCAGTGGGCAGGCAGCGACTAGGCATCCGCTAGGCACGTCGTGGCACGACGGTCCTAAGAGCCGTATTGAGGTGCGAAGCGATGCCGGCTAGAAGCCACGACGCGGTACCCAACATCGCCCTTTACAACCTGCGAGACGCACGAGCCGAGACTCAGGAGCAGCTGGCCGAGGCTCTGAATGCCTTGGCGCGCAAGCGAGGCGAGGTCGCAGCGGTCACCGGAAACCACGTCAGCCGTTGGGAAAGAGGCATCGTCCACCCGAGCAGGTTGCATTGCCAGCTGCTCGCGGAGCACTTCGGCGTCACCGTGGGAGAGCTCGGGCTGACACGGCAGAAGGTCGCCCCAGTAGGACATCGCGGCAACTTGGCAGACTCCGTCGCTAATGTGTTGCGCATCGAGGACCCGGCAACAACACCAGATGGAGAGCCGCCCGTGATCGAGAGTCAGCAACAGTGGCTACACGTCCGGCGCAGCATGCACGCCAACCACACACGCCTAGCGCAGAATGCGGCACGGCTCTACCCCGAAGAGGTCCGAGTTGGCGCCTCCGGAATCCTCGCGCGTCCAGAGTGGACATTCGCCTCACCGGTTGACCTGGAGAACATTCAGATCAGCTTTGACCCGGATGCGAAGGCACCCGCGTTCGACGGAACCGAGGACCTGACAAGCCACGTTCGCCCGTTGCAGACAATCGAGCGCCGCTATCAGCGCTACAGCCAGGCAATCCGAGACGTGGCACAGCCAAAGCTGTTTGAGAACAGGCTTTCCTGGCGCCTAGCGCAGGCCGACTTCACGGACTCCGGCGCACGGCTCTCCTTCGGCAACATGAACTACTTCGACGCCATGGACACCTGCGAAGCGGTGGCCCACGAGTTCGCCCAGGCGCATCTCGTCAACGACGGTGAAGTGTCTGCTCCGACCTGGCGCGGCCTGCGATTCCGCAAGGCGATCGATGACCCGTTCGACCTAAGCCGGCGGCCCCTTCTCATGTCCATCAACACCCTCACGATCAGGCGCGACAAGAACTCCGCGAGTGTGGTGCTGCACAACCGGAACGCGGCGAACGTCGCCACGTCGGGCGGGGTCATCGGCGTGATGCCCGCAGGAGTGTTCCAGCCTTCGTCGGTCCGCTCAGGTGACCACTCGGGCGACTTTGACTTGTGGCGCAACATCATGCGCGAGTACTCCGAGGAGTTCCTGGGCAACCCGGAGCATGACGGAGACGGTGCTGGAGCTGACTACGACGCCGAACCGTTGCGCTCGCTCGACCTTGCCCGTCGCTCGG
Organism: Micromonosporaceae bacterium; assembly: GCA_003543035.1. Classification (GTDB taxonomy): domain Bacteria; phylum Actinomycetota; class Actinomycetes; order Mycobacteriales; family Micromonosporaceae; genus Rhizocola. The sequence goes on along the minus strand of DPJL01000360.1, from coordinate 9,524 downwards.
GCGGCGTCCGCATCTACTGCTTTGGCCTCGGGATCGGCGCACTCGACCTGTGGGGAGGCCTTGAGACCGTTGCTGTATTTGACGCTGAGGTCTTCGACGAGCTGTTCGCAAACCTCGTGCGCGTCAACGACGAAGGGACCATCCTTCGAGTCGGCACCATCCAGCCAACGGCCCACATTCCGTTCACGTCTGAAGTCGTCAAGGAGCTGTTGGCAACTGAAAGGCTCGCGCCTGAAACGGCGATGAGCCTTCAGAGCGCTTGGCGTCATCGTGATCAGTTGCTCTAGCAGCATTGTCACCGAACAGGAACGTCGCCCTGGCAGTTGAAGTCAGGCAGTTACGCCGTGCCGGATCGGCGGCGCCACCATCGCTGCGACTGATCGGTCGGCTTCTGCCTGGCCTGTGGCTCGGCGGTGGAGGCTTGTTCGCCAACTCCGGGGGTTGCGGTGGCGTCGGCGCCGAGGATGGCGGTACGGATCGCCTCCCAGTCGCCGACGCGCCACCACCCGAAGAGCTCCATGGTGCTCAGCACCGTCACCGGCAGTGAGGCGACGAATTCCGGCCTGGAGTAGACCTGCAGCGTCCGCTCTGATGGATGCAGTTTGTGTTGGTGGTTGACGACCAGGACACCGCCCGTGACCGGCGCGTCGGGTCGCAATTGCGGCCACGTGTCAAGGTGCCGCTGCAGGTGACCGACGAGGCTCTCCTGCGCCGCACCGCCAGCAGCCTTGATTTCCACGAGACGCTGTGGCGGGTCGCGATCGGCGCTGACCAGCAGATCGGCCGACTTCGTCCCGCCGAGAACTTCGTCGAGATCCACCGCGTGCAAACCCGCCGCAGTCATCACCGCGGCGACCGCTTCGACGAGCTCGCTACCGGTGCCGTAGAGCAGGCCATACCGTATCGTCTCGGCGCGCTGCTCAGCGGCGCGCACCGCCTGCTGGAGGTCCGCCCGCTCCTCCGCATGGCGTTCCTCAAGCTCACTCAGTGCCAGACGTGCTGTGAGCTCGTCGTCGGTCTGCAGATCCGGGTCGACGAAGTGCGGCGAGCGGGCGCGACGGAGCGCGCCCGGTGCATGTGCAGGTAGTGCGTCGTGGGTCAGCCAGCCGAGCACGTTGTTCCAGTCGATGACGTCCGGGATGATGTACCAGCGCTGGTCGCCCGCGGGCGATACCCAGGCGGCTACAAGAGGATCGCCAAGCGCATCGACAAGGATAGGCTCCAGCTGGCCCTTGGCCTCGTGCTGAATTTCCCCGCCGAAGCCGTCGCCTCGGATAGTCGTGGCGCCGGACAGCTTCAGGGACCACCACGGTGCGTCGGGCGGGCGGTTGAGCATGCGGATGGCTAGGTCACGGTCGGCCGCGCTCAAGTCAGGAGCGATCGTGGGGCGGGTGCCTGCTGGCATCCGTCGGCCGTAGACGGTGGTGTATAGGTCGCTGAGGTGCACCGAGGCGTCGAACCGCGACAGCACGCTCCGTGGACTGTCATCGTCGACGTCACCGATCACTGTGACCAGGAGGGCCAGCTCACCGCGCCTTGCGGCTCCGGCAAGGAAACGGTCGCGTTCATCGTCACCTCGACCGGCGGAGTGGCCCGGCTCGATCGCCACGGCGCAGTCGCTGGACTCCATGCCGAGCCACCGCGGCTGCAGGCCATGCCGCTGCCAGTCCAGCTGGCCGGGCACTCGTGGAGCCCGCTCGTGGAAGCCACGCCTCCGAGCGTGCTGCTGCTGGGTCTGCATCACCCGCTCCCGTTCAGAGCTGGGCTCCGGCTGACCAACGTGGACCGGCACTAGGCCGATAACAGGCGAATGCACGATCGTCAACGTTAATGCACAGCGCGTTACCGCGCTTCGGCAATATCGCCAGTTCCAAGGCGAGGATGATAGGCACTTCATGTGCCAGGTGCGGATGAGCTGGGAACCTGGCCCAGAGCCCAGGCGAATGATCTCTTCAGCGCGAAGGACGTTGACTCCCCTACATAACGGTTACTGGAGCCCACGCTTACCTAAGGGTCGTTGCTCTGTGCGGCCACCTAGGCGTGCGTGTTAGCTGCCCGAGGTAGGTACACACGGCGTCGCGTGGGTGCGCGTGAGCGGCAGCCGCCGGACCAACTTGGGATCGGTGATTTCACCGGACAGTGGTCGCTGACAAGAGCGATGATTTGCTCAGTGTCCTTCTTCAGGAGGGAGAAGACCGATGCAGTCCCGGCAGCGGCGCGTCACATGTCCGCTTTGTGGATGCAGCGACGCGGCTGTGGAAATGGAGGTCGGCATCGGAACTGACCAGTCCGGGCACCCTCTGAAATGGGCCATCCATTCTAGGAGGTGCGATCATCTCTGTTCGCTAACGCAACACGGCACCTGCGGGAAGCGCTCAGGGACCCCTGCCGACCTCGACCGAGGTGAACTACGGCCTCCAGTTGTCTAGCGCAGAGAAGGCGATGGCTGTAAAGCCAGGAGTAAAGCCAAGACGCTAGGCGATCACCATGCCCGGCCGACAGATAACGACAGTTGGCGCAGGTGGCCGACTTGGTCGGACGACGGCCGACAGGTCGCTTCAAGTTTGCAAGGCGGGGGTTAGGAGTTCGATTCTCCTAGGCTCCACCAGATAAAGCACGGCTGTACTGATGGCTTCGGTACAGCCACCAGTACAGCCTAGAGTTTATTGATCTTCCTTCCTTGGCTGTAGGTGTCGGCTGTCAGCCGGATAGTCGAGTGGCCGAGCAAATCCATGACGGTCCGCAGCTTCTGTCCATCGTGGAGCAGGAATGTCGCGAAGGCATGGCGTAAATCGTGAAGTCGCAACCACTCGAGCCCTGCGGCCTTAGCGAGGCTCCATCGGCTGGCGTGGAGGTCCGACTCCACAAGGCATTCTTGGCTTCTATCCCGTGGTGGAACATTCCGTTGCCATCAAAGGGGAGCAAGTCAACATCTATGACCCGATGGGCAACGAAGCGACAGTCGGTGACGTGCGGTCCTGCTCGATCGTGGCATCGCCGCAAACGAGATCGAGCAGGAAAGCGACCCGCTAGAAAGTTCTACGATTCGCGGAGTCCAAACACGACACCGATCTATTGCATACCGTTGCCGTGGCTCAGCCCACGCCACATGCCCTTGAGTTCATGGAGGGTCGACGACTGGGCCGGCGTCAACGCCCCGAGTTTGCTGACCGAGCCGACGCTGGGGCGCCACCGGCGAGGGCCCGCGCAGCGACCGGCTGAGCAGGCCCCGTACCGGCGGCGTCATGCGTGTGGTCAGGCCGGGGAGACGTCCCGGCGGCGCTGGCCGGGCTCGCTGCCGAGCTTCCAGCACAGCAGTGACAGGTAGCTCCAGCCGGTCATCATGGCCAACCACAGCGGCAGGAAGTTGAACGGGTCGTCGAGGGTGCCGGCGCCGCTCAGGTTGACCGAGAACCCCAGGATCACGCAGGTGACGCCGACCGCGATCGACGCCAGCGCCCACCCGGTCTGCCGGGTACGGAAGAAGTAGCGGGCGAAGACGAAGTACGACACGAAAAGCGAGTTGATGCCGATCGTCGGGCCGATCGTGTGCACGATGCCGTGCCAGCTGAACTCCGGGAACGCCTCGGGGGCACCGGGCGGGAAGCCGAGGCCGGCGTCGGTGGGGAAGACGCCCGCGATGAACAGCGCCACCGCGAACGTACCGACCAGGATCGGTCCCCAGGTGCCGGCCGGTCCGCCGCGCAGCACCCGCTTGATGCCCACGGCGCAGCCGAAGAAGAGCGCCGCGGCCACCACGAAGTTGGTGACCTGGATCCAGCCGAGACCGCCCAGGGCGAGCATGCTGGTCGGGTGCCGGTTCCAGTCGAATCCTTCCCGGGTGAAGGCCTGCACCAGGGCGACGACGATGAACAGCGGGCCGGCTAACGTACCGGCTCTGAGCAGCCGTTCGGCGCCGGTGGCGGGTGGTACGCCGACCCCGGGGTCGGCGGTGGTCTGAGTTGTCATGGGGTTCCTCCGGAGTTGAGCGGTGGATAGTGCGTACGGTATCCGAGCGGCCGTGCCGGGACGGCCAGTACGGAGCTCAGCGGCAGCGCGATCGTGGGCGGCGGCGCGCACGGCCGCCATTCGTTGCGGTACGTCCAGATCAGCAGCAGTGACTGCAGGAGCGGCGGCCGCGCTGACCGTGCCGGCGTGGTCTGCCACCGGAACCGGACCCGGGTCGGTCCGGAGTTCCACATCGAGTGCCGCCGTCCTCTGGTGACGGTCAGCTCGTCGTCGGCGGTCAGCGTGTGGTGCCGGTCGTCGACGTACGCGCCGTGGGTGTCGCCGCTGGTACGTAGAAATCGCAGCATGTTGGTGTCCCCTTGCCGCAGTACGTCACCGGCGGTGGCCATCGGTGGGCTCCCGGTCCGGGCTAGCGGGACGCGAGGTGCTGGCCGAGGGCGTCGAGCCAAGCGACCCAGCCTTCACGAGCCTGCGCGAGCTCCTCCTCCGGGAGCGAGCCCCGCTGCCGGAAGGTCAGCGTGGTCTTCCCGGCCGCCTCGACGAAGTCCAGCGTCACCGCCTCCTCGGTGGTGCCCTCCGCCTGCCGGCTGGCGAACTCCGGGTCGTTCGGGTCGACCAGCGTGAACACCAGCCGCCGCGGTGCGTCCACGTCGAGGTAGACCCCGTGGAACGGGATCTCGGCGCCTTCGTACGACAGGGTGGCCTTCCAGGTACCGCCCGGCCGTAGGTCCATCGCGATGGTGTCCAGCGGGGCGCCGAACCAGGGGGCGAACTGCTCGGGCTCGGTCCAGGCCCGGAACACCGCGGCGCGGGGCGCGTCGTACGTCCGGGTGATTTCGATGGTGCGGATCTCGCTCATGACTTCTCCTGTGGGTGCTGTCGGTGCTCGTACGTGGACGAGCCTGGTCGCGACAGTCGGCGCAGGGCAGATGTCGAAGTCACCGGCCGGTGATGACGTTTGTCATCGCCGCGCGGCGGAAGGGCAGGCGGCCCGGTGCCGGGGGTCAGAGCCAGCCGGCGTTGCGGGCGATCCGGATCGCGTCGATGCGGTTGCGGGCGCCGGTCTTGCTGATCGCGTTCGACAAGTAGTTGCGTACGGTCGCCGGCGACAGGAACAGCTGGGCGGCGATCTCGTCGGTGGAGTTCCCCGAGTCGGCGGCGCGCAGTACGTCGGTCTCCCGTACGGTCAGCGGGCTGCTGCCGGTCTGCATCGCGGCGGCGACCAGCTCGGGATCGATGACGTGTTCCCCGCGGGCGACCCGGCGTACGCCGTCGAGCAGCCGGTCGGCGGGCTTGTCCTTGACGATGAACCCGTGGGCGTGCGCGCGCAGCGCCCGCAGCAGGTTGCCGGGCTGGCTGAGCCCGGTCAGGATCAGCGCGCGGCACTCCGGGAGCCGCTCGCGCAGCTGCTCGGCGACGGTGAGGCCGTCGGTACCGGGCATGTCGATGTCGAGTACGGCCACGTCCGGCCGGGTACGCAGCGCGGCGTCGACCACCTCGTCGCCCCGGGACAGCTCCGCGACCACCTCGATGTCGGTCTCCAGGGAAAGCAGGGCGACCAGTGCGCTGCGGATCAGGTGCATGTCCTCGGCGATCAGTACCCGGATCACACGACCTCCTGCGGGTTGATGGAGACCTCCACGGTCAGCTGGAAACGGCCACGACCGCCGGTCGACTCACGCGGCGGCGCACCGTCCTTGACGATCTGCAGCCGCCGGTACCGTATCCGGGTGCCGCGGGCGGCTTGGTGCAACAGGGCCAGGTATCCGGGCAGGTAGCAGGCGATAATCCCGGGCGCCGGGATTATCGCGCTGAACGCCACCGCACCGGCCAGAGCCCGGCGCGTCAGCTCGTTCCACTCGGAGAGGTCCGCGGCCACGACGGCAGTATTCCAGCCACGTACGCGGGTCCGGTCGTGACTGCGGGATCGGCGCTATCCGGCATGCGCCGGAAGCGCCCGGCGGCAGATACCGAAGTCATCGAGTGCGCCATGACGTTTGTCATCGGTACCCCGCCGCGCCGGGCGCATGTCGCTGCGATACTGCCCGGGTGGCGCCACCATCCCCGGGAAGCGATCCCACCCGCCGCGCGGCCGTCGGCGTCGTGGTGTTCACCGCCGTGATCCCGGTGATCGAGGTGGTCTTCGTCGGCCAGCTCCGTGGCATACGGGCGATGCTGGTGGTGGCCGTGCTTACCGCGTGCGTGCTGCCGGGCTTCCTGCGGCTGGTACTGCACACGGTGCGCGGGACCCGGATGCGGTACGCCGGCGGGGTGCTGGCGGCGGCCACGGCCGCGGTGGTGCTGTGCCCGCTGCTGACCGGCGGCTGGGTCGGTTTCGTCCCGTTCGGTGTGACCGCGCTGCTCGTCCTGCGGGTGCCGCTGTCGCTGCTGATCGTGGCGCTCGGGATCGCTGCCCCGACCGTCTGGGAGCTGCTCGCCGGCGGCGGCGCGGGGCCGGCGCTGTGGCGCGGGTTCTCGCTGGTCTGGCAGGTCTCGACGGTGTTCTCGGTGGTGTGGCTGGTAGGGGTGATGCGCCGGCTGCGGGTGGCGCGTACCGCGCTCGCGGAGCGTGCCGTGGCCTCCGAACGTGACCGTACGGAGGGCGAGCTGCGCCGCGCGCTGGGCGGCTCCCTCGGGGCGATCGCCGCCGAGGGCGATCGGGCGGTGGGCCAGCTGCGCGAGGAGCCGGACACCGCCGCCGCGACGATCGAACGCCTAGCCACTCACGCCCGCGCCACCCTGGCGGACGCCCGCCGTGTCATCGCGGAGCTTTCGCGCGGCTCGCTGGGCTCGGAGCTGGCCACGGCACAGTCGTTGCTGGCCGCCGCCGGCATCGACGCCACGGTGCACGCGTCCGACGCCGACGATGAGGCGGTACGGAGCTCGCTGCGGGACGTGGTCGCCGCGCTGCTGGTCGATCCGCCCCCGCGGGGCGCGGTGGTCACGATCAGCCAGCGGGACGGGAAGTTCCGGTACGTCGCCCACGCGCCCGGTGGTGCGCCGTGACTCGGCTCGTGGCAGCGATGGAGGAGATCCCAGTCTGGATGGTGCGCCGTGGGCCTTGGTTCCTCGCCGCACTGATCACCATCACAGTCGCACCGATGGTGGTCGCGGCGATCTGGGACCTGGACCACTCGTTCCCGGCGCCGCCGCCGCGTAGCGACAGTCCGCTGCTCGCGGTCTCAGCGGGACTGATGCTGTGGGGTCTGCAGCTGCGGCACAGCCTCGCCGCGTCCCGCGGCGTACGCCCGGCGGGCTGGCCGGCCAGCCTGCTGGCGCTGACGGTGCTGGCGCTGGTGCCGTGGTGGTGGTTCAGCGTCAACTGGATCTCGGCGCTGTGGTTCCCGCTCGCCTCCGCGGTGATGGTGCTTCCCCGACGCCCCGCCGCCGCGCTGACCGCGAGCGCGTTGACCGCGATGGGTGTGGTCGCCGGATCCGCCACCGCCGCCGCCGGCGGAGGTGCTTTCGACGTGGTCTCGATGATCGCGGTCAACACGGTGGCGTTCAGCTTCGGCGTCGTCGCGCTGTACGGGTCCGCGCTGCTGGTGAACCAGATCAGCGCCCTGTTCGGCACCCGCGCCGACCTGGCGGCATCGGCGGTCAGCGGCGAGCGGCAGCGGATGTCGCGGGACCTGCACGACCTGCTGGGTCAGAGCCTGTCCGCGATCGCGCTCAAGGGCGATCTGGCGCTGCGGCTGGTGCCGGCCGACCATCTCGCCGCACTCGCAGAGGTACAGGACATCACCGGGATCGCGCGGCGTACCCAGGAGGAGGTCCGTGCGATCGCACGCGCGGAGCACCGGATCTCCCTCGACGCGGAGGTCGACGGCGCGGTGGCGCTGCTGGAAGCCGGTGGCATCCGGGTCCACACCCGGCTGCACCTGCCGTCGCTGCCCGCCCCCGTGAACGCGCTGCTTGCCTGGGCGGTACGCGAGGCGACCACGAACATCCTGCGGCACAGCCACGCGCAGCGGTGCTGGCTGAACGGTTCGGCCGCCGCTGGCCTGGTACGCATGGAGATCGTCAACGACGGCGCTACGGCGGCACCGTCGGCGGAAGGCACCGGCTTGACCGGGCTCGCCGACCGCGCCCACGAGCTGGGCGGACGCGCCCACCAGGGGTACGGCCGGAACCGCTTCCGGCTCTCCGTGGAGGTGCCGGTGGCCGTACCTCCGGCCGACTGATCGATTCGCCAGCCCGGGCGGCGCTAGGGCAACGCCGGGTACGCGACCGGATCGACCGGGAGTACGCCCAGCCGCTGAACGTCGAGGTGCCGCCAGCTATGGACGTCGGCCGACAAGCTGCGCCAAGTTTGCAAGGCGGGAGTTAGGAGATCAGCCACCCACGCCAGCGGCCGCGAGGGCCTCCTCGAGGGTCATGGTCGAGGCCACATCATGGATCGAGACCTCGGGCGGCCCCGCGAGAATGTTGCCGAGGGCCCCCATCATCTTTCCGAACTCAGGGGTTCGGAAATGGTTGTACTGGGCCTCCAGGCTTGCCCAGCGCTCCACGATGGTGAAGCGGTTCGGGGTCTCGATATCCTCACCGATCTGGTAGCTCACACCCTTCCTCTGCCCGCGTCTGGGCAGCGTTCTGCTGGATGAGCGCTAGCCAGCTTTCCCGTTGTTCGGGCTTGATGGAGACACTCACGAGTTGTATGACCATCGCTAACTCCTCCGGCTCAACCCCTACAGAAACTGAGCATCCCACCGGGAAGCGCCGTAGTGAGCCCGAATCAGATAAGCCCGTCCCGTCGTGTCGGTCGTCGGTGGCAGGATCACTCGGTATGGCAAGTGCTAGCAGTTTTCAACTGAAAACCGTGGTGTTTGACGCGCGGGATCATCGGGGGTTGGCCCGGTTCTACGTCGCCCTGACCGGCGGCGAGGAGCGGTACGCCGATGATGAGTGGGTGACGACATTCACGGGCGACGGTTGGCGGCTGGGGTTCCAGGCCGCCCCCAATCATGTTGCGCCGCAGTGGCCCGATCAGGGGCACCCGCAGCAGATGCACATGGATTTCCAGGTGCCCGACCTTGCCGCTGCCACGGCTGAGGCCGAGAAGCTCGGCGCGCGCAAGATTGGCAGCGCTGACAACAGGAACGTGATGGCCGACCCGGCCGGGCACCCCTTCTGCCTGTGCGCCAATGTGCAGACCGAGCCGATCAAAACGTTCGCGGTCAACATCGACTGCCCCGACGGTGAACCGCTGTCGGCGTTCTACGCGGCCCTGCTCGGATACAAGGTCAAATACCTACAGGACAAGATGGCCTGGATCGGCACCGACGAGCCGGCACCGATGGGCGAGATCCTCTTCCAGCCGGTGGCCGACTACAACCCGCCGCAGTGGCCGGATCCGGCGCACCCGCAGCAGCTGCACCTGGACATCACGGTCGAAGACATCGACGCGGCCGAGCGTCGGGTGCTCGAGCTCGGTGCGACCCGGCTGCCGGGCGACGGGGAGAACTGGCGCGTGTACGCGGACCCCGACGGTCACCCGTTCTGCCTGCTCTGGACGGTCTGATCCTCATGACCATTGATCTGTTCGCGGGCATCCC
>DPJL01000139.1 GCA_003543035.1 Micromonosporaceae bacterium | reverse complement strand
ATGGCGCTGCGCGACAGCGCGGCAAATGCCGAAGAGGTGATCGATGCGACCGAACAGACCAACACCCGAAAACTGCGCGAGGTGCGCATCGCCATCGCCCTGGAAAAGCGACTGTCCAAAGAGGCCATTCTTGAGCGGTACCTGAACGCGGCCTACTTCGGCCACCGCGCCTACGGCGCGTTCGCCGCCTCACAGATCTACTTTTCCAAGGAGCCCAAGGATTTGACGCTCGCCGAAGCCGCGACGCTGGCCGGTTTGGTCAAGGCGCCCAGCGATTACGACCCCGCCTCCAACGACGGGACAGACGCGAAGATTCGGCGAGATTACGTGCTGGGCGAGATGGCCAACCTCGACCTGATCACACCCGAGGAGTCTGTGGCGGCACAGGCGGAACCGGTGCAGCTCAACGTTTACGAGCCGCCGAACGACTGCATCTCGGTGGCACCCGAAATCAACAACTGGGCGTACTTCTGCGACTTCTTCAAGGGCTGGTGGATCAAGCAGGAAGCCTTCGGTGCGAATCCGCAGGAGCGGATGGATGATCTGCGCCGCGGTGGTTACCAGATCACCACTTCCCTCGACCCGAACCTGCAGACCATGGCGATCGATCGCGTGATGGAGAAGGAGAAGGTGTCGAGTCACTTCGCGCATGGGGTTGTGGTGGTGCAGCCCGGTACCGGTCTGGTGAAGGCGATGGCGGTCAATCGCGTCTACTCCGTGGACCAGAGCGCCAACGGGAAGAGCAGCGACCCGTCGTCAACCCGGCCGGGTAGCTATCCGAACACGGTCGCACCTCTGCTCGGCGGCGGCGACCTTCCCGGATACCAAGCCGGATCGACGTTCAAATACTTCACCCTGATGGCCGCGCTCGACGCCGGCATGCCCATGACGACTTCGTTCCACGCACCGCAGCAGTACACGTCGATCTATGTCGCGGAACCGGGTCCGGCCGTCTGCGGCGGGCGATGGTGCCCGGTCAATGCGAGCGCTGGCATGACTGGTACTCATAACATGTGGACCGGTTTCGGCAAGTCGGTCAACACGTACTTCGTGCAACTGGAGCAGGCGGTCGGGGCTGACAAAGCGGTGAAGATGGCTGAGCGGCTCGGTTTGCAGTGGCGTACCGACGTCGACAAGTACCACGCGGACCCGGTCCGTTCCGCGGGTTGGGGCCCCTTCACCCTCGGCGTTGCCGATACCTCACCGCTGGAGATGGCCAACGCCTACGCGGTCGCCGCGGCGGACGGCATCTACTGCGAGCCGTTGCCCGTCGTCTCCATCAGGAGCCCGGATCGGGGCGAGATTCCGGCTGCTAACCCGCGCTGCCACCGTGAGGTTTCGCAGGACGTGGCCCGGAACGCCACCGATGCCGCTCGGTGCGTTACCGGGTACGGTGCGGCCGGCGGTGACTGCGGCGACTGGTCCACGGGTTCCCGCGTCCTCCCGATAGTCGGGCGGCCGGTTGCCGGTAAGACCGGCACCACGGACGACACTCGCGCCGCATGGTTCATCGGCTTCACCCCGCAACTGGCGGCCGCCTCCTTCATCGCCGACCCGGACACTCCCTTCAACCCCACCGGTGACGGCAATGCGTGGAAGCCCATCACCACGGTGTCGGAGCTGCTCCGTGACGGGCTGGCCAACGAACCCGTCGCCTACTTCGCTTACCCCTGAAGCGCTTTCCTTATCTGCTCCACGACGAGCTCCGGCTGCGTGCGCACCAGGTGGGCCGGGAACCTCAGCACCCGGTCGCCTTTAAGCCAGACTTCGTTCTGCCGCAACATATCCGCGGTCCAGTGCCCCACCTGCATGTGATGCGCTCCGTCGATCTCGACGTGTAACTTCTGCGTTTGAAAGTAGGCGTCCAAGAAGCGAACTCGGCCGCTTGCATCCTTGCGCCGCACCTGCAAATCTGGCTTTGGCAGGCCGTACTTCGCGCAGAGCCGGACGAAGTCGATCTCGGTCAGCGTGGTGGCTCCGCCCTCCGCGTACTCTGCTGTTTCTATTACAAGTGCTCGGCGCTTCGCACGGGGAAGGTGCTCCAACGCATCGAAGATTTCCCCTGGGGCCACACGCTTTTGCTGACAGGCGGCCGCCACGATCTCTCTGGCCTCGTCGTCGTTGGAAGCCCACTGGGCCGCGTCGATGACTGACCTCGCCACCGTGGTGCGCATCGGCTTGCCGAGTTGGAGGTCCTCCTGCTCAAGCCGCGTCGTCCGATGCACCTTCACCACACTCATCTCCATGAGCAACGGCTTCAGCACCGGCTTGTCGTTCCTTTGGTTTGGAACAAGCACGTCGATCACGACGCGCTTGAATCTTCCCCTTAGGCCGCCCGCCCTCGCCGCAGCCAATCCCGCGAGCACAGCTCCCTCGCCCGCGGCAAGAACGGGTGCCTGCCATTGCTGTTCAACGGTCGGCCTGCCGGGAGATGTGGCAATGACACCGCGGTAGACCCGTCGCCACTCGCCGCGCTCCAGCTTGTGTCTTATGTAGGCGGGGGACAGATGCTGTCTAGCTTGAGCGTATGTGACAACTCCGGATTGTCCGAAGCGTAGCCATTCCCAGTCACTGTCGTCATTGGAGGGAAGCTTCACACTGGCAATCTTGCGTGGTTGTTGTGGTCCTGGCAACAACAACCACGCAAGATTCATTTCGGATGCCCGCGGTGGTCACGACCGTGCCTCCCGTGACGCCGCCACGTCCGCGGCTGGTCACTCTCAGTCGCCGCCAGGTTCGCGGTGGTCGATGCCTTCCTGCCCATGCGGCCGTCGCAGCGCGCAAGGCTGTTGGCTGGGTCGCTATCCCTTGAGGCCGGAGGTGTTGATGCCTTGTACGAGCATTCTTTGGAACGCGAGGAAGAAGGCGAACACCGGCAGCAGTGAGAGCACCGACATCGCGAACATCGGCCCGAGCGAGGATTGCCCGGTTGAGTCCACGAAGTTTCGCAGCGCGACCGGGACCGTGATGTTCTCCAACCCGTTCAGGTAGAGCAGCTGGGTGAAGAAGTCGTTCCAGGTCCAGATGAACGAGAAGATGGCAGTGGTCACGAGTGCGGGTTTGGAGAGCGGAAGGATGATGCGCCAGAAGGTCTGGAACGGGCCCGCCCCGTCGATGTTCGCCGCATCGTCCAGTTCACGAGGAATCCCCCGCATGAACTGAACCATGAGGAAGATGAAGAACGCTTCGGTGGCAAGCATCTTCGGCACCACCAGCGGCAGTGGTGTGTCGATCCAGTCGAAGGTCCGGAAGAGGATGTACTGCGGCACGAACAAGACGTGCCCCGGAAGAAGCAGCGTTCCGATCATCATGGCAAACCACGCACCCCGGAAGCGGAACCGTAGCCGTGCAAAGGCATAGGCGGCCAGCAGGCATGACACACAATTCGCCACGACCGTGATGCCGGCGATGAGGGCGCTGTTGGCGAAGAAGCGGCCGAAGCTGACGTCGAGACTGTTCCAGCCGCTGGTGTAGTTTTCCAGGCTGGGATCGGTGGGCAGCAAGGAGATCCCGCCGACGATCTCGGTGTCGGGCTTGAACGAGGTGCTCAGCATCCACAGCAGCGGATAGAGCACTAGGGCCAGGACGGCAAGCAGGGCAACGTATCTGAGGAACTTCATGAGCCATCTCCGTAGTGAACCCAGAACTTGCCGGTGGAGAAGAGTACGGCGGTGACGACGGCGACCACGACCAGGAAAACCCATGCCATCGCTGAGGCGTAGCCCATCTGGTACTCGCCGATGCCGGTCTTATAGAGGTAGAGCGTGTACATGAGCGTGGAGTCGACCGGGCCGCCCGTGCCTCCTGACACCACGTAAGCCGAAGTGAAGCCCTGGAAGCCGTTGATGGTTTCGAGGACCAGGTTGAAGAAGATGACCGGGGAGAGGCCCGGCAAAGTGATGTGCCAGAAGGATCGCCAGCGAGCGGCTCCATCCACCGCGGCGGCTTCGTAGAGCTCCGTCGGGATCTGCTTGAGACCCGCGAGGAAGATGACCATCGGTGCGCCGAATTGCCAGACGGCAAGCACCACAAGGGTTTGTAGCGCCCAGTCGGGCTCGTTGATCCAGTTCAGGCCGGAGATGCCGAATAGGGAAAGGAATCCGTTGACGGCACCGTCCTTGTTCCACATCGCTCGCCACACCAACGCGAGCGCCACGCTTCCGCCGAGCAGCGATGGGAGGTAGAAGAGTCCACGGAACAGGCCGGTGGTGCGGCGTTCGCGATTGAGTAGCACCGCAACCCCAAGCGCCGCACCCAATTTGAGCGGGACAGCAACCAACGCGAAGACCAACGTCACCGTCACCGCATGCCAATAGTGCGGGTCGTCGGCGAACATCCGGGTGTAGTTGTCCCAGCCCACCCACTTCAGCTCGGACCACGGCGAAAGCAGGTCGTAACTGGTGAAGCTGAGCACCAGCGAGCCGATCATCGGGATCGCGGTGATCCCGAGCAGGCCGAGCAACCACGGGGAGAGGAAGACGTATCCGGCTGTCCCCTCGCGGCGAGATGCCGCCATCGGCAACTCCTTCCATGAGTGAGGCGGCCGCCAGCCACAG
>DPJL01000141.1 GCA_003543035.1 Micromonosporaceae bacterium | reverse complement strand
ACCGAGGCCAACCCGACTCACAGCTATGCGGCGGCGGGCAACTACACCGCCCAGCTGACGGTGACCGACACCGAACAGCGCAGCGCAGTTGCCAATGTGCTTGTCACGGTAGGCAATACGGCGCCGACGGTGACGCTGACCTTCCCGCCCGATGGTGGCTTCTTCAATTGGGGCGACCAGGTGCGGTATACGGTGAACGTCACCGATCCGGAGGACGGCACAATCGATTGCGGCCGGGTGACTTTGCAGTACTACCTGGGCCACGATGAGCACGCCCATCCATTGCAGACGTACACGGGGTGCACTGGAGTGGTCCAAACGTCCCTGGCTTCCGGGCACGGCGCTGACGCCAACGTCTTCGCCGTATTCGAGGCGACCTACACCGACAACGGTGGCTCGGGCGGCTCCAATCCGTTGACCGGGCGCGACATCGAGCAGTTGCAACCCAAACGCAAGCAGGCGGAGTACTTCACCACCACCGGCCGGGTACCTGACGGACTCGGCGGAGGCGATCCAGGAGTGGTCCGCGAGACAACGGGCGACACCGCAGGCGGCTTCCAGAACGTCGGCTTTATCGAGGACGGCGACTGGTGGTCCTTCAACCCGGCCAACCTGACCGGCGTCGACAGCCTGCGTGTGCGGGGCGCTTCCGGCGGCACGGGCGGAAGGCTGGAGGTGCGCAGCGGGTCGGCTGACGGCGCGTTGCTCCTGATGGCGACCATTCCGGGCACCGGCGGCTGGCAGAGCTATACCGACGTCACAGTCGACCTGCCCATGCCGTCCACGAGTACCGGACCGCTGTTCTTCGTGGCCCGCAACCATGTGGGCGAAACCGGTGGCGGCGGGCTGTTCAATGTGAACTGGGTGGACTTCCTGGGCCGCGGTGTCACCGACAACGCTCCCCCGGTGGTGACCGCCTCGGCGAGCCCGACCTCGGGCACCGCTCCGATAACGGTCGCGTTCACCGGCACGGCCACCGATGCCGAAGGCAACACGCCGCTCGTCTATGCGTGGGATTTCGGCGACGGCGGCAGTGCGAACACCTTGAACGCCAACCACACCTACACCGTGCCGGGCACCTTCACGGCGACGCTGACGGTGACCGACTCCCTCGGGGCGTCGGCGTATGCCACGGTCACCATCCGGGTGGAGGCTCCGAACCCGTCTTGTCTCGGCGGGCGCTCGGACGACTTCAATGGCTCCACATTGGACAAAGCGAGGTGGAGCACCATCGTCAGGGAGAACCAGTCCTACTCGGTGGTTGGTGGCGCGCTGATGCTGCCGACCGCGGCCGGCGACATCTACGGCGCGCGCAACGATGCGACAAACCTTGTCCTGCAACCAACTCCGGGCACAGCCTGGCAGGCAACGACAAGGCTGACGCTACCTACGACGGCCAACTATCAGCAGGCCGGGCTCATGGTCTATGGCGATGACGACAACTACGCCAAGGTTGACCTGCTCCACTCCGGAGCGCGGCGGGTCGAGTTCATCCGGGAGACCGCGGGCGTGCCCCGCAATGAGGCCGCCGACAGCACAGTGGCTCCCGCCGGAGACGGCATCTATGTGCGGCTCACCAGTGATGGCACGAACCTGACGGCGGCCTACTCCGCCGACGGGCTCACCTTCACCCCGGTGGGACGCCCGGCCGACCTGGCCGGCATCACGAATCCGAAGGTGGGCGTCTTCGCCCTCAACGGGGGCACCACCGCTCCGGTGGTCAACGCCTCCTTCGATTGGTTCCATCTTGTTCCCGATGATTCCGGGGCTGATCCGGTACCAAATGATGAATTCAATGGAACCAGTTTGGATAAGTGCCGTTGGGGCGCGATCGTGCGCGAAAACCCGTCAGGCTATCGGGTCACGGGCGGTGCGCTGCAGCTGGACATCCCCAACGGGGACATCTACGGCGCGGGCGGGACTCCGCCGGCCAACTTCATTCTGCAGAACGCCCCGGCCGGGGACTGGACCCTGCAGACGAACGTGGATGGCAGTCTGATGAACGAGCAGTATCAACAGGCTGGTCTGATGGTCTATCTCAACGACGACAACTACCTGAAGCTCGACTACATCACCGACAACATGGCCGGGCAGCCGTTGATCCGGCGCATCGAGTTCCGCAGCGAAATCAATGCGGTCGTCCAGAATCCGCAACCGCAGATCGCCGACCTCACCAATGCGGTGTGGCATCTGCGGTTGGCCAAGGTGGGCAACGTTTACACGGCGTCCTACTCGGCCGATGGCACCACCTGGACGGCCTTCGAGCCGCTGACCAATGCGGCCGTGGGCGACGCGCCCAAGGTCGGCCTGTTCAGTCTGGGCGCGAACCAGACCGCCTCCAAGACGGTGTCGTTCGACTACTTCCACCTGACCACGGCGCAAGAACCCGTTGACACCACCGCACCAGTAACCGCGGCCGCGATCAGCGGGCCGATCACCAACGGCTGGTACACCGGCGCGGCCACCGTCACGTTGACGGCAGCCGATGAGACCGGCGGCAGTGGCGTCGCCGGCACCGAATACCAGCTCGGCGCCGCCTGGATCCCTTACACCGAACCGATTGTGGTCACCGGTGACGGCATCCACGCGGTCCGGTTCCGCTCGACCGACAACGCAGGGAATGTGGAAACCACGAAGTCCGTCGAGGTGAAGATCGATACCACCGCGCCGATCACCACCGCCACCTTTGCCCCGCCCACCGACGCTGGATGGCACAACGGCAAGGTCCCGGTGACCCTGGCCGCCACCGACGCGGGTTCCGGGGTGACCGGGGTGCAGTGGTCTTTGGACGGTGGCGCTTGGACGCCTTACACCGCACCGGTCGAAGTCAGCGGCGATGGCGAGCACGAGCTGCTCTACCAAGCCACCGACGCGGCCGGCAACGTGGAGACGCTCAAGTCGGCGATCCTCAAGATTGACGGGGTCAAGCCGACGGTCATCGTCTCGGGGCTGGCCGACGGCCAACTCTATGGCGACAGCCAGGACGTCCGGGTGACCTACCAGGCCGTCGATCCGCTCTCTGGGATCGCCAGCACCATCGGCACCCTGGACGGGCATGCCTATGCCAGCGGCACGCTGCAGGCCATGTTCGAGCTCGACCTCGGCCTGCACGAACTGGTTGTCACCGCCACGGATAACGCGGGCAACACGACGACCACCAATGTGCGCTTCTTCGTCACCACCTCGTTCCGGGATATGCAGTTCCTGCTGGACCGGTTCAAGGCGACGGGATGGCTGAGCACCAACGCGCACAAGCAATTGGGCGCCAAGCTCAGCGCGGCGCGTCAGGCCGAAGCAGCGGGCAACGACGCCAAGGCGATCAACCTGCTCAAGCAATTCCGGGCTCTCGCCTTGAATACCACGCTCGTTCCCAACGCGGAGGTGCGTGCGGTTCTGGTGCGCGATGCCGACGCGATGATCGTCAGGTTGGGCGGCACGCCGCCCAGCACGGCAGGTGTCAAAGCCAACGGCGACAAGCCATTGGCCGGTACCGGCCGCCTCGATGAGGATCCCAGCCGGTTGCGCCGCGGCGCGCGGCTCTAACAAATGCGAAAGGTGACCCGGATGATTGCCAGCATTCTTACGGCTTTACTGGTGCTGATTCCGGGTCACTCCGTGCTCGCACATGGCGGGCCGGTCACCCTGGAGGCTGCCGGCGATGGCGGCGCCGGGGTGACCGTCCGCGCACTGTACAAACAGGACGGTCATCTGGTCGAAGAACCACTTCGGCTCGTGCTCACCGGCACCGGCGCGGACAATCGCCGCGTCGGCCCGGTCCAACTCACCGCCTCCAAAGAGGGCCGGGGTTTCTACACCAGCGGGCCCATCCTCACGCCCGGCCGCTGGGAAGTCACCATCACGGCACCCGAGCCCAATGCGGGCCTGGCGACGATAACCGTCGAGGCGAAGGCACCCCAGGTGCCACCAGCCACGCAAGCGCCGCCTGGCCGCGGCGGCAACGGATGGGCGTGGTGGCTCGGCGCCGCGATCCTTCTGGTGGCCCTCTTGCTCGTGGCGGCAATGGTGCGCCGCCATACGAGCCGTGATCGCCGCGCTCTACAGGGTTAGGCAGAAGGGGTGCCCGGCCGGGTCGGCGAAGACCCGGAACCGCTCGCCACCACCGTTTAGCCGTGAAGCGCCCAGCTCCAGAGCACGTGCCTCGCCGGTGTCGAGGTCGTCGACGATGATGTCGAGGTGCGCTTGCTGCGGGCGCGCCGGCTCTGGCCACTGGGGCGGGTTGTACCCACTCACCTGCTGGAACATCACGCTCTTGCCGCCACCGGCGATGAGCGCGCCCTCGGGGCCCTCGTAGGTGACCTCCATGCCCAGGAGTGCGGCGTAGAAGCGGGCCAGCACCAACGCATCCGGGGCGTCGATCGTCACCGCGAACAGCTCCATCAATGGGCCGACGCCGTCCCTTTGGCACAGGTCGAATGGGTGCCCGGCCGGGTCGGCCAGGGTGATCCAGGTCGGGCCGTCGGCCAACTTGGTCGCGCCTAGGCCGATGGCCCGCTCGGCCGCCTCCTGGTACCCGTCGATAAGCAGGTCGAGATGGAATTGTTGCGGGTGTTCCTGCCCGGGCCACTGGGGCGCGACATGGTCCGGAGCGAGCTGGAAAGCGATCTCCTGGCCATCCCCGGCGCGCACCGTGATCCAGTTGGAATCGTTGCGGACGATCTCCCAGCCGGTGAGCTCGGCGTAGAACGAAGCGAGCTTCCCGATGTCAGGTGCGTCGAACGCAGCGAGCTCGAGTTGTCCTGTCACAGTCATGCCCCCATCCTGCCCACGCCCTCCGACAAAAACTGACGCACCGATATTGTCGGGTCATGAGTGTCCATCGACTCGATCGCGCACAGGCGCGCCGCGTC
The DNA here is from genome assembly GCA_003543035.1 of Micromonosporaceae bacterium. Lineage (GTDB taxonomy): Bacteria > Actinomycetota > Actinomycetes > Mycobacteriales > Micromonosporaceae > Rhizocola. The sequence continues at coordinate 2,803 of DPJL01000141.1, read as the reverse complement.
GCCGTACGTGCCCAATTGCTGGACGCCTCGCGGCCGACCGACTTGCTGACAATGGTGCACCAGCTGACGCTGCTGCAGATCGATCCCACCGCCGCAGTCGCGCCGAACGCGGACCTGGTCGCCTGGAGTCGCCTCGGCTCCTCGTACCGGCCGGACCAGCTGCGGCAGGCCCTGGACGAGGACCGGACCCTATGGGAACACGATGCGATGGTGCGGCCGATGGAAGATCTTGGCCTTTATCTCGCCGGCTTCAAGACCTGGCCCTCATACGACACGCATCGGGAATGGCTGCGGGCAAACGATAGTTTCCGTCGCGACGTCCTCGAGCGGCTCGGCACCTCCGGGCCGCTGCTGTCCCGCGATGTCCCGGACACGAGTGTGGTGCCGTGGCCGTCGACCGGGTGGACCAACAACCGCAACGTCACCCAGATGCTTGAGTTCCTCATGATGCGCGGCGAGATCGCGATCGCCGGTCGCCGGGGGAAGCAGCGCATTTGGGATCTGGCCGAGCGGGTGTTCCCGGCCGGCACACCCGTCGTCCCGCCGGATGGGGCCCGCCGGATCCGCGACGAACGGCGCCTGCGATCGCTGGGCATCGTGCGCGAGAACGCCGCCGTTGTGCCAATGGAGCCGGCCGACGTCGGCGAAGCCGGCGAGCCCGCGACCATCGAGGGTGTCCCCGGTAAGTGGCGCGTGGACCCCGCCGCCATCGGGCAGCCCTTTGCCGGGCGAACGGCATTGCTGTCGCCCTTCGATCGCCTGGTGCACAACCGGGTCCGGCTCGCTGAGCTTTTCGAATACGAGTACCTGATTGAGATGTACAAGCCGAAGGAGAAGCGGCGCTGGGGCTACTTCGCCTTGCCGATCCTGCACCACGACCGGCTGGTCGGGAAAGCTGACGTCGCGGCGGACCGTAAGACCGGTACGCTCCACGTGCACGCGATCCACGAGGATGTCCGCTTCACCAAGGCCATGACCAAGGCTGTCCGCGACGAACTCCAGGACCTCGCGTCCTGGCTGAACCTGTCCGTCAGCGAGCTATAGGACCGAGTCACCAAGCACGCGACGGGCGTCGTCCATCTTGTCGACGCAGATCGCGGCGGTCGCCTCGCCGCCGCAGATCGAGGTTGGCAGGAAGCTCTCGATGTTGACGTGAGCGTCGGAAAGCATCCGTGCCACCCTGGCAATTTCGCCAGGCCGGTCGGCCATCTTGACCTGGAGCGCAGGATGCTCTGTGAACGAGACGCTTGCCTCATTCAACGCCGTGCGGGCGGCAGCCTCGTCGCTCCCGGTCAATGAGACCAGCCCATGGTCGCCGGCCGAGTGGCCGGCCAATATGACGTTGACTCCGCGCTGCGCGAGAGCCTCACACAGGTGCGCCAGCTCGCCGGGCTGATTTTTGAGATCGACAGTAAAGACAATCATCGCTGTCCCCCTTTCAGCACGACGGTACGCCCGCTTCACCCCTCGTCGAGGCGGAACCCCACTTTAAGGGCCACCTGGAAGTGGCCGACCTCGCCGTCCACGATGTGCCCGCGCACTTCGGTGACCTCGAACCAGTCGAGATTGCGCAACGTCGTGCTCGCCCGCGTGATCGCGTTGCGGATGGCCTTGTCGACGGACTCCGGCGACGAGCCCACGATCTCGGTTACTCGATACGTGTGGTCCATAACCAAACCTCATTCCGCCGAAGTCTCGTGCACGACATCGAAGATCGCGACGGTTGGCTCGGCACCCACATCCTTAAAGATCTTGACGGCGGCCGTGGTCGGCACCGACCGCCGGTAGGCCTCCAGCTGCTCCCGGCTGCGCCAGAGTGTGGTGATGCGCCATTCGTTGGCCTCGCCTTTAGCGAGGAACGTCCTGAGCACCATGTGCGGCAACGCTTCGGTCGCCGTACGGTAGGCGGCCACAACGGCTGCCTCAGACTCCGGCGGCACCGTGGCAGAGGTGACAGACAGTACGTGCTCGGTCATGACATCGACGTTAGCGGTATCTGTGGGTCTTTGTGCGGCCGATGAGTGATTCGTATCCGTGCGGTGGCACTTGCGCACCACCGCACGGACACCGCTCTTGCTAGCGGGGCGAGACAGTGGCAACGGCCGCCGCGCTTGTGACGGTGATCCCGCCCGGATCACTTACGGTGATGGTGACTGGGTAGCGCCCCGCCCGCCGATACGTGTGCTGGCCGAGCACACTGTAATCGCCGCCTGTTCCGGTCACTGTCCCGGTGGAACGCGAGCCGTCGCCCCAGTCGATCGTGGCCGACAGAGCTTCGGCCGCCGTGTCCTCGTCAAGCACCGTGGCTACCGGCCCGCTGAATTGGGTTCCGGCCGGCACTGTGAGGTCGGAGCCACGGACCGTCTGGGGTTTGGTCGCCTGTGGCGGGACGTCGCCCGGGCCGCTACCCCAAACACTGTCCGGATTGGACCCGAGCTGGAAGCCGAGCCGGCCACCGGACGAAATCATCGCCGCGGGTATCCACGCCTTGGTGGTCGCCTTACCGTTGACGGTCAAGCTTCGGATGTACTTGTTCGCCACCGATGCTTGAGGCGCACTGATCATGAGCTGCCTGCCGGTGTTCAGATGCACCACGGCATAAGGGAATACGGGACTGGACAGCACCAGATCCGCCCGGGTTGGGATCGCGGGATAGAGGCCGAGCGCCGCGAAGACATACCAGGCTGAAAGCGTTCCAGCGTCATCGTTGCCCGGAATGCCACCAGGGGTGTTGGTCCACAACAGGTCGATCTCCGCGCGGACCGTCTCCTGCGTCTTGTAAGCGGCGCCAAAGTAGTTGTAG
>DPJL01000408.1 GCA_003543035.1 Micromonosporaceae bacterium | reverse complement strand
TCACACCAACAACTTTAGTACACCTGTTCCAAGAACGACAGACTAGAGTTTGCTCTCAACCTTCCGGGCGTCTACGGGGTGGAGACAGGTGACGACTTAAGGAAGGAGCCACGTGACCGGGGACGATGGGTTCCGTGAGTTCGTGGAGGTGCGCTATGGCGACCTCATGCGAACCGCATTCCTGCTCACCGGCTCGATGCACTCGGCCGAGGATCTGGTGCAGACGGTGCTGCTCAAGGCTTACCGGGGTTGGGAGACCATTGATGAGCCGTTTCCCTATCTCCGCCGCGCGATGGTCAACCAGCACATCAGTCTCTGGCGGCGGATCGGCTCGCGTGAGCTGATCACCGGCTTTCCACCCGAGCGGACGACGCCCGACGTGTCAGCGGCCTTCGCTCAACGCGCCGAGTTGTTGGATGCACTAGCGAGGTTGCCAAAGCGGATGCGTGCGGTGTTGGTGCTGCGGTACTGGGAGGACCTTTCCGAAGCGGATACGGCGGCGATTCTCGGCTGTTCGACGGGCTCGGTGAAGGCGCAGGCGAGCCGGGGGCTGGCCCGGCTGCGCGGGATCCTGCAGTCGGAGGCGGCGACCCGCGCCGGGCGTGTGGCGGAGGGCATGGCATGAGCGCGAATGAGCTGCGGCAGGCTTTCCGTGATCTCGCCGCCGAGGTCAAGGTGGCTCCTGATCCGTACCCCCGAATCATGAAGCGTGGCCGGAAAACCAGGCGCATGAAGGGCACAGCTTGGTCAGGCTTGGTGGCCGGAGCTGTGGTGGCCATCCTCTTTGGGCCGGTGGGACTTCAGGTGCAAACCGCACCCCAAGTCGTGCCGTCCAAGGTGGTAGAGGGCGGGTATCCGATGACCAGCTGGACCCGCAAGCTGATCGATGCTCCAACGCGAGGCGGTCTTGCGGGCGACAGAGCCTTCGTATCCTCAATGAGCGCGCAGATCGGACGATTCGAATTCGGCTCGCTGGCCGGGGCTGAGGTGAAAGTGCTCTTCGCGCAGGATATCGGCGAACACCGTCTCGTCGTGGCGGCAAGGTTTACGGATGCCAATCAGACCGGCTTCTTCATGGCGGGCGCCAAGGGCGCATCGGCAGCGGAGTTGTTGCCGCTGAAGGGAAGCAAGGCTGTGACCATCAAAGCCCTCAGCCCCTACACAGTTGCCGACTATGCCTTCGGCGGGCAGACGATGAGCTATGCCGGAGTCGGACTTGCGCCCGAGGGCTGTGTCGTCGCCACTCAGGTCAATGGGCAATGGCAGGATTCAACGACGGGCACCTACGTCACCTGGTCGGAGCCGGCACTCGCGAAAGCCGCGAAGGTGACATGTGATGGGGTGGAGCGCTACGAAGGCCCACTGTCCGATCACGACATTCCAGTGGAAGTCTTCATGCCTGAGATCGAATGGCATATCGACAAGGCGCTGGAAGGCCATCGCGGGGTGGCTTCGCGTGGCATAGTCAGCCTCTTCCTCAGCCGACACCGTCACCTTCAGGCCACGGGCCCGATGAGAATCCTTTATGGGGGATCGATTCCGGGCGACTTCGGCAACATTTACGTGGCGGCACTTCCGCTCCCGGGCGGGTGCTGGCTGGTTGACGTGATCAGAAGCGATTCGTCGGCCGGTGGCTATGTCACCGCGGTCGACGTCGGCGATCCGAGTGTTGTCCTGACAGTCTTCGCCCCGGTCACCAACTCGCTCGACAGTCGAATGCTGGTGCTGGCTCCGGAGAATGCGGCAACGCTGGAGGTGCGGGACAAAGCCAACGTGCTAAGGGAAACAGTTACCCTCAAGCGTGGCGTTGGAGTGGTTACGTTGCTTGAAAGTCAGCGCAGCGTCCAGTTGCGAGCGCTGGACGCCAATCATGTTCAGGTCGGAGCGGGCACCGGGCCGACGCCGATATTTCCCGACGGGCTGGTCAACAGCTACCCGGACAAGGTGGAAAACTGGAGCTGAGCTAGGAAACGGGGCCGCCAAAAAAAGCGGCCCCGCATGCGCTAGATCCGGGAAGAGTGGCTCACGAAGAAGCCGCTGTTGACCGGTACACCCGCATTGGTGAAGCAGTTGACCTGTGCCACAAGCGTTGCGCCACTTGGGAACCACGGCCGGTGCAGCCCGCAGAAGTGCGAGGTGGTGCCGTAGGCGGTGACCTGAGTGTTGCTCGGGGCGGTGGTGTAAAGGTTGGGGAAGGTGGCCGTCCACACCGGAACGCCACCGGCCAGAGCGTTGAGCGGCCCGGTCGAGTTGTAGTTGGTGGGCACGGGCCCGAGCGGCGGCACATTCCACAGATAGCCGAACCTGTTGGGCGGGAAGGCCGGACCGTAGAGCGAGCGCTTGAACTGGTACGTGACCGTGAATGCGGTGTTGGCCCACGCACCAGCCGAATTGAAGCAGTAGATCCGCGCGAACGCGCCGTTGGGTGACGTGCCCCAGCCGGCCACCTTGCAGCGTGCGCCGACAGCGCCGTTGACCGCGGTCACCTGCAAGCCGCCGTCGTACGGGCCGGGGTTGCCGAAGCCGGGGAAGGAAACTGAGTAGGCGCCCACACCGGCGTGGAAGCAACTGTTCGCCAGGCCCACCGAGTTGTACTGCGTGAGCATGCCGCACACGGGGTTGGCGTGGATGTAGCCGTAGTAGCCGCCCGCGATCGGGCCGGAGCTGCGGGCAAACTGCACGGAGAATCCTGGTACCGGGTCAAGAATGCCACCGGGCCGGTAGCAGCTCACCTTGACGACCTCGTTCACGCCGGCGGGACCCCAGGCGTCGGCCTGACACCAACGGCCGGGCGGGTTGGCCAATGCGTCGTGCACAGCGGTGACGTGAACGACCCCACCGACGATGCCCTGGTTGGGGAAGGTCACCGTCCAGCGGCCGGGTGGGCCCGCCACGACAGTTGTCCCGGCGGGCTGAGCCTGGGACACCACACCGCCTGACCACAATGCAAAGCCGAACCGGTCGGGCACAGCCGCTTCAGCGGACTGGGCGAACGCGACCGCACCCCCCGCAGCGAGCAACGTCATGGCAGCCCATGACGTCCAACGCTTGATCTTCATGGATGGCTCCCTTTCTTGGAAGAGGGCCATCAGGCTATCAATGCAAATCTATTGATATTGCTGTCCAGTCCACCTTCAGACAATCACGGGAACCAAAGCGTTCCAAGTGGTCCTG
>DPJL01000111.1 GCA_003543035.1 Micromonosporaceae bacterium | reverse complement strand
CTTTGGCCGTGCAGCCCAACAACAACCTTCTGATCGTCGACGCACGCCACAACGGACCGCCAGGTTCGGGCAACGGCGGCTGGACATCGGGCCTCATCGCTGCGTCGATCACTGAGGGTGTGCCCGAGGTGACGTTGCAGAAACCACCGCCGCTCGAGTCGCCGATGACCGTCGTCAAGACGGCCGAGGGGCTCCGAGTGATCGATTCATCAGACGTGATTATCGCTACGGCCCGCAGTCGCGAAGACGACATCCCACCAGTACCCGCGGTGCCGTATGCGGAAGCGGAAGCGGCTTCTGCGAGCTACTTGGGCTTCAGTCGGCACCCGTTTCCGAGCTGCTTTGTCTGTGGCCCGCAACGCTCCGATGGACTCCGGATCTTCCCAGGCCACCTTGCCGATGGCCGGACAGCTGCCACGTTCACGCCATCTGAATCGATCGATGCGGTGACGGTTTGGGCGGCGCTGGATTGCCCTGGCGGATGGACCGTCATCACCGGTGAACACCCGTGGGTACTGGGCCGGATGGCGGCCATCGTGGATGAGTTACCAGAACCGCACACAGAGTGCGTCATCGTCGGCCAGCAGGTCTCCGTATCCGGAAGAAAAGCGCTGGTCAGGACATCTCTCTACGGCCCGGCTGGCAAGATCATGGGTCGCGCCGAGGCAACGTGGATTGCGCTACCTGTGTGATAGATCACTACGCGCTGTGGCGTAGCCTAGGAGCGGTTTCTGAGCTCTCGTTAAGAACGGGCGGATAGCAGCGTGTCGACTCAGCAGGACAACCCCCTGGCGAGCTTTGGTACGAACGAGTGGATCGTCGAAGAGATGTACCAGCGGTACCTCACCGATCCGTCCAGCGTCGATCCGGCTTGGCATGACTTTTTCACCGACTACAAGCCGGTAGTCGAGACGCCGCAGGCGAAAGCGCCGACCCAGGTGGAGGACAAGCCCACGGCGCCCACGACGCCCGTGATCCCGGCCAAGCCTCAGCCCGTCACGCCGCAGGCGGCCAAGCCCGCCGCCGCGCCCAAGGCCGCACCCGCCCCAGCTCTCGAGGCCAAGCTCATCCCGCTGCGCGGAGTCGCGAGCAAGATCGTCGAGAACATGGATCTGTCCCTGACAGTTCCGACGGCGACCAGCGTTCGTGCGGTACCAGCCAAATTGCTTGCGGACAACCGCATCGTGATCAATAACCACCTGGCCCGCGGCCGTGGTGGCAAGGTGAGCTTCACCCACCTCATCGGTTACGCACTGGTGCGTGCGCTGGCCATCCACCCGGAGATGAACAACTCCTACGCGGTGGTGGAGAACAAGCCGAATATGGTCGTGCCGCCGCACGTCAACCTCGGCATCGCCATCGATCTGTCCAAACCGGACGGTTCCCGGACCCTTGTCGTGCCGTCCATCAAAGCCACCGAGCACATGGACTTCCGCCAGTTCTGGCAGGGCTACGAGGACATCGTGCGGCGCGCTCGCAAGGGCGAGCTGACGATGGAAGACCATTCGGGCGCCACGATTTCACTGACCAACCCCGGCGGCATCGGGACAGTCCACTCGCAGCCTCGCCTCATGTCGGGCCAGAGCGCGATCATCGGCGTTGGCGCGATGGAATACCCGGCTCCCTTCCAGGGCATGAGCGACGAGCAGCTGGCCGAGCTCGCGGTCAGCAAAATCATCACGCTCACCAGCACCTACGACCACCGGGTGATCCAGGGCGCGCAGTCCGGCGAGTTCCTCAAGGTGATTCACGAGCTGCTGCTCGGTGAGCACGGCTTCTACGACGAGATCTTCACCGCGCTGCGCATCCCTTACGAGCCGGTGCGCTGGGTGCGTGATGTGCCGGAAGGCCAGATCGACAAGACCACGCGCGTCATGGAATTGATTCGCGAGTACAGGGTGCGAGGCCACCTGATGGCCGACACCGACCCGCTCGAGTACGAGATCCGCCGTCACCCCGACCTGGACATCCTCGAGCACGGTCTGACCCTGTGGGATCTGGACCGCACGTTCTCGGTCGGCGGCTTCGCCGGCAAGGACAAGATGCGCCTGCGCGATGTCCTCGGCGTGCTGCGTGACTCCTATTGCCGCCGCGTGGGTGTGGAATACATGCACATCCAGGATCCGGAGGAGCGTCGCTGGATCCAGGAGCGGGTGGAGAGGAAGTACGCCAAGCCGACGCCGGAGGAGCAGCGCCACATCATGGGCCGGCTCAACGCGGCCGAGGCTTTCGAGACCTTCCTCGCGACCAAATACGTTGGGCAGAAACGATTCTCGCTCGAGGGCGGCGAGTCACTGATCCCGCTGCTGGATGAGGTGCTCAAGGCGTCGGCCACGGCAAAGCTGGACGAGGTCGTGATCGGCATGACCCACCGCGGGCGGCTCAACGTGCTCGCGAACATCGTCGGCAAGCCTTACGAGAAGATCTTCAACGAGTTCGAGGGTCACCTGGACCCGAAGAGCGCGCAGGGTTCCGGCGACGTGAAGTATCACCTCGGCATGACCGGCAAATACACCACTCCGGACGGCGCCAGTGTCGCCACGGTGTCGCTGACCGCCAACCCGTCGCACCTCGAAGCGGTCGACCCGGTGATGGAAGGCATCGTGCGGGCCAAGCAGGACCGGCTCGACCTTGGACCCGAAGGGTTCACGGTGCTGCCGTTGCTCGTGCACGGTGACGCGGCCTTCGCCGGGCAGGGTGTGGTCGCCGAAACCCTTAATCTTTCCCAGCTTCGGGGGTACCGCACCGGCGGCACCGTCCACGTGGTCGTCAACAACCAGGTGGGTTTCACCACTGCCCCAGAATACAGCCGCTCATCGCTCTACTCCACCGACGTGGCCCGGATGATCCAGGCGCCGATCTTCCATGTGAACGGCGACGACCCCGAAGCGGTGAACCGGGTGGCCCGGCTCGCCTTCGAATACCGCCAGGCCTTCAACAAGGACGTCGTCATCGACCTCGTCTGCTACCGGCGCCGTGGGCACAACGAGGGTGACGACCCGTCGATGACCAACCCGCAGATGTATTCGATCATCGATTCGAAGCGATCGGTCCGCAAGCTCTACACCGAGGAGCTCATCGGCCGCGGCGACATCACGGTCGAGCAGGCCGAGGAAGCGCTGCGCGATTACCAGAGCCAACTCGAGACGGTCTTCAAGGCCACTCGCGACGCAGCAACTGGTGTCTCCAGCCGCCTCACCCGGAGCAAAGAGGTTCAGCCGGAGCCGATCGTCAACACCGCGATCCCGGCCGAGCTGGTGAAGCAGGTGGGCGAAGCTCACGTCAACCTTCCCGAGGGTTTCACTCCGCACAAGCGCATCCAGCAGCTGCTGGATCGGCGAGCCAAGATGGCTGTGGCGGGCGAAATCGACTGGGGCTTCGGGGAGATCATCGCGCTCGGATCCCTACTGGCACAAGGCGTTACGGTGCGCTTGGCGGGCCAGGACACCCGGCGCGGCACCTTCGTGCAGCGGCATGCGGCCATTGTGGACGCGAAGACCGGCGGGGAGTTCCTGCCGATCGCGAGCCTGGCCAATGACGACGCCCGCTTCCACGCTCACGACTCCCTGCTCTCGGAGTACGCCGCGCTCGGCTTCGAATACGGGTACTCCGTTGAGCAGCCGAATGCGTTGGTGATGTGGGAAGCGCAGTTCGGTGACTTCGTGAACGGCGCCCAGTCGGTGATCGACGAGTTCATCTCCTCCGGCGAAGTGAAGTGGGGCCAGCAGTCCAGCGTCACGTTGCTGCTGCCGCACGGCCACGAGGGTCAGGGCCCCGACCACACCTCGGGCCGCCCCGAGCGCTGGTTGCAGATGGCCGCCGAGGACAACATTCGCGTCGTGATCCCCACGACCCCGGCCAACTATTTCCACCTGCTGCGCCGCCAGGCCCTGTCGGCCAAGCGCAAGCCGCTGGTGGTCTTCACGCCAAAGTCGTTGCTGCGCCACAAACTTGCTGTTTCGCCGGTCGCCGACTTCACGACTGGTACCTTCCAGCCGGTCATCGGCGAGACACAGCTTGACGCCGCTTCGGTGAAACGGGTGCTGCTGTGTTCGGGCAAGGTCTACTACGACCTGATCCAGGCTCGCGCTGAGCGCGGCATCACCGACACCGCGATCGTGCGGATCGAGCAGCTCTACCCGCTCCCGGTGGACGAGGTGAAGGCCGAGCTGGCCCGCTTCGCCAATGCGAGCGACTTCGCCTGGGTACAGGAAGAGCCGGCCAACCAGGGCGCCTGGTCGTTCATCGCGCTCAACCTGCTGGAGGAACTGTCAGGCCGGTCGGCTTTGGCGCTGCGGCGGATCTCCCGCCCGTCGGCGGCCGCTCCCGCGACCGGCTCCACTCGTGTCCATGACATCGAACAAGCGGCGCTCATCGAGGCCGCGCTGCCCCGGGGGTGACGTCTCATGTATCACACGGACCGGGGCATCGAGGAGCTGGTCGCGCGGCGTGGTGCCGAGACGGTTCAGTTGGAGTGGTTGGCCGAGCAACTGCGCGACTTCGTCGACCTGAACCCCGAGTTCGAGACGGCGATCGAGCGCTTCGCGACGTGGCTGGCGCGGCTGGACGACGAGGACTGAGCCGGCCGGCCGGGTCGGCTCTCTGGACGGTGCGACGTGCGGTGTCCTACCGAGCTGCTTCGTTTGTGCTAGCGCTTCGTTTGTGCTAGCGCTTCGTTTGTGCCAGCAGGTCGGTAGGGTCGCGCCAACATCCTGTTGGCCGGCCGGCCCGCAAGCTTGGCGGCGGCGAATTGATACTGGTCCTCAACTGTGGTTCGTCGTCGGTGAAGTACCGCGGGTACCCGGACGGAAAGGACGGGCTCGTCGAGCGCATCGGGGAGCCGGGCGGGGACGCGCCGGACCACGCGACGGCTCTGCGATCGGTGTTGTCCA
>DPJL01000107.1 GCA_003543035.1 Micromonosporaceae bacterium | reverse complement strand
CCCCCCGCCGCTCGACCAGCACGGTGCGAAGTCCTTCCGAGGCCCCATAGACCGCCGCACCAAGCCCGGCCGGGCCGGCGCCCACGACGATCACGTCGTAGAAGTCGGAAGCCGGGGTGATGGTGAGCCCGACACTTGCCGCGAGCTCGGCAACGCTCGGTTGTACCAATGACTTTCCCTCGGTCGTGATCACCAGCGGCACTTCCGCCTCGGTCACCCCCGCTGCGGTGAGCAACCGGCCGCCCTCGGGATCGTCAGCCAGGTACCAGCGGTAAGGCACGAGGTTGCGGGCCAGAAAGTCGCGGATCTTGTAGGACGGCGCGGACCAGCGATGGCCCACCACCCGGATCTCCGAAGCCGCCGCGTCCGAGGTGGTCAACCAGGCGTCCAACAGGCTGTCCACAACCGGGTAGAGGTTCTCCTCCGGCGGATTCCACGGTTTGAGCAGGTAATGGTCGAGATCTACCACGTTGATCGCGTTGATCGCCGCATCCGTGTCGGCGTATGCCGTCAGGAGAACGCGGCGAGCCCGCGGGAAGAGATCCATCGCGGACTCGAGGAACTCGATCCCGTTCATCTGCGGCATGCGATAGTCGGCCACCAGCAATGCGACCTGATCACCGCGCAATTTGATCTCGCGGAGCGCGTCGAGCGCCTCCGGGCCGGAGCTGGCTCGTACCACGCGGTAGTGCTCGCCATAGTTGCGACGCAGGTCACGTGCAACAGCTCGGGAGACGGCTGGATCATCATCGACGGTCAGGATGGCCGGGTTGGTCATGACACCAATAAAAGCACGAGGTAAGCGAGCGGTAATCGGCCGTCGATAACGTAGCTGACAACCGGCTCGGGAACGTCCTGACGGCCTGCCTCGCCAGGAAGCCTCGGGCCGGTGACCACGCCATGGCTGGCCGCGCACGGGGGCGGCCAGCTCCACTTCCTATCCGGGTTGGTGACTAACCGGCAACCAGGTCTTTTGGTACCCGCAAAAGGGCAAAAAGCTCTTTGGCCCTGCGCTCGTGCATAACCGCGCGCGCCGGGTCGGTCGGGCGCACGATGGTTGCGAGCAACCGCTCGATCAGGGCCTGCCCGTGCCGATGTTCCGTGCGGCGGGCCAGCTCGAGCCCCCGCTCGAGGACCTCGTGTGCCTCCTGCTGCCGGCCGGCCAACCGGAGCGTCACCGCGAGGAAGTAATACATCGGGGCTTCCTGGCTTCGACCCTCCAGCTGCTGAACGATTTCCAGCGCCCGGCGATGGTGTGGCAACGCCTCGTCGTATCGGCCGAGACCGGTCAAAGCTTTGGCTATCCCGCAGTTGCGCCGCGCTTCGTTCCACCGGTCGGCATCCTGCTCCGCGATGAGTAGAGCTTCCTGGTGATGTTCCAGCTCCTCCACGTGGCGGCCCAAGCGGCCAAGCACCGTGCCTTTGCTATGCAACACGACACCGCGCACCTGGCGGTCGGCAATGGGATCCAGCAGCTCGAGCGCATTGTCGAAGCTGGTCAGCGCATCCGTGAAGCGGCCCTGCAATTCCAGGGTCAACCCGATGTTGTCCCAGGCGCTGGCCACATGCTGAGCCTCGCCTAGCCGTTCCCAGGTGCGGCGCGCATGCCGATAGTGGTTGAGCGCAAGGTCGTATTGACCAAGGTGGTGACGAACGATGCCAAGCTGGTTGAGCAGAACCGCTTTCGCGTGCGAGTCGTCCAGGGCGCGGACGGCCGCGAGCCCGTGGCAGTGTGTGGTCAGCAGATCGGACATGCGGCCGGATTTGAAGAGATAGAAGAAAAGAGTGTCGGCCATTTGCCATGTCCACATTGGAGAGACGAGGCCCGACCTGAAGCAGGACAACAGGTTGTCGCACTCTGCGGCGAGCCAGGCGCCCGCTTCGGCCGGCTCGAGCAGACCGGAAGCGGAGCGGACCATCGGCCAATGCTGATTGAACGACTTCGCCGCCAGTGTCGCCGCCGACAGGTAATGCTCGAGCAGACCGTCCAAGGGAAGTGGCCCAAGGGATTGGGCGAAAGCCCGGATCAGATCGTGCAAGCCGTATCGGCCCGCATCCGTGACGATGACCATCTGCGCGTCGGCGAGATCTCGCAGCAGGCGCTCCGCCGTCTCCACCGTTGTACCCGCCAGCGCAGCGGCCGCCTCCACCGAGAGATCGACATGTGGCGTCGAACCGGCCAACTGGAACAGATGCCGTTCCTGTTGACCCAACTCGCCGTAGGACAGATCGAGTGCAGTGAGGCTGCCGCCACGCAGCTCCGCGACATACTCGCTGATCCGCCGATGCGGCTGATCGGCCAGCTGGGCGGCGGCGACGCGCAGAGCCAGCGGCAGATTCGCGCAGGCCTCCGCCAACTCGACGATGTCGTCAGGCTGACCTTGAATCCGGTCCGGGCCTAGCACCTCGCCGAGAAGGTCGACGGCTTCCGCTGCTTCCAAGGAGTCGAGTATTACCCGGTGAGCACCCGCCACCGACGCCAAGCCAGTGAGACGATCTCGGCTGGTGACCAGGACAAGGCAGCCAGGACTGCCCGGCAGCAACGATCTGACCTGCTCAGAGCTGTTGGCGTTGTCCAGCACCACAAGCACATGCCGATCAGCGAGCAGGGAGCGATACATGCCCGCGGCCTCGTCGACGTCAATCGGCACCTGCTCGGCCGGCACGCCCACGGCTCGCAGAAACCTTGCCAGCGCCTCAATCGGCCTTACCGCGGGGCCGCCGTCATAGCCGCGCAGGTTCACATATAGCTGACCATCGAAGAATCGGCTGCGCAGTTGGTGGCAGAAGTGGGTCACCAAGGCGGTCTTTCCCACCCCGGCCTTGCCGACGACTGCCAGGACCGGCATCGCGACCTGCTCTCCTGCCGCCGCCAACCGGTTAAGCTCCCGCAACTGCCGCTCGCGCCCGATGAACGGCAGCACGCTGGCGGGCAGCTGAGCGGGCACAGGCCGGGGCGGCAGACCATCCGGCTGCCAACCCGTGGCGGTCACCGTCTGCTGGCGCAATATCCGCAGGTGTGCTTCGCGTAGTTGGCGTCCGGGATCGACTCCCAACTTGTCCGCCAGGCTGCTGCGAACCCGTTCGTAGACCTCGAATGCCTCGGCCTGCCGGCCCGCCTCCGCGAGTGCCTCAATCAAAACGCTGTGGACGGGCTCGTCCAACGGATACCGCTCAACCTCCGGCAGAAGCAGGTTCACCGCTTCGGCCGGCCGGTCCGCCATCAACAGTGCGTGCGCATAGGCCCGCACCGCATCGATCCGTTCCCGTTCCAGCCGCACCAGTGCCGCCTCATCGGCACAGTCAGCGGGTATGTCGGCCATCGCAGGCCCGCGCCACAGCGCGTTCGCTTGAGCCAGTGCATCCACCCGCGCGGCATGGTCCAAGGTCTCGGCGTGGGCAACCAACCGACGGAACGCGGCGACATCGGTCCCGCCAGGGATGTTGAGTGAGTAGCCAGATGGGGTCCACTCCAACGAGGCTTGCGGACCGGCTGTTTTACTCAGCCATTTACGAAGGCGGTGAATCGCTACCGTTAACGCGGGAGCGGCCGAGCCGACCGACCGTCTGGACCAGACGATCTCGATCAGCTGATCCTGGGTGACCGGCCGGCCCTCGGCGAGCGCCAGCACTGCCAGGACCGCGCGAACCACACCTGACGTGGGGCTATGCCACCCGCCTGAGCGCCAAACTCCGACCGGTCCCAGCAATCTCACCTCTGGACCGGTACATTCCCCGCCTGCCGCGCGAATCCCCACACGGCCGTCAACCACGGCGTCAGCATCGCATAAGCGTTTGGCCTCGTCCACCGCGTGCAGGTCCGCTATGTACCTTTAACACATGCATAGATGTGCATTCGAGTATGTCCGATTTCGCAGGTCAGAGTCGTATTTCGCAGAATTTGATCGTGCTGGTCTAGCCCATCCAATGTCACGGTTGAGCCAAAATGCTAGATGAGACAGGATTTTCGCAGGTTTCGGAAGATCCCTGCGAGGAGCTACCGATGCGCCAAGGATCCCGCCCAGGCCTTGAAGTGCAGACGAGTCGTTTTTCCTGAGTCGCGGCTGGTCAAAGGCATCTCCTCCAGATATTTGTTGATCAAGTCACGAGATCTACGGATACTCAAAATTCCTTCGCTCCGGGTCAGCCCTTTCGCCAACACACTGTCTACTCGCCCGGCCAAAGCGGCTGGGTTGTGCCCGGCGATCATTTCGCTGGCCGTCACAACCCCTGTAGCAGCGCGGGATTTGGACATGAGGCGGTGTCGTTATTCATGATGAATGCAGGCGGGTTGCTCCAATGAAGACACCATGAAGATCATTTGGGGGTACGGGTCAGGGGCAAGATGACCGCGAAACGTGTGCCGTTGGCCAGGGTGGTGAGTTCGATCCGGCCGTTGTGCTGATCGACGATCCATTTCGCGATGGCCAGGCCGAGGCCGGTCCCCGTTGTCGCCGTGGTGTTTCGGCCGCGGTAGAAGCGTTCGAAAATGCGCTCGGTGTCTTCCGGTGGGATGCCCAAGCCGGTGTCGGCGATGGTGATGCGGGCATGGGAGTCGTCGTGGCTGGCTTCGAGGTGGACTTCACCGGGCGCTGGGGTGTATTTGAAGGCGTTGTCGAGCAGGATGAGTATGACCTGGGTGAGGTGGTCCGCGTCGCCGTTGACTGTGGCGCCGGTGAGTGCGTGCGGCGTCGGGAGTTTGAGGCTGACGCCATTGGCCATGCGTTCGGCTTGCCTGCAGGCTAATTCGAGCACCTGGTCGAGGTGGGTGGGACGGGGCTCGATGGTGGCTCCGGCGTCGGCGCGGGCCAGGATGAGCAGCTGGCGGACCATGCGTGCCATGCGGTCGGTCTCAGCCGCGATGTCGGTCAAAGCCCGGGACCTAAAAGCCAAATCTTCATTTCTCTGGGTACCGGGTGGAGCGTCGTCAATTCGTTGCAGCAGATCAACCGTGCTGCGGATGCGGGCAAGCGGGGTGCGTAGCTCATGCGAGCAGTCGGCAAGGAATTGGCGCATCTGCTGGTTGGATTGGTCGAGTGAGGTGTAGACGTGGGCGAGTTCGGCGAGCATTTCGTTGAAGGTGGCCACGAGCCGGCCGACTTCGTCGGGTGGGCCGCGGTGGGGTACCCGCTGGGTCAGGTCACGGCTGTCGCGCACGGCCCGGGCGGCATCGACCACTCGATCGATGGGCCGCAGCGCGGTGCGGGCGTAGAGCCAGCTCGCCACCGCGGTGAGCACCACGGCTCCGGCGCCGACCGCGGTAAGCAGGGTGCGTAACGTGCGCAGCGCCCGGTAGGTGGTCACGGGTGACCGGGCGACGATGACGTAGCGGCCCGCATCGAGCTGGGCGGCGGTCAGGAACAGCGGCCGGCCGCCGACGTGGACCTCCACCACTTGGCCGGCCCGGGCGGCATCTGGCAGGGGCAGTGTCCGGTCGCCCAGGTTTCCTGAACGCGCTTCTGGCGTGCCGGTGCCATCGGCAACCTGCAGGAAGACATCTGGAGCGCCGAACACGTCCAGGTCATACGGTGGCGTCGCGTTGGCTGCGGCGAAGGTGGCGGCGCGCCGGGCGACATCACGCTCGATCTCTTCCAGCAGGCTTTGACGCAGCAGTTGGTAGGTCACCACCCCGACCACGACCAAAATGACGGCAACCAGCAGCGTGAACGCGGCTGCGAGTTTGACCCGGATGCTCACGGCTGGCTCCGCAGCAGGTAGCCGACTCCCCGCACAGTCTGGATGAGCTGCGGCTCACCAAGTTTGCGCCGCAGGTGTCCAATATGGACGTCGACAACGTTGCTGTCGACGGTGACGTCATAGCCCCAGACCGCGCGCAGCAACGCTTCCCTGCTGTGCACCCGGCGGGCGTTACGTACCAGAAAGCTCAGCAGGTCGAATTCGATCGCGGTCACCTCGATCGTGCGACCGTCCCTGGTGACCTGTCTGGTGCCCAGGTCGCAGCACACGTCGTCGTACCCGATCTGGTCCAGCGTTTCGGCGGCGCGGCGGCGCAGCACGGCCCTGATCCGGGCGACTAGCTCGTCGAAGGCGAACGGCTTGGCCACATAGTCGTCCGCGCCCTGGTCGAGCGCGCCGACCTTGTCGCGGACCTCGTCGCGGGCGGTGAGCATCACGACTGGCACGTCATGATGGCGGCGCAGCTCACGCAGCACGCTGAAGCCGTCGCGGTCGGGCATGCCGATGTCCAGCAGCACCAGATCGGGCGGGCGAGCTTGCGCCGAGTCGATCGCCTCGGCCGCGTCGTAGGCGCACTCGACCTCGAAACCTTCGTAGCGCAGCCCACGCTCAAGCAGCGGCACCAGCATCCGGTCGTCATCGACAACCAGGATCGTCGGCGTTCGCCGCTTGGCGCCCTGTCCCATCACACCTCCGCGGCATCTCATTCATTGATCCACCTTCACCACGCCGGCCATGAACTCGGCATGTGGCTGGCAGTAGTAAGCGTAGGTTCCAGGCTCGGTAAAGGTGTGGGAAAAGGTCTCTGCCGCTTCGTCGAGGACGGCGTCGAAGCGCCCGCTGGGCACACGCAAGTCGATCCGGTCGGATGCGGTGACCGTGTGATAGGTGGCGTCATCGTTGATCCACCGGACCATGCCGCCGACGCGGATGCTCACCTCGGCCGGACGGAACGCGCATGGTGCCTGCGGGTCACCGGTGGCGCAGGTGAGCCTGACCTCCACAACGTCCGCCCCCTCAGTCCCCTGCGGCCCCGGTGTCGCCGGCTCCGGCGCGCCGCACGCGGCCGTCAGCAGGATGACAAGTATCCACATGCGACTCATCAGCACTCCGGTGGTGGTGTCGGCGAGAACTGCCGGTCGACACCGGGCGTGATCTGACGGCCGTCGCGTTGGGCGAAGCTGTCGGTGGCCATCCACAGCAGCCAGTAGCCCTTGTCGCCGGGCGCCTGGCCGTGTCCCTTGGCATACTCTGCCGCGTCGGTGCGGTGGAAATGCGGGAAGTCCGCCGATGGTTGCTTGGACTTGCAGAACTGCCCCCGCACGCTGATCCCGATATACCGCAACGCGGTCGCTTTGCTCAGGTCGGAGTTGTCGAACTGCAGGAAGATCGAGACGTCCTGGTTGACCCACCGGTACAGCCGTGGTGCGGTCTGCCCACCGGTCAACGGCAGATCGGCGAACAATGCCGCCAACGTCCCGATGTCGTCTTTGGACAGAGCTTTCGCGCCTGGCCCGGCAAAGTCGGACTTGGGCACGTTCGGTGCGCAGCTCGGCGGTGCGGGTGTCGGCGAGAACTGGTAGTCCACACCAGGGGCGACATGCCTGCCGTCGCGCTGGTCGAACGTATCGACCGCGATCCAGCTCAGCCAATATCCGGGGGTTCCCGCCGGGCCGCCATGCCCTTGGGCGTATGAAGGAGCGTCCAGCCGGTGAAAGTGCGGGAAGCCGCCGTTGGCGCCGCCGGGCTGGTCCTCGGCACAGAACACCCCCTTCACGCTGACGCCGATGTACCGCAGGGCTGCCGCCTTGGCCGGGTCGGAGTTGTCGAACTGCAGGAACATCGCGACACGGTCGTTGACCCAGCGATACTGCCGGGGCGCCGTCTGACCGCCGGTCAATGGCTGATCGGCGAACTGAGCCGCCAGCGCCGAGATATCGACAGCCGACAGTGGCTTGCCAACAGGCTCTGCTGGCGAACTCGTTTGAGGCGCTTGCGGGGTACCCCCACCGCCTCCCCCGCAAGCCGCAACCACAAGCAAAGCCGCAGCCAAAGCGGCAAGCCCGCCAATGTGTTTCACCGATCGCATGCGAACCTCCCAAACGTCATGGACCCTCAACCCAGACGCTAGAAAGCCCGACCCGCGCCCCAGGCCGCTGCCTATCTAAAGAATTCATGAAGGCGTGGCGGGTGGCGCGGCCTGGACTTGCATTCCGTGCAGGCTGGACCGAGGCGAAGGACGGCACGGACCTGGTCGGCGGCTTTCGGATCTGCCAGGGTTCGGTGAGCAGAAGGCGCAGATCTTCGTCGCTCATCTCGGCAAATAGTTCGGCGTCCAGCCCGAGGGTTGGCAGGCGGCTGCAGATGTTCGCGCGCTACCTGGGAGCACGTCGCGCGCTGATGGTCCGCGGCTGTGGCGGCGTGGGAGGCGAGCGCGTCGGCGTCACGTTCCAGTTCTGACAGGGACCCGGCGAGGTCGTGTGGTAGCACGGTGAGTGCTGGTCCGTGCAGTACGGCCCCGAGGTCGGGCGGGTGGAAGGCGGGGACGGTGGCCAGTACTGCCCAGACGTGGTCGTCGAGTTCGGTTGCTTCGCGGGCTTGTAGCCACGCCTCGGCTGAGGTGATCAGTTGTTGTGTGTCGTCGGCGATGTTGTCTACGTCGCTGGCGGCGCCGTCGCGTAGGTGGCCGAGGTATTGGCGGGCCCAGCGGCGTAGCCGGCGGCGTTCGCGCCGGTTCTCCAGCCCGAAGGCCACGAAGGCGCCGAGGAACAGGGTGGCGAACTCGACCACGAGTTGTGCTGCGTCCACGTGCTCAGGCTAGGGCTGGCACAGTCAACGGATGTTGAACAGTGGCCCGGTGATGGTCAAACCGAGGTCGTCGCCGGCGAAGGAGAAGAACGCGAACAGCATCAGGGCCGCACCTCCCAGTGCCAGGTCCTTGCTGAATTGGGTCGTCTCGTTCATCCGGGTCTGCGGATCGGTCTCCTTCCAGAAGCCGTGCATCAGCACCGCCGTGGGTAGCAGGAAGATGACCAACAGCAGCGCGCCGAGGTCGGCCCAGACCCCCAGCAGGATGCTTAGCGCTCCGGCGAGGAGAAGGACCCCACCGGCGAGTGTGGCCGCCATCGAGGCTGGTACGCCTCTGGATGCAGCGTAGCCCGCCATCATCTTGCGTTTGGCGAAGTGCGTGTAGCCCGCGGTGAGGAACAGAAAAACAAACAGGATGCGCCCTATGAGCACGATGACGTCCATCATGACCTCCTGACCCAGCACGAAAAGTTGGATGTTCAACTACATCGTCCCGCCGCTGATGCGTCGTTGTCTATAACCGGCGATAGGAACAGGCTTGGGCGAGCCATGGCGAGGCAGGCATTACCCTCCGACCAGCCTGCCCTCGGCCAGCTTTCCGGCGACGTCTTCACCGCCCGGGGCCCATCCCAAGCACCACCACATCGACTTGCTCGCTCATCGCTGCTCCTGCCTGTCCACGGTCTCGGTAGCCTCCTCGACCCGCACGCCGTGCCAGAACGCGATCCGGTCCTTGACTTTGCGTGCCAACGGTGTCGGATGTGGATAGAACCACGCGGCGTCCGGATTGGACACCCTGTCGACGGTGATCGTGTGATAAGACGCGATGCCCTTCCACGGGCACACCGTGTGTGATGCGCTTTTGGAGAGGTACTCCCAGTGGACAGATTCTGGCGGGAAGTAATGATTGCCTTCCACCACCACCGTGTCATCGCTTTCGGCCAGGACAACGCCGTTCCAGACTGCTTGCACTCTCATGCTCCTGCTGTCTCCTTAGCTGGTTGGCTGATCAGCGTCATGGGCTGGGTGGCGCGGGCGCGAAGACCGCCACGAATCATCAGCGCCGCGTAGAGCAGCAGTAGACCGTCTTGCACCAGCGTGAACCAGGTCAGCCGCTGGGTCAGGTACACGCCGAAGCAGCCGCAGTTATCGACCGCAAGCCCGCGCGCATACGCCTGGGCGCCTAGCACCGTCCAGACGACGGCCACTGCCGTGTAGATCCACACCGGTGCCAGCATCTGTGAACGCGGCAGGGCCAAGAACCATGCCCCTGCTACGAACTCCGCGCCAATGAGCGCAGCCGCAAACCACGGCAACATTTCATTGGGTACCCCTTGATAAGCACCGAGAACGTCGGGCATTGCCTGCCACGACGCCAGTTGCCCGACGGCCATCGCGGCGTACAAGGCACCCAGGATGATCCGTAACACCACACAAGCCACGCTACGGATCCGGGCTGCGGCGTTCCGTGACGGCGCTTACGTAACTCGTCGGTCTTCGGGCTGGTGTCTTGCGATGGCGGCCTTCGTCGCATGGCGTGTCGGCACGCCGATCTACGGTGGCGTCCAGCCGCAATTGGGGCACCTGTTGAAGATGCTTATGGTGAGGTTGGCTCATCGCGCACGGTGACGGGCATGTTGCCTTCCTCTGGCGGGCAGCAGCCGGCGTCGCCGGGGCGAGTGCGGTTGATGACCAGCACACCCAGGGCGATCGTGAGCAGGAGCAGCCCGCCGATGATGAGGTAGGGGCTGCGTAGCCAGCCACCGAGGATTCCGGTGGCGGCGCCGACGCCACCGGCGAGGATGATCAGGTGAATGGTGCAGCACGCGGCCAACGCGGCGATCATGCCCAGCACAGAGCCTCTTCGGGTGTGCACGCCGGCTCACTCCTGCCCTGGTGTGTCGATGCGCTGGCATTCGGTCAGGGCGGCGCAGTTGTCGGCGGCCAGGGCGTGGGCGAGCATCACCAGGTCGGCCACGCGCGGGTCGGCGACCTGGTAGAAGGCGTTGCGGCCGGCGCGGCGCACCTGCACGTAACCACAGTCGGCCAGGCAGGACAGGTGTGTGGAGACGCGGCCTTGGGACAGGCCGATATAGGCGACGCATTCGGTGACGGTGTGTTCGCCATCGAGCAGGAACTCCAGTAGCCGGAGCCGGGTCGGGTCGGCCAGGGCGCGGAAGAACCTGGCCACCACTCCCACGCCTTCGACCTGCGACGGCAGCAGCCGCACCCGATCGGCTGTCGTGGTCATCATTCGGCCTCCTCGAACATATCTGCTTAAGCGGATACTATGGGCCTCAGACGTATCTGGCAAGCCGGATACATTGGCTGCGGTCGCAGGCTGGAGGGCCTTTATGCGGTACGACATGGCGATCATCGGTTCGGGAGCGGCGGCGTTCGCCGCTGCCATCACCGCCCGGCGCCTGAACGCCTCGGTGGTGATGGTGGAGAAGAGTGTGCCGGGTGGCACGTGTGTGAACACCGGCTGCGTGCCGTCCAAAGCGCTGCTGGCCGCGGCCGAGGCCCGGCACGTGGCCATGTCGGCCGGGCGCTTCCCAGGCTTGGCGGCCACCGGCCCGGCGGTGGCGTTCAGCGAGCTGATCGCCGGAAAGGATCATCTGGTCGAGGCAATGCGGACAGGCAAGTATGTCGATTTGGCCGCCGAATACGGTTGGGAGATCGTCTCCGGCACAGCCCGTTTCACCAACAGCCAGGCCGGTCTTGTGCTTGATGTCGCCCTGACCGGCGGCGGAAACGCCCGGATCGAGGCGGAGCGTTATGTGGTGGCCACAGGGTCAGCGCCGTGGACACCGCCGATCGACGGTCTCGCTGCGATCGGCTACCTGACCTCGACGACCGCGATGGCCCTCGACGCGTTGCCCGAGTCGATGCTCGTGATCGGCGGCAACGCGATCGGATTGGAGCTGGGCCAGCTTTTCGCCCACCTGGGCACCAGGGTCACCATCGTGGAGGCCCTGGACCGGTTGGCGCCGTTCGAGGAGCCACAAGCCTCCGCCGCCATCGAGCAGGTCTTCATAGACGAGGGCATCGGCGTGCACACCAGCGCCCAGGTCACTGCGGTGCGCCGCGAACGGGACCACATTGTCGCCACCATCGGCGACATCAAACTGCGGGCGGACCAGCTGCTAGTGGCCACCGGGCGCCACCCTGTGACGAGCGGGCTCGGCCTGGACACGGTCGGAGTCAAGGTCGGCTCCAAGGGTGAGATCGTCACCGATGAGCAGTTGCGCACCGGCAATCCGCGTATCTTCGCCGCCGGGGACGCGACCGGCGCGCCGCAGTTCGTCTATGTCGCCGCCGCGCACGGCTCGATCGCCGCCGACAACGCCCTGGGCGATGCCGGGCGCACGGTGGATTACGCGCATCTGCCCCGGGTGACCTTCACCAGCCCGGCCGTCGCCGCCGCCGGTCTCACCGAAGCCCAGGCAATAGCGGCCGGATACCGCTGCGATAGCCGGGTGCTGCCCCTGGATGCCGTGCCCCGGGCGATCGTCAACCGCGACACCCGCGGAATGGTCAAACTCGTCGCCGACGCCGACACCGGCCGCCTACTCGGTGTGCACGCCGTGGCCGACGCCGCGGGAGAGATTGCTGCGGCCGGTGTGTATCTGCTGGCGGCCGGAATGACCGTCGAGCAG
The DNA here is from genome assembly GCA_003543035.1 of Micromonosporaceae bacterium. Lineage (GTDB taxonomy): Bacteria > Actinomycetota > Actinomycetes > Mycobacteriales > Micromonosporaceae > Rhizocola. The sequence continues at coordinate 61,664 of DPJL01000107.1, read as the reverse complement.
CTGGCCACCCTGTGGTCGCCGTATCTGACCATGAGCGAGGCGCTGAAGCTGGCCGCGCAAACCTTCACCCGCGACGTGTCCAAACTGTCCTGCTGCGCCGTTTGATCGGGAGCATTCGATATGGGTACCCGTCAGTCAGAGACCGTGATCTGGCACTGCGCCACCCCACCACCAGCCACCCACTCCCACGCCGGTGAGGTGATGACGATCGGCCAGCTGTCGCAGCGAACCGGCATGGCGATCAAGACATTGCGCCGCTACGAAGGCATGGGCCTGGTCTACACCTTAGGGCGTAGCAGTTCCGGCTACCGGCTGTTCGACGAGTCCGCATTGGGCTGCGTGCGCGGAATCCAGTCGCTTCGCTCACTCGGGCTCACCGAAACGGAAATCGCCAAGCTGGCTTCCATCCACAACGATCAGCCCGGCCAGCCGATCGGCCCGCACCTTTCCCGCATGCTGAACGCCGCCCGCACCCGTATCACCGCCCGGATCGATGCCCTGCGCCAAGTCCGCCAGCGCATCGACGACTTCACCACCGAACGCCCCAATGTGCTTGACCCTACCCCCGGTGGCAGACCCTACGGTCGTGATGAGGCACCCGTCGAAGATACGGAGGTACATCGATGGCTACCACACGACTCACCCAATCCACCCACGAGCTGACCAAGCTTGGTGGAGCACTGAACTTCGGCCCTGACCGCACCCGCCTGGTCCTGCGGATGATGCACCTGCTGGCCCAAGGCCGGCCGGTCACGCCCACTCGAGCCACCCAACTGATACGTGAGTTGGGTGCCGACTCTGAGCAGGCGCATCAGCTGCTGCAGGCATGGACCGAACGCAACGACGACGGTGACATCGTCGGACTGGGCATCAGCTTGAACAAGACCGCGCACCAGATCACCATCGGTGACACGGTGGCTTATGCGTGGTGTGCGATGGACACACTGTTCTTCCCGATCGTGTTGGACCGGCCCATCATGGTGGAATCAACAGCGCCTGGCACACACGAGATTGTGCGCCTGAAGGCCGGCCCGGACGGTGTCACCAACCTGCGTCCTGCCGAGTCGGTCATCACCTGGCCGCTGCGCGGCAACGATCAGGCCGATATGAGCACGAAAACGGGAATCTGGGCCAGCTTCTGCCATCACAGCTTCCTGTTCCCCACGCGCGGCCAAGCCCAACAGTGGGCCACCGGCCGCCACGACATCGAAATCCTTTCCCTGCCGGAGGGTTTCACCGTCGCCCGCGAAATCGCCAACGCCTGGCTCAGCCACGCACACTGATCGTCGATAGAGATTCTGATATGCGAGGATCAGGCGTGCAGTCGCAGCGATTCAGCACGACGGTGCGTGACGGTGGGCGGGGACGTGTATTCGTTCCCACCCCGTTCGATCCGGACTCGGTGTGGCAGCCCAAACAGCAGCACCACGTGACCGGAACCATCAACGGCATGGGCCTGCGGGCTGTGATCGAGCGGCACAGTGACTCGATCGGTTTCACCCTGGGGCCGGCATGGCTGGCAGACTGCGGCCTTGACGTCGGGGAACAGGTGGAGGTCATCGTCGTGCCGGAGGGGCCACAACGCGGCGATCTGGCACCTGACATTGCCGCCGCCCTGGACGCCAACGCGCGAGCAGGAGCGTTCTTCGACTCGCTTGCCCAGTTCTACCGGCGTGCCTATTTACGGTGGATCGACGCGACGAAGCGCCGCCCGGATCTTCGAGCCAAACGCATCGCCGTCGTGGTCGACCTCCTCGCCGCCGGTATCAAGGAGCGACCCAAAGAGTAAGTGCTGACGCGAATGGTCAACGGTCCACAGCAGACCGGTGGCGCCGGGTGGCCCACGCGACGGCAAGACTTCCGGCTAGCAGCACGGCGAACACCGCCGCAACGACGGCGATGCCAGCCTGGTCGAGGCCGTTGGCAAGCCACCGCTGCAGCGAACCTGCCGTGTCGATGATCGGATCAGCTGCGGTAGCGCCAGCGCGGATCCGGGTTTCCCACCAGCCGTAGTAGGCCACGTAGCCGCCGGCGACGAGTAGCAGCACTCCGCCGAGCCGAGAAAACAGCGGACCGGCTCGACGTAACCTGCCGACCAGTGTGTCGCGGGCCAGCGCCACCGCGAGCGCGGCGGCGGCCACAGTCAACCCCATCCCCGCGGCGTAGGCGATGAACAGCCCCACACCTTCCACAATGGAACCAGCGCGGAAACTGGTCACCACGATGGCCAGGAAAGGCCCGATGGTGCAGCTCAGCGACGCGACTGCGTAGGCGGCGCCGAAGCCCGCCATCGACGCCGCGGTCCGGGTGACCGCAGGTCCGCCCAGGCTAGGCAGGCGCATTCCGGGCAGGTTACGTCCGGCCACAAGCCAACCGCCGAGCGCGACCAGGGCGAGGCCGATGCCGATGGTGACCCAGGGCAGATGTTGTTGGACCTGGCTGGCGATCGGGGTGATCAGCAGACCGAAGGCGCCGAATACAGCGGCGAAGCCGGCGGTCATCGCTGCGGTCGCGCCCAGAGCACGTGCGACCGCCCTCCCGCGGCCCGGTGTGTCGTCGCCGGTGACGAGCAGGGACAGGTACGCGGGTAACAAGGCGAATCCGCAGGGGTTGACCGCGGCGAGCATCCCGGCGGCCACGGCGAGCCCGAACGGCGCGTCGGCCATGTCAGCCCGCTAGCCCGCTAGCCCGGTGAGCCTACGGTCCAGCTCGTTGTTGCTGAGGTAGCCGCGGTACACGACGGCGCCGGTAGCGTCCAAAAGCACATAGGTGCTTTGTGCGGTCACTCCGAAGCGTTTCCAGACGACACCCTGCTGGTCGGCCAGGTGCGGGATGTTGTCCACTTTGGTCAGTTCGACGAAGCGGTGCATCGCCGACAACTCGTCGAGCCCGGCTACCCCGACGATGACGATCTTGCCCTGGTAGGTTGTGGCGGCCTGCGCGACGTGGGGTGCTTCAGCCGCGCAGGTGGGGCACCAGGGTGCCCAGAACCACAGGACGGCCGGTTTGCCGGCGAGGCTTTTGCCGTCGAAGGTACCGCCGTCGAGAGTGGCGACGGTGAAGTCAAGGTCCACTTCGCCTGCTGCGGCCGCGGCGTCACGGTCGCGGGCAAGGTCACCGATGTCGTCGGTGGGGGCGGTTGGACCGGCACACGCGCCCAGCACCAGCAGGCCAGCCAGGAAGGCAGGCCATAGGCTGAACCGTCGGCTCATCAAAACTTCTCCTCGTGCGCCGGGTGGAGCACGGCTTGTGGTGTCTGTCGTGCCCGTTGCCTCACTGTGCGGCACGAGCGCGGTGAGTTTCGGTGAGCCAGCTCACGTTAGCGAAGAATTTCTCGGGTGACCTTTCGTGACGTGGCCTGGATCAGAGCGCGTCATCGGATGATCTTTGTCTGGGGTTGGAACGCGACCCAGGCGAACCAGAACGTGTCCAGATGCCGGTACGGGGTCAGGCTCTTGCCGGCCAATGGGCCGTCGGTGGCGCGGCCCAGGACATCCCAGGTGGAGCCGGTCGCAGTGTCGCGGAACCCGCCGGATACCGGGGTGAAGTGCAGCCGCTGACCGTCCAAAGTGGTCTCGAAGACACCCACGGTGCCGATGTCAGGGCCGGTACCCACCGAGTCGTCATCCAAGGCGGAGGCCTGCCCAGGACGATGCCACACGACCAGCTCCCGGCCCTCCACGTTGACCTGCACCACACCAGCGGCCGCCACGGCTGAGCGCACCACCGCGACCGCCGATGGCCCGTCGCCGACTCCGATCACCCGCTCCTTGAGTCGCTCGCGCCGGTCGGCGTCCGGTAGCGGGAACAGCAGCTGTCCGTCGGGATCGTCGTAGCCGGCATACGGGTTGCGCCCGTAGTTGCGGTTGAACCCGGTCTCCTGCGAGAGCACCCATGCCTGCGGATGTGCGGCCCGGAATTCCTTCCAGGACACGGTTTGCAGCACGTGCGGGACGAGCTTGGTACCGGTCAGCACGCCGATGGCCGCGGTGAAGGTCAGCTGCGGCCATAGCGACTCGGTTTGCCGGTCGTACATCACCAGGTTGTCGGCGAACAGCCGGCCGGAGGTGCCAAACGACAGCATGCGAACGCCGACTTGCCGCTCGAACGCCACCCCGGAGTTGCACAGCGGGCAGTACGTCACGGCGACCGGCGTCCCGCCGACGGTGTCGTTGACGATCTCATGCCAGGTCATGATCTGGATCGGGTACCCACGAGTCTCGTCTTTGATGGTGAGCACCAGGATGGCTGCGGCGTCGGTCATGAAGCCGACATCGGCGGCGCGCAGGAATTTCGGGTTGTCGATGGCGGGGATGCCGTCGGGTGGTGGTCCGCCCGAGCGGATCTCGCCGGGGTCCAGCAGCGGTGGCGGGAACGCCGGATCACGCATATTGCGCAGCGCTGACGGCACGTCCTCCTTGGGTCCGGAGGCGGTCTGCGGCAACGCCGCCGGCCTGGCGGACGGTTCGTCGCTGCCCGGGCTTGTGCATGCGGCGAGCGTGAGGAGCGCGGCGAGGACGCTGGCGGTGACTGCCCTCATGCGGACAGTCTGACCGGCCAGGCGGCGGCCAGACTGTGACCGCTCTTACGGTGGGCGCAAAAGGTATCGGCATCATCGGCCGCAGCGCGCTGGCCGGGGTCACCGAACGGCGGGGCGGGGAGGGGGCGGGCGCACGGGGCGACGCCTCACCCCCTCGCCGATCAGCGTCCTCCTGGCGGATCGTGCCGGTCTGTGCGCCCGCTTACACAACGTCTCTTTGACCGGATGACGAGCATTATCTCCGTAACGTAAGCGCGATCACGGAACGATTCCCGGTCCATCGCGAAGCTGGGGGCCGGGCACAGTCGAGGAAGGGAGACACGGGTGACCGCGGTGGAGCCGGTGAGAGTCAAGCAGGACCGCGATGAGGTGTTCATCGAGTTCACCAAGTCGATCTGCCCCGTGTGCAAGGTGGTGGTTGACGCGCAGGTCAACATCCGCGACAGCAAAGTGTATCTGCGCAAGCGCTGCAAGCAGCACGGCCAATTCGAGGCATTGGTGTACGGCGACGCGCAGATGTACCTGGACTCGGCGCGGTTCAACAAGCCGGGCACGATCCCGCTGACCTTCCAAACCGAGGTCAAAGACGGCTGCCCATCCGATTGTGGGCTGTGCCCGGAACACAAGCAGCATGCCTGTTTGGGCATCATCGAGGTCAACACGGGCTGCAATCTGGACTGCCCGATTTGCTTTGCCGATTCCGGGCATCAATCCGACGGGTACTCCATCACGCTCGAGCAGTGCGCGGCGATGCTGGATGTGTTCGTGGCCAGCGAGGGCGAAGCCGAGGTGGTCATGTTCTCCGGTGGGGAACCCACCATCCACAAGCACATCCTGGAGTTCATTGATCTGGCGCAGGCCCGGCCGATCAGGGCGGTCAATCTCAACACCAATGGCATCCGGCTGGCCACCGATCAACGGTTCGTGGCACAGCTAGGGCAACGAAATCAGCCAGGCCGCCGGGTCAACATCTACCTGCAGTTCGACGGGTTCGACGAGCGCACCCACCGTGAGATCCGCGGGCGCGACCTTCGGCAAATCAAACAGAAGGCGCTCGACAACTGCGCTGCAGCAGGGCTGACCGTCACCCTCGTCGCCGCGATCGAAAAGGATCTCAACGCCCACGAGCTCGGCGACATCATCGAATTCGGCATCGGGCATCCGGCGGTGCGGTCGGTGTCGTTCCAGCCGGTGACCCATTCCGGGCGGCACATCGAGTTTGATCCGCTGACCCGGCTGACCAACTCCGACATCATCCACGGCATCGCCGCGCAACGGCCGGACTGGTTTAACGCCTCGGATTTCTTCCCGGTGCCGTGCTGTTTTCCGACCTGCCGGTCGATCACCTACCTGCTCACCGAAGGCGCCCCCGGCACACCGGACTTCGGCCTGGTGCCCATCCCGAGGCTCCTCAATGTCGAGGACTATTTGGATTACGTGTCCAACCGGGTGGTGCCCGATTACGCCGTGCGTGAGGCACTGGAGAAGCTGTGGTCCGCGTCGGCGTTCATGGGCACCGACACCACGAATGAGAAACTTGCCGCCGCAGCGGCGGCGTTGGATTGCGCCGACGCGTGTGGGGTCAACCTGCCCGAGGCGATCGCGAACCTCACCGACCAAGCCTTCATGATCGTGATTCAGGACTTTCAGGACCCGTACACCCTCAACGTCCGGCAGCTGATGAAATGCTGGGTCGAAGAGATCACCCCGGACGGAAGGCTGATCCCGTTCTGCGCCTACAACTCGGTTGGCTACCGCGAACAGATCCGCGCGAAAATGTCCGGTGTGAAGGTCGCCGACGTGGTCCCCAACGCCACTGTGCTGCAACCGATCCTGGCCGACTCCCCGTATGGGTCGAAGATCGCCGCCGGCGACGGGCATCAGCGCACCACCGACAGCACCAATGTGGGCCGAAGGGCGGTGCCGTGATGACCGGATTAGAGCAGGCGCAACATGTTAAGGCCTGCTGCGCGGCAACCTACGGCTCCGATCTGGTGACGATGCTGCTCGGCGAGTCTTACCACCCGGGCGGTCTGGCCCTGACCCGGCACCTAGCCGACCTGCTAAGTCTGGCGGGAGACCACACGGTGCTCGACGTGGCATCTGGCCGCGGCACGACCGCATTGATGCTGGCCGACCGCTACGGCGCCAGGATCCATGGAGTCGACCTGTCCACCGCCAATGTGGCGCTGGCAAAAGGCGCGGCCGACGCCGCCGGTCTGGCCGGCCGGGCCGCCTTCACCGTCGCCGACGCCGAACAACTGCCGTACCCAGACAGCAGCTTCGACGCCATCGTCTGTGAGTGCGCCTTCTGCACCTTCCCCGGCAAACCCGCCGCGGCGGCTGAGCTGGCCCGCGTGCTGCGTCCAGGCGGCAGAGTCGGCATCACCGACGTCACCGCCGAACCTGCTCGCCTGCCGGCCGAGCTGACCGGTCTGGCCGCCTGGGTCGCCTGCATCGCCGACGCCCGCCCGCTAGCGGAGTACGGGGCCATCCTGTCGGCTGCCGGGCTGGTGGTGACCCACACCGAACGCCACGACCATGCCATGACCCGCATGATCGACCAAATCGAGGCAAGACTGTCGCTGGTGCGCATCACCGCCCGCGGCCGGGCCGAGGCTCTCGGTGTGGACTTTGGCCGGGCCCCGGCAATGCTGAGCGCCGCCCGTACCGCCGTCGCAGCTGGAGTTCTCGGCTACGGCCTGTTGGTGGCGAAGCAACCCCAATGACGGTGGTTGCCGTCGTTGGGGTTGGCCGCGATCCGGCTGTGGGTTGCCGCCGCTGACTACCTGCTGCTGCAGAGGATGACCACTGTGGACTATGACCTGATCGTCATCGGCGGCGGTGCCGCCGGGCTGGGCGCGGCCCGGCAAGGCACTCGCCTGGGCGCGCGGACGCTGCTTATCACCGACGGCCAGCCCGGCGGTGACTGCACCTTTCACGGCTGCGTGCCGTCCAAAACGCTGATCGAGTCGGCCAACCGTGGGCTGCCGTACTCTGTTGCGGCACAGCGGATTCGCGACGTGATCGCACAGATCGCGGCGACCGAGGACGCGGCAGCGCTTAAACGCGAAGGCGTCGACGTCATGTCGGGCCGGGCGCGGTTCACAGGTCACGGGAGGATTGAGGCCGACGGACGGAGGCTGGCGTCACGCCGGGTGGTGCTCGCCACCGGCGCGCAGCCGATGGTGCCGCCGATTCCAGGCCTGGGCTCGGTGTCCTATCTGACTAACGAGTCAGTCTTCGATCAACCTGAGTTGCCGGAAAGCCTTGCGGTGCTTGGGGGTGGGGCGATCGGCTGCGAGCTGGCCCAGGCGTTTGCCCGCCTGGGCAGCCGGGTCACGATCGTTGAAGGTGCGGATCGCCTGCTGCCGCAGGAGGAGCCGGAAGCCTCCGAGGTGATCACCGCCGTGTTCGGGCGTGAGGGCATCGACGTACGCACCGATGCCCGGGTCGAAAGCGTGACTGCCCTGGCGCCGGGTGCCGGTCTGAGCCTGGCCGATGGAACGATCGTCAAGGTCGGGAAACTGCTGGTTGCTGTCGGGCGGCGGCCGGTCACCGGCGGCCTTGACCTCGACGCGGCGGGCGTGCGCGTAGACGATCGCGGCCAGGTGATCACCGACGAACACCTGGCCACCTCTGCCGCGGGTGTCTATGCCGCCGGTGATGTCACAGGCAGGATGCCCTTCACCCATGCCGCATTCGAGATGGGGCGCATCGCCGCCGGCAACGCCCTGACCGCTCGGCCCTGGCGCAGGCGGCGCTACCGCACGCATGCCACGCCGTGGGTCACCTTCACCGATCCGGAGGTCGCCCACGTCGGTTTGACCGAAGCAGCTGCAGTGTTGTGGGGCGGCAGAATCGGGTACCTGCCGATGCAAGAGATGGACCGGGCACTGACCGCAGGCGAAACCGATGGGTTCATCAAACTCATCGCCGGGCGCCGGCCGGTCCTGGGCAACCTCGGTGGTGGGCGGATTCTCGGCGCCACCATCGTCGCTGCCCGCGCCGGGGAGATGATCCATGAACCAGTCCTGGCCATGGCCACCGGCATGTTCACCGGACGGCTCGCCGCCGTCACCCACGCCTATCCCACCTGGTCGTACGGCATCCAGCTGACCGCGGCCCAGTTCTTCATGACCATGGGCGGGCGCACCGCCCGGCCCGCCCGCAAATAAGCGCCCGTTGTGTGTGCCAGCTCACCGAACTGCCCCCGGCCAGCGGCCTACCTTCACGGTGAAGATCGCAAACCTTCAGGAGGCACTTATGACTACGGCAAGCACCACACACGGAGCCACCGCGACGCTGTCGAGCCGCATCATCGCCGGTGTGGCCGGCGGGCTCGTCGGCGGCATCATGTTCGGCATCCTCATGCAGATGATGGACATGATTGGCATGGTGGCGATGCTGGTGAACAGCAAGTCCATCGCTGTTGGGTGGCTGGTGCACCTGTTCAACTCGGCCCTGTTCGGGGCCATTTTCGCGGTCGTCTTCGGACGGTGGGCGAACAAGCTCGTCCCGGCGATCGGTATAGGCCTGGTGTACGGGGTGATCTGGTGGGTGCTCGGCGCGCTGCTGATCATGCCGGCGTGGCTGGGCATGAACGACATGATCTTCAAGTTGACCACGACGGCATGGCAGAGCCTGATGGGCCATTTGCTCTACGGCCTGCTGCTGGGCGTCGTCTACGCGGTGGTGCGCCCGCGCCTTCAGCGGAGCTAAAGACAGTGATCGAACGCAAGCCACTCGCCCTGTCCAGCGGAGACGCCGCTGGACAGGGCACGCCCGTGTCCCAACCCGACAACGACTCCTGCGCGGCGGAGCCGGCGTACTGTGTAGTCGAAGGCGTTCAGGCATTGGACAAGCAACCCTGGGGTGACCGGCCGCCGCCCTGGGCGCCCGGCCGCCGGGAGGAGACAGCACAGATGCAGCGAGCCGCGGCCCACCAGGACAAGACCTGGTGCATGGCCGAAGTGGACATCTTCTGCGACCTGTCCGATGCGGAAATGGACGCCATCGCCGCCGCAGCGCCGATGAAAACCTATCCCGCCGGTGCCGTGGTCTACTCCCCGCACAAGCCGACCGAGACCCTGTTCATCCTCAAACGCGGCCGTATCCGTATCTTCCGCATCTCCGCCGATGGCAGAGCCCTGACGACAGCGATCATCACTCCTGGCACGATCTTCGGGGAGATGGTCCTGCTTGGACAGAGCATGCACGACAACTACGCCGAAGCCCTCGATGAAGCCGTCGTATGTGTGATGTCGCGTGCCGACGTTCACAAATATTTGCTGTCCGACCCGCGGATCTCCATGCGGATCACCGAAATCCTGGGCCAACGGCTGCGGGAGATGGAACGGCGGCTGTCCGACACGGTGTTCAAGTCGGTGCCGCAGCGCATTGCCGGGACCCTCGCCGCCGTCGCCGATGTGCAGCGCAGCTTCGGCATTGGCAGCCCGGTGCCGGTCGTAGCGCTCACCCACGAACAGATCGCCGCCCTCGTGGGCACATCGCGCGAGACCGCCACCAAGGTCCTGGGCGAGTTCGCCGACAGCGGCCTGATCAAACTCGGCCGCGGCCGGATCACCCTGCTGGATCCTGACGGCGTCCGCGACCAGGCCGGCGACTGAACACCAAGGGCCGTGCGCGCTGGGACGCGGACCGGATCAGGCTGAGGTCAGAGGCGTGCCAATGCGGGGGGTGGACGGCGGCCGGACGGGAAAAGCCCTACCCACAGGCGCCGGGCGCCCATGAGTGCCTGCGCCACATCTGCCTCGATCAGATGCGTTGCCGGATAAATCGCTCGGGATCGGTACCGACCTGAGCAGTGGCGCGTCACCCAAAGGCCTCAGGGCTGGGTCGAGCCGCGGTGATCATGTCGCCAGGTCCCAGCGTTTAATCCTGGACGCGCTAAGGCCCTCGGTGATCGCACTGTAAGCGCGGTCACGGACGCCTGCGCCGGGCCGCGGCAAGGCTGGGATAGGCCCGATGTCGTACCCAAGGGTTAGCTTTCGGCGTAGCGGCGAGGATGGAGATGGATGTGGTTGTTGAGGCTGAAGGCGATGCCGGGTCGGTGGTCGCCAACCGGGAGGTAGCCCAGGGCTACATCGCCAAGGTGTGTTTCAAGACCGGGCCTCCCACGCGCGTCGGGGTGGAGCTTGAGTGGACCGTGCATCACCTCGCAGACCCGTTGCGCCCGCTCGAAATCGGCGCTCTTGCCGCATCCCTCGGCCCGCACGCACCGCCCACCCTCGTGCCAGACAGCCCGCATCAGCCTCTCCCTTGCGGCGTCGTGATCACCGTCGAGCCCGGTGGGCAGGTAGAGATCTCCACACCTCCCTTTGCCTCATTGGCTCAGCTCATCGACAACACGGCCGCCGACACTGCCCGGCTAGAGCAGCTGCTTGAGTCGGCCCGGCTTGAGCTGGGTAGCCATGGCTGCGACCCACATCGTCCTACATCTCGCCTGATCGGGGGCGAGCGGTATCAGGCAATGGAGCGGGCCTTCGACCGGATCGGCCCCGATGACCGGGCCATGATGTGCGGGACCGCCGGATTACAGATCAGCTTGGACATCGGAGCCGCCGATCGAGCGGTCGCCCGGTGGGATGCACTGCACGTGCTCGGCCCGGTGCTGATCGCGCTTTTCGCCAACTCACCCAGACACGCCGGTCGTGACACCGGCTGGGCGTCGCATCGCATGCGCACCTGGTACGGCGTCGACCCGCTTCGGACCCTCCCACCGGAATCCTGCGCTGATCCGATCGCGGCCTGGGCGCGACGGGTCCTGGATACGCCGCTGTTATGCCTGCGCCGGCCCGGCGGGTGCTGGGACGCACCGCCGGCGGTCACGTTTGCCGACTGGATCGGTGGTGCGCTCCCAGTACCGCCGACCTTCGACGACCTGCGCTATCACCTCACCACCTTGTTTCCGCCGGTGCGGGTGGTGGCCGCGTAGAGAACCTGGCCACCCTTCCGCAGGCAATCACTCGGGAGTCGCGGTCACGTGGTGGGAGAAGTACCGCAGGGGCTGAACGGACATGGCCACCGGGTGGTCAGTTTGAGATTGTCTGCGGGGAACGCTCCAATTCGACCGCGCCTTCGGCGGTGACCGTGATCGGCATGGGATCGCTTAGCTCACCGATGAATTGGCCGTTGGCGTCATAGTTGTGGAACGCGAGCATGACCCATTGGCCGTCGGGATCGCGGATGATCCGGCCGCTGTAAAGGGCCTGATCCGTGACGGGCCGGGCGGCGGTCGGATCGAACGGGCCGAGCAGCGAGGAGGTGGTGACCGCCCAAACTCCACTGTGGACATCGGTGCGGCGGTTGGCCAGCTCGCGAGGCAGGCAGGAGAAGATCAGCAAGGGCTGGCCGTTGACGACTTCGACCTGCGGAACCTCCAGGTGCCCGAATCCGGCTCCTGGTGGGGTCAGCGGAGGTCCGACCGTCCAATGTAGAAGGTCTGTGGAGTGGGCGTAGCCGATGACGCCACGATCGTCGACTGGGCCGTGGTTGGCGCGGGCGGTCACGAGCATGCGCCATCCATTGCCGCTTGGATCGGCGAACACCCACGGATCGCGCCAGGCTTGGTCTGGCCAGGTCGAGTCGCCGAGCAGCTCGTACCAGCGCGGATCGGCTTCGACAACCGGCCCGGGATGGCGATGCCAGGTCATCAGGTCGTCGGAGGTGGCCAGGCCGATGCGTTGCACCAGGCCATGTTCGGCGCTGCTGGCACCGGTGTAGAACATGTGCCATGAACCGCCGGGGGCCCGGACGGCCGACCCGGTCCAGGTGGCGATGTCGTCGAAGGCGGGCCGGTCAGCGACGACGAGCGCGTCGGCGACCTGTACCCATTGGCGAAGGTCGGTGGAGACAGCGTGGCCGACGCTGGCGCGCATGTGCCTTCGGTCCGGGTCGCCCAGGGCCCGCGAAGCCCGCAGGAAGAAGAGGTGGTAGATGTCGTCATCGTCCTGGGCGAACCAGAAGTCCCAGATCCAAGCGTCAGATAGTCGAAGCACGGCTGATCCTCAAAGTGGGTGGGCCGCCCAGGGGCGGCGTCGATTTGCTAGCGCTTCGGCGCGGCTGCGACCGAATCACGGCGGATAAGAGGGCAGGCCATCACCATTTGCTCCGCCTTACGGCGACGCCGGGTTTGGCCCGGCGTCTTGAGCATGCCCATCATGGTCTCGACCGCCCACTTACCCATTTCGTAATGCGGCAATGCGACGGTGGTGAGCCCGGGATGAAGACCTTCGGCGATGAGTTCTTGATTGTCGAAGCCGACGATGGACACGTCGGTTGGGATACGCAGGCCGAGCTCACCGACTGCGCGGTAGGCGCCCATGGCCATGCGATCGTTGAAGCAGAAAAGCGCTGTTGGCGGGGCTTTTCTGCCGAGCAGCTCCCGGGCGGCGCGGTATCCGCCAGGGGTGTCTGACGTTTCAGCTATGACCAGCTTGGGATCGAAGCCGATTCCGGCTTTGGCCAGTGTTGCCTGGTACCCGGCTAAACGTCCATGGGTTGCGGGGATGTCATCGACATTGGTCAAAAAAGCGATTCGTCGATGTCCGTGCTCCACCAACTCGCCGACGGCCGCTTGGGCTCCACTCTTTTCGTCGGGTACCACTGATGGGATCGCCAAGTCGGCGCTGCTCGCGTCTAGGAGCACGACCGGCATCGGCCGTAGCTCGGCAGGCACCTGCACCACGCGGTGGTACATGGTCGCGTAGAGCACGCCGTCGACCTGGTGCTGGGCCAAGGCTCGGATCTCTCGTTGCTCGACGTCGGAGTCGTTGCCGGTGGTCAGCAGCATCAGCAGCCAGCCGTGAGCGGAGGCGGCCTCCTGGGCGCCCAGAATGATGCGCCCGGCGAACGGCGTCGTGGCGATCTGGTCACTGAGCAGACCCAGGGTTTGTGACCGCTGCATGCGCAGGCCACGCGCCAGACTGTTGGGCGCATAGCCGAGGCGTTGCGCGGCTTGCTCGACGCGGCTTTTGGTGTCTTCGCTGACGCGCGTGCCCGCGACCTGATTGAGCACATGCGACACCGTCGTGACGGAGACACCCGCCGCTACCGCGACGTCCCTGATGTTCACACCTCGTGACATTGCTTGACCATCCTCACCCGAGCCGAGAGATTTCAGTGTGGACTCACTCGTCCCACAGGCCGTGCTCGGGCCAGCGCCGCGGCAGTCGCTCCTGCACCGGCGGCAGATCGGGGAAAGGCTTGCCGGGCAGGTGCTGGTACCAGTAGGCGACGCTGGAGTAGTCGTTGCCCTGGTCGTTGGCGTGACCGTGTTCGATGGTCACCTTGATGGACGAGCTGAACCGGATCGGATCTTCGATGTGGAAGCGGTACAGGCTCCATTTGCCGAAGTGCTCCTGTGCGCTGCTCGCCAGCGAGATGCCGTGGTACGGGCCCGCATACGCCCCGCTCGGGAAGCCCCAAGCGGCGCCGAAGTAGTCCTCGGTGCCGGTGCCATGCAGCGAGGGCGGCCACTGCTCGCCATCAATGAAGATCATGTCGTCGCCTTCTCCCGGCCAGCTGTAGGTCTGGTTCGAGGCGTCGAAGTTGTCGATGTTCAGCAGACAGCCCGCGTAGTGCCCGGTGCCCTCGGCATCGAGGATCAGGTAGTTGTCTTCGCCGGTCAGATTGATGCCGGGCAGGTCCCAGGGCGCCGGGTTGGCGATGTCGTCTACCTGCTCGACCTTCTGGCACGGCCGCTCCTGCCTGTACTGGGCGTGAAACCGGCCGACGTCGGAGGGCGTAGCCTCGTCGGTCAAGTCATAGTCTATGTAGTAGAAGAGATTCTCGATCGGCATGTCGGCTTCATTGCGGATCTGGATGCGTGCCCCGGAGGCGAACGGCATCGGGAAGTAACAGTTCATTGCCGCCGCGAACGGGCCCTTGGGACCGCGCCGAGGGCCGGTGACCATGCTCAGCGGAAGCGAGACGAAGTGGGCGCTGATCGCGTGGCCCACCCCGAAAAAGTCCCCGAGCGGCGCCCGCACGCTTGGCGTCGGCGACCCGTCCCAGAACATCTCGATGACCAGCTTGCGAAGGTACATGGGCGAATAGCAGCGGGTCGTCAGCCAGATGTGCTCGATCACGCCGGCACCGCTCAGGTCGGCCAGGACGTGGGTTTCGCCCGGCGCGACCACGGCGAAGTCGCGGTTGCCGCCGGTTCTGTCCCAACTGGACTCCCGTCGCGACCGGGCGGCCTTGATCCGAGACAGGCCGGCCAGTGGGCTGGTGGGTTGCCAGAAACTCATTACGGTCCTTTCGAAATTTGACTTTAGGTGTGTCATCCCTTGACCGCGCCGAGGCTGAGCCCGGCCACGATCCGGCGTTGCAGCAGCATGGTGAGAACGACCACGGGCAGGGAGTAGAGCACCGCCAGAGCGGTCATCGGGCCCCAGTCGAGCCCGAACTGGCTCTGCAAGTTGGCAATGGCGATCGGGGTGGTCTGAGACTCGACGGAGGTGAGGAGCAATGCGAAGAGGAATTCGTTCCATGAGGCGAGAAAGGCGAAGATAGCCGTTACCGCGACACCGCCGGTTATCACCGGCAGGATGATGCTCACCAGTGCCCGCGGCCGCGAGCAGCCATCGACCAGCGCCGCCTCCTCGATCTCGGCGGGGACCGCTTCGAAGAAGCTGGCCAGCAACCAGATCGACAGCGGAAGGGCGATCGTGGTCTGCGCCAAGGCCAAGCCAACCGGCGTGTCGGACAACCGGAGGCTGCCCATGATGCTGATCAGCGGCACGCCCAGGGCCACGGCCGGAGTCATGCGCACCAACAAGGATCCGGCTAGGACGGCCCGGCCGGCTCGGGTCCGGTACCGGGTAATCCCCCACGCCGCCGGAATCGCCAGAGACAGCGCGAAGACAGCGGTCAGCACCGCCGTCGTGGTGCTGTTGATGAACGAGGCGATGATTCCGTTGCGCTGCAGGACATTTGCGTAGTTGTCGAGGCTGAACTGTCTGGGCAGGACGGTGGGCGGCACAGCGATCGCGTCAACGGGCGGTTTAAGCGAAGTCAGCAGCAGGTAGAGGAACGGGAAGGCGTAGGCGGCGACAACCAGTATCGCCAGCGCCCACAGGCCCCTCTGACGTCCACGACGGTTCATGACGCCCTGCCTTCCGGCCGCCAGATCGTGAACACCGCGACCATGGCGACGACCATCATGACGATCATGAAGATGGTGCTGATCGCGGCGGCCGAGCCGGGGTCGTTGAAGCCGACCATGGTCCGGTAGATGGTCAGGCTCAACGTCTCCGAAGCCGACTGGGGCCCGCCCTCGGTCTGGATGAGGATCAGATCGAAGGCACGCGCCGCATCCACGCCGCGGATGATGAGCGCCACCGCAATCACTGGGCGCAGCAACGGCAGGGTGACGTTGAGGAGCAGATGCCGCCCACGCGCACCGTCGATGCGGGCCGCCTCGTAGAGCTCCGGCGGGATCGATTGCAGGCCGGCGTATAGCACGAGCGCCATGAACGAGGTCGTCAGCCAGACGTCGGGAATGGCCACGGAGAACAGGACGATGTCCGGGTCGCTGAGCCAGGAGATGTCGCCCGGGCTGGCCAGAACGCCAGCCCGGAACAACAGCTCGTTGACGATGCCGAAGTTATCGATCATCAGGAATCGCCAGAGCAATCCCGCTACCACCGGGGCGATCATCAACGGATAGAGAAACAGTGTTTGCAGGATCCGCGATCTCGTACCGAGTCTGTGAAACAACAGCGCCATCGCCAGCCCCAGCACGAGCTCAGCGGATACCACCAGCAACGTGTAAAGCAGAGTCCGCCAGGCGGCGGCCCGGATCGCCGGGTTGGTGAGCGCCTCGGTGTAGTTACTCAAACCCGCGAAGCGCCGCCCGTCTCCGAGCGTGGATCCCGTGTAAAGGCTGTCTGCCACAAGTTTGACCAGTGGCCAGCCAACCAGCGCCAGCAACACGATCGCCGCCGGTGCCACGAGGAGCGCCGCGTAGCGGGCGTCGCTTAGCCGGCGTTGCCTTTTGTGCGCCGGTAAACGACCGCCCGCCACGACGGCTGGGGGGATGGATAGCGCTGTTTTGCTCACTTGATAATGCCTTCGATCTGAGTGCGTGCCTGGGCGAGCAACGCGGCGTAGTCGGCGCCGGGGTTGAGAGCCTTCTGCAGCATCGGGATCAGGACGCTGTCCACGATCTTTTGCCAGTGCGGTGTGGCCGGGCGGGTGGTCGTGGCCTTGGCGTCCAATGTGGTCAGTAGCGGCCCGAACGACTCGAAGCCGGGCTTGCTGGCGTATTCCTGATAGGCCGACTTGCGGGCTGCGAGCCCGAGCTTCGTCTGCAGGCTCAGGGCGTTGTTGTCGTATGCGGCCTGGATGAACTTCTTCGCCTGGTCCTGTTTGGCGCCGTTCTGTGGGAGCGACAGGTACCAAGGTCCGGGGATACCCGCGACACCAGCCGCGCCACCGATCATCGGGGCTACCCCGACCTTGCCCGCGACGGCGGCATCGGCGGGTATTTGCCGATAGGCGTGCGCCCAGAAGCGGGTCATCGCCGTGGTGCCCTGGTTGAACAGGTTCTGCGCCGCCGACCAGTCCATCTGTGGCGCACCGGCTGGCGAGACCTTGTGGACATTGTGGAGATCGGCGTAGAACTTCAACGCCGCCAAGTGTTGTGCGTTGTCCACTATCACGGCGCCATTCGCGTCGAGCACGACGCCGGGTGATCCGGCCTGGAGCACATGCGCCAGGTACTCGGTCTCCACCGCGCCCTTGACGTCGGTACCGTAGAGCTTGGCCTCGGGACGCGTGAAGAACCTAGCGACCTCGGTGAACTGCTGCCAGGTGGTCGGCGGCGCAAGCGGGTAGCCATATTTGGCGGCGAAAGCCGCCTGCTCGGCAGGATCGCCGAACAGATCCTTGCGATACAGCAGGACTTCGGCGTTGGTCCAGACCGGCATGCCCACGAAGTGGCCGCTGGACTTCGCCTCGTTCACCAAGGCCGGGAAGAGGTCGGCTTTCACCGCGCTGGTGAAAAGCTCGTCGATGGATTGCAGCTTGCCCGCGAAAAGCGGCAACCAAACCGCGTCCACGGCGCAGATGTCGAAGCTGACTTGGCCACTGGACAACTCGCTGATGAGCCGGTTGTAGAGGCCGTCGTAAGGCAGCTCGATGACGTTGATGGAGACACCTGTCTGCTGCGTGAACAAATCGATCACCGGCTGCAGCTCGATCTTGCCGCCGCCTTCACAGACGAGGTTGAGGGTCTTGCTGTCTTCGGCGCCGCTGTCGCCGCCAGCCCCGCAAGCGGCGGCCAACAGTGCCACTCCGGCTCCGGCCGACAGGCCCAGTAGGCGCCGGCGGGTTAACGCGGCGGGCACAGCCTGCGCACGTCCAGAATTCATCGTTCACTCCGTTTCATGGATGGAACTAGGTGGATCGCCGTATGCCGTGCCAAAACCTTTTGCCAAAACCTTTTGGCGTCCAGCTTATGAAGTCGATCGTGTGGCTGTCAAGTAACGGAAGCGTTACGAGTGGAGTCAGGCGGAATCCCGCCGTACCAATGGACACTCCAGCTTCAGCTTTCCCACATGCCTCATGGCCGGGCCACCCAGAAGGTACTCGACAGCACGCTGACCCATGGCGTGATACGGCAGGGCGACGCTCGTGAGCGTCGGCCGCATGTGCGCGGCGATCTCCTCCCGGTTGTCGAAGCCGATGACGGCAATGTCGGCCGGGATGCGCAGGCCACGCTCTTTGATGGCGTCGTAAGCGCCCATGGCCATCCAGTCGT
This sequence comes from Micromonosporaceae bacterium, assembly GCA_003543035.1. Taxonomy (GTDB): domain Bacteria; phylum Actinomycetota; class Actinomycetes; order Mycobacteriales; family Micromonosporaceae; genus Rhizocola. The sequence continues at coordinate 43,335 of DPJL01000107.1, read as the reverse complement.
TGGCGCAGAAGAGGGCTGTCGGCGGATCAGGCAGATCGAGCAACTCGCTCGTGTGGTTGGTGGCCGATTCCTGCCACCAGTCCCCTGTGCGGATCAGCCGTTCGTCGACCTTCGCCCGGTAGGCCTTGTGCGCGTCAAGATAGCCGCGCAGACGGCCGGCGGAGGCAGGGTAACTGTTGGGCCCGTTGATAAAGCCGATCCGGCGGTGACCCGCGGCCAGCAAGGTCTGCGCGGCCAGCCGCCCGCCCTGCCGCTCATCGGGCACGATGCACGGCACTCTGTCGCCGGCGGTGAAGCAGTCGGCCAGCACCACCGGGGTGGCGTCAAGGCTCGCTGGCAGGGTCAGCTCGCGATGATGCTCGGTGGCCAGAATCAGCCCCTCAACCTGCCACTGCTTCATCCTCATCACCGCGTCGTCGGCCGCAGCCGGGGCGCCATCGGTGTCGATGATGAGCAGGGTCTTGCCGTGGCGCTGAGCGCTGTCCTGGGCACCCCGGATGATCGCGACCGCGTAGGGCGTGCTCGCGATCTCCTGGGTGATCAATCCGAGAACGTTGCTCTTGTTCGAACGCAGACCGCGCGCCAGTTGGTTGGGCCGGAAGCCGAGCTCGCGGGCTGCCGCCCACACGCGCTCGCGGGTGTCCTGCGAGATTCCGGCGTCCGCGACATCGTTGATGACGAAGGAGACGGTGGATCGCGACACGCCCGCCCGCTTTGCCACGTCCAGCTGAGATGCCCGGCGCTCACTTTGCACGCTGCGCACTCTAACCTCCCGACATGTGCTTGACACATGGTCGCAACAAGAGTACTAACACGTGTTAGCTGTACGGCAACAAGCCATCGCCTAGACCCAGCCCATCCGTGACCCCGGCATGGGCTTGCCAAAACCTTTTTTCATAAGTCCAAGCCGATCCACTTGGAGGACAGATGCAAGGCGCGGGTTTGCCCATCGGCCGTCGCGTTCTGTTGCTGCAGGCGCTGTCTGGCAGCTTCCTGCCGATCACCTATCTACTCACGCCCGGACAACTCACGTCGACGCAGGCCGGGCCGCCAGCCACACAGCCGCGAGGCGAGGTGGCACGCCACCACAACACGCTGATCGGACTCCTCTGATCGCGAACATCGGGCCATAGCGAAAGGACTCGCCCGTGTCCACATTGTTCGATGTCACGACCTGGACCCATTCCAGCAACCCGTCGATCACGGCTTACACAGATATCGGTGCCTTGATCAACGACATCATCGCCCGGATAAAGCTCGACCAGCCCAACCAGTCGTCCAAACCCGGCGCTGTCATCTACATTCCGCCCGGTGACTATCCACTCAAGACCAGAGTCACCGTCGACATCAGTTACCTCACCATCAAGGGCTCCGGCCACGGCTTCACTTCTTCGAGCATCCGCTATAACGCCGGGAACACCTCGGCATGGCATGAAATCTGGCCCGGCGGCAGCCGGATCCGCGTCGAGAACACCGACGGCAACAGCGAGGCGTTTCTCGTCTCACGCGGCGGTGACCCGCGGCTGAGCTCGGTGGTGTTCGAGAACTTCTGCCTCGACGGCATCAGCTTCACGCCGCACCAGAACTCCTACCTCAACGGCAAGTACGGCATCCGAGTCGCCACCGCCAATGACGCGCTGCGCATTCAGGGCATGGGCTTCGTCTATCTCGAACACGCCCTGGTGGTGCGCGATGCGGACGCGCTCAGTGTGAGCGGCAACTTCATCGCCGAGTGCGGCAGCTGCATCGAACTGACCGGCTCCGGACAGGCCTCGAAGGTCACCGACAATCTGATCGGGGCGGGTTACGTCGGGTACTCGATTTTCGCCGAACAGCACGACGGCCTCCTCATCAGCGCCAACAACATCTTCCCGCGTGGGCGCAGTGCCGTGCATCTGAAGAGCTGCACCCGCAGCAGCGTCACGTCCAACCGGATACACGGCTTCTATCCCGGCATCATCGACTCCGAAGGGCTCAACAAGGAAAACCTGATAAGCGCCAACCACATCCGCCGCGAGGCCGAACCGTGGCCACCGATGCAGTCCTACAACAACGGCAAGGACGACCTGTATGGCCTGATCCACCTCCGCGGAGACAACAACATGGTGACCACGAATCTGTTCGTCTACAACGTGGACCCGTCCAAGATCGTCCCATCGGGTGTGGCTCCATCGATCATCCTGGTCGCCTCCGGGAACGCGAACCACATCTCCAACAACAACGTGGTGAGCAACGTGGCCGCGAAAAACGTCGTCCTGGACGGGAGCACCACCGCCACCAAGATCCTCGACAGCGCGACGTCGGCTCAGTTCCAGCCGTACACGACGAACTACACGTTCCGGCCTACCCCTTAAAACCGGGCTCCCTCCCTGGTAAGGGTCCGGGCGCGTCTCCTCCGCCGCGCCCGGACCCGAAACAACCGAAAAGGACCAAGCCATGCGTAGCCGCTCCCGCCGCGCCTTACTGGCGCTGGCCGCAGTCATCAGCACCTTGATCCTCACCCCGGCAATGCCCGCCACAGCCGGGACCGTCTCTGACTATCCAGAGTTCCCTTACCCGCATACCGATTACACCGAGCCGTATCGGGGCCAGTTTCATTTCAGCCCGCGCGGTGGATGGATGAACGACATCAACGCGCCGCTCTACCACAACGGCCTCTATCACCTTTTCTACCAGCACAATCCGCACGGTTTGGGCTGGGACACGATGCACTGGGGACATGCGACGAGCCCCGATCTGGTCCACTGGACCCAGAAACCGATCGCCCTGGAGCCCGGCGTTCATCCGGGCGACCTGTGGTCGGGAGCAGGCGTGGTTGACCACAACAACACCTCAGGGCTCGGGTCCGGCGGCCAAGCGCCGATCGTTGTGTTCACCGGCACCAACGGCGTCAGCCTCGCCTACAGCACGGACGGCGCGAAGACGTTTCACAGCTACCAGAACGGTCTCAAGGTCGTCACCCCGGCCGGAATAAGCCGTGATCCCAAGGTCTTCTGGCACCCCCCCACGAACCGTTGGGTCATGGCCGTATGGTCGGACAACGGTGGCACCGGCGTGGACATCTATACCTCCCCGAACCTGCTTGCCTGGACCTTCCGCAGCCGTTACGCGGCAGGCTGGCTGATGGAATGCCCGGACCTGTTCCCACTGCCGGTCGACGGCGACCCGGGCAACCTCCAATGGGTACTGACCGACGCCAGCGGCGAATACGTGGTCGGTTCCTTTGACGGCTCAACGTTTTCCACCTCATGGCCGGGCCCACAGCGCATGGACCACGGCAACAACAGCTATTTCGGAACCTTCTACGGCGGTCTCACCTTCGCCAACATGCCCGACGGCCGTGTCGTGCAGATGGTGTGGATGCCCGGCAACCAGGGCGCCACCTGGACCGGCAACGCGTCCTTCCCCGCCGTACTGGCCTTGCGCAGCTATCCAGAAGGGCTGCGGATCACCCGCAACCCCGTCGCGGAGCTAGCAAGCCTGCGCACGAGCACGCAAACCGTCACCAACCATCTGATCACCACGGATCCGGCCAGCAATCCGCTGCAAGGCGTCAGCGCGGACACCTACGAGGTCATCGCGGAATTCGACACCGCCACGGCGACGGCCAGCCGATTCGGTCTCAAGCTGCATACCCGAGCAGACGGCAGCTTCGATCGAGACGTGACATACGACCGGGCCGCCCAGACCCTCTATGGAACACCGATGCCGCCGATCGGCGGGCGCGTCAAACTGCGCCTGCTCGTCGACCGCGGACAGCTGGAAATCTTCGGCAACGACGGCAAACTGTCCATCACCGACAATGTCCAGTTCGACTCCACACCGGGAAGCCTTGGCGTGCAGGTGTATGCCGAAGGCGGCGACGTAACCCTGGTGTCGTTGCAGTTCCACCATCTCGGTTCGGCCTGGGGCACGGGCGAGGCCACGCTCGCGGGCAATGTCGCCGGTCCCTGGCATGCCGCCGGTGGAGCCTGGACAGACGTGGCGGACGGCAAACTGGGAACGGCGAGCGGCGACGGTTTCTATCTGAGCGGCCAGACCGGCTCGAATTTCAGCTACGAGGCCGATCTGCGCGTGGACACCGCCGCCGCGGCGGCCATCACGTTGCGCGCCAACGCCAACGCGACCCAGCACTACACCGCCAACATAGACCGCAATGGGCTGGTCAAGTTGTGGCGTCCGGGCCGTGACATCGGGGTGTACCTCACGCCGATCACCGCCGGTCGCACCTACCACCTCAAAGTCGTCGCGGACGGCTCGAACTTCAAGGTGTACTTGGACCACGGCTCGGTACCGGTCATCGACGGCAACGACACCGCTTACTCCAGCGGATATTTCGGCATCAACGTCTTCAGCGGAAGCGGCGTCGTCCAGAACACCTTCGTGAACGCCGCGGGTCTTCAGTCCAATGTCACCGGGCCTTGGCATCCGGTCAGCGGCCGGTGGACCGTCCCGGGCAACGGTTTGCACGGCAGGCATGGCGGCGACGGCTTCCGGATGGGCAGTCAGTCGGGAGCCGACTTCACGTATGAGGCCGATCTGACCGTCGTCAACGGCCGAGCCGCCGCGCTGACCTTCCGGGCCTCACCCGACGCCGCCACCCACTACACGGCCACCATTGACACTGAGGGCTATATAAAGCTTTGGAGGCCCGGCCATGTCATCGCGGTCTACCCGATGACGATCCTGGAGGCGCGCAGCTATCACCTCAAGGTGGTGGCCGACGGTTCCAGCATCAAGGTCTATGTCAACAGCGCCCAGCCGGTCATCGACGCCATTGACACCGCCTACAGCGCGGGCCAGTTCGGGGTCAACGTGTTCAACGGATCCGGGCTGATCCAGAACATCAACGTCTCTTGAACAAAGTGCCCGCCGGTGTCGAGCCGGCGGGCACTTTTCAGGATCGGTGACCAACTCCCGCGGCATCGGCGGCCGCGCTATCGACGACGATCGTCCTATCCGGACCGTGCTTGTCCACTTGCAGCGCACCGGTCATGATGGCGACGACTTCGGCCATGGTGAAGTCTTTCTTGTCCACCAACGCGACCCGGCGGCCAAGGCGCTGAATGTGAATACGATCGGCGATCTCGAACACCTGCGGCATGTTATGACTGATGAGCACGACGGGCAGGCCGCTGTCACGCACCCGGGCGATCAGCTCCAGCACCTGGCCGGATTCCTTGACCCCCAAGGCTGCGGTGGGCTCGTCCATAATCACCACGTGGCTCGCCCAGGCGGCGGCCCGGGCCACCGCAACACCCTGCCGCTGCCCGCCGGACAAGGTTTCCACCGCTTGGGTCAGCGAGCTGAGCCCGATCTTCAGCTGTTCCATATGCTGTGCGGCTTCGGTTCGCATCCGCGGCTTGTCGAGCATCCGCAACACCGAACCGAGCGGCCCACGCCTGCGCACCTCGCGCCCAAGGAACATGTTCGTGGCGATGTCGAGTGAAGGAGCCAAAGCCAGCTCCTGGTAGACCGTCTCGATCCCGTGTTTGCGGGCCTCCTGCGGATTGCGAAATCTCACTCCCTTGCCGTCGAGCAGGATCTCCCCCGCGTCGGGGATGACGGCTCCGGTCAGTGCCTTGATGAGGGTGGACTTGCCGGCCCCGTTATCGCCGATGACGGCCAGCACCTCGCCATGGGCCAGGTCGAAGTCGGCTCCGTCGAGCGCGGTGATATGGCCGTAGTGCTTGACCAGGCCGCGTGCGGCGAGCAGTGACGTTTGCGGTGCGGTCATCGCGTCCTCCGTCGGGAGATCTGATCCACCGTCACCGCGATGATCACCAGGATGCCGGTGATGAGGATCTGATAGATCGACGGTACTCCCATCAGTTGCAGGCCATTGCGGAAGACACCCACGATCAAAGCGCCGATGAGGGTACCGATCACCGCCCCCCGCCCACCGAACAAGCTGGTCCCACCGAGGACGACGGCGGTGATGCTTTCCAGGTTGTCGGTCTGCCCGGCCTTCGGGTCGCCCACCGCGGTTCGGGCGACCAGCAAAAGCGCCGCGATACCGTAGATCACCCCGGCGACGGTATAAACGCTCAGGATCAGGCGCTGTATCGGCACACCCGTGAGCCTGGTCGCCTCAGCATTGCTGCCGACGGCGTAAACCCTTCTGCCCCAAGCGGTCTGGCTCAGGACGTAGGCGGCGAACAGGAACAGCAGGATGGTCAGCACCGATCCATACGTGATGCGGGTATCGCCGATGGAGAAGGTGGTGCCGAGGAACAGCAACGTGTCGGGCAGACCGGTGATGGTCTCCTCGTTGGAGTAGATGTGGGTCAGCGCGAACGCGATGTTGAGCATGCCCAAGGTCACGATGAAGGGTGGCAGGGCCATCCGCGTGACGAGCATGCCGTTGGCGTAGCCGAAGGCGGCGCAGACGGCGATGCCGGCCAGGATCGCCAGCAGCGGCGGCAGCCCGGTCTGCACCGCCAGTTTGGTCATCACGATGCTGCCCAGCGCCATAATCGCGCCGTTGGACAGGTCGATCCCCGCGGTCAGGATGATGAGCGTCTGTCCGATCGCGAGGGTGCCGACCACCATCACCTGCTGGATGATGAGCGAGAGGTTGCCGCCGGTCAGGAACCGGTCGGACTGCGTGGCGAAGAAGACGCAGGCGAGTATCAGGGCCAGCATGGGCCCGACGGTCGGGATGGCGAGTGCCCGCCGCCACCACGCGAGGGAGGCGGGGCTGGCCACGTCAGGCGGTGGCAGGGCGGTCTGGGTGGTCATGGCTGGTCTTTCTCTCGTGTTGACACGCCCCGATCCCCGCGTGGGGAACCGGGGCGCTCGGATTGCTTAGCCCCAGCAGTTGGCGGTGCCGAAGGCGGCGTCCTTGGAGTCCACCCCGGGCGCCGGGCTCCCGGCGATCAGGGTCACGCCGGTGTCGGTGTAGCCGGAGGGCTTGGTGCCGTCCTTAGCGAACTTAACGACCGCCTCGACGCCAAGGCTTGCCATCTTCAGCGGATACTGCTGCGAAGTGGCCGCGATCTGCCCTGCAGTCACACCTTTGACTCCGGTGCAACCGCCGTCGACGGAGACGATGATGACGTCCTTCTCCTTACCTGCTGCCTTAAGAGCGTTGTAGGCGCCCAGGGCGGCGGGCTCGTTGATGGTGTAGACCAGATTGATGTCGGCCGCCTTCTGAAGGCAGTTCTCCATAGCAGTCTGGCCCTTGGCTTGGTCGCCCTGGGTGTCCTGGGAGCAGACGACCGACGGGTCGCCGTCGGCGATGCCAAAGCCTTTGAGGAAACCGTCGTGACGCAGCTTGCCCACGGTGATACCGGGCGCGAGGTCCAATGTGGCGATCTTCGCTGGCTTGCCGGCCATCTTCGCCTTGGCGAACTGGCCGATCAACTCACCGGCCTTGAAGTTATCCGTGGCGAAAAGCGCGTCCGTGGCGTTCTCCGGGTCGGTCGGCGTGTCGAGCGCGATCACCACCACACCGGCGGCTCTGGCCTTGGCGATCGCCGGGACGATGGCCTTGGTGTCGCTGGGCGTGATCAGAATGCCCTTCACTCCGGCGACGACCATGTTCTCGATGGCGGTGACCTGACCTTCGTTGTCGCCGTCGAACTTGCCCGCGGCGGTCAGCAGCTCCGCGCCGCTGGCCTCGGCGGCCTTCTGCGCGCCTTCCTTCATCTTGACGAAGAACGGATTCGTCTCGGTCTTGGTGATCAGACCGACTTTGACCTTCGTGGAACCGCTATTGTCGCCTTCTCCAGAGCTCCCGCAAGCGGTCGCGCCTAGCGCCAGCACCACGGAGATGGCCAGGACCGGCCATCGCCGCGCTCTTGAGCTAATCTCCATCAGATCCTCCTTTAGCGCTCCCCGGCGGTGGCCGCCGCCGGGGAGCGAACTTTCTGCGGTGGGGTTTCCAATCCGTGACTCAAAGCGTTACGTTATGACCCACGCAAGCGTTCGCGCAAGCGTTTGCGCGAACGCTTGCGTAACGAGATGGAAACGAGGTTGGCGAGGTCAAATGGTGACGATGGCCGATGTCGCGCGGCAAGCCGGCATATCGATCTCGACCGTTTCCCACGTGATCAATGGGACCCGGTTCGTCAGGGAGGACACCGTCGCGGCCGTGATGCAGGCGATCCGGGAAACCGGCTATGTCCACAACACGATCGCCCGCTCCCTGGTGACCGCGAGCACCCAGACGATCGGGCTCGCCATATCGGCGATCTCCAACTTCTACTTCGCCGACATGATCGCGGCGATCCTCAACGCGGCCCGCGAGGCCGGATACACCCTGCTGTTGGCCGACACCTACGACGACCCCGACGAGGAGCTACGAGTGGTACGGGCCCTGCACCAACGACGGGTTGATGGCCTGTTGCTGGCGCCATGCACAGACGCGGACGGGGCCGCGCTTAAGTTCCTCACCGAGCTCGGAGTGCCGACCGTGCTGGTCGACCGGTGCGCCTCGGAACGCTTCCATCAGGTCGGCACGGAGAACGTCGATGCGACCGCTGCTCTGGTGGATCACCTTGCCGGTCACGGGCATTCCCGTATCGGCCTGATCGCCGGACGTCCCAGCGTGCGCACATCAACAGAGCGCATCGACGGGTACCGGTTAGGCCTGACCCAATCCAATCTGCCCTTCGATGACAAGCTGGTCGCGCTGGGCGACTCGACCGCGGACGCGGCACAAGCCGCCGTCAACGACCTGATCGCCCTCCCCGATCCGCCGACCGCTCTGGTCGTGACCAACAACCACATGACCATCGGCGTGATGCGAGCTTTGACCGCACGTGGAGTGAAGGTCCCGAGCGACATCGCCCTTGCCGTCTTCGACGACTTCGAATGGGCCTCGCTGTTCTCCCCCAGGCTCACCGCCATCGCTCAGCCGATCGCCCAGATCGGCACCGAGGCCGTCTCCATGCTCACCTCCCTTATCGCCGACCGCCGCCAGGAACCTCGCACCCTGCGCCTAGACCCCACCTTCGTCCTGCGTGAGTCGTGCGGCTGCCCAGGCGAGCCGGGGGCGACGGCATGAGCGGGACCATCGCGGTCATCGGCGAGGCGGTTGGGGACGCCATCGTGGAAGCTGATCCGGTTGCCGGATTACGGCTGCGCGTGCTGCCCGGTGGCGGGCCGGTCAACACCGCCGTCGCGCTCAGCAGACTCGGCACGCCGACCAAGTACCTTGGCAGGCTCGCCTCGGGCACGATCGGGAACCTGCTGCGAAGCCACCTCGTCGACTCACGGGTGGACCTGTCCGCCGCGGTCGAGGCGGCCGAGCCGGCGAGCCTGGCCATCGCCACGATCACGCCCGAGGGCCATGCCAGCTATGACTTCTACGTCGAGGGCACCGCCGATTGGCAATGGACCGAAGACGAGCTCGCCGCCTGGAACCAGGCGAATACGAGTGCGATACACGCGGGATCGCTTGCCCTGGCTCAACAACCGGGCGCGGCTCTGATTGAGAGGTTGCTGGAACAGGCCCGGACGAGAGTGACCGTCTGCATCGACCCTAACGTCAGGCTAAGCCTTGTGCCTGCGAGCTTTTACCGCGAGGCCATGCCACGCTGGGCGAGCATCGCCGACATCATCCGGCTCAGCAACGATGATTTGGCCACGGTGATGCCGGGAGTTGGCGTGGCTGAGGCGTGCTCGCGGTGGCATGCGGCCGGGGCATCCCTTGTCGTGGTGACGCTTGGCGGCAACGGGGTTTACGCCTCGCTGCGCGGTGAGGCGGTCACCGTCGAGACTCCCCCGATCACTCCTGTCGACACCGTCGGCGCCGGTGACACCTTCACCGCGGGCATGCTGCATACCCTGAATAGGGCGAACGCCCTCGGTGGCCGGCTGTCAGACCTGTCCACGGCAGACCTGCGAACGGCTCTGCTGTTCGGCGTCGGCGCCGCCGCTGTGGTCTGCCAGCGCGCCGGAGCCGACCCGCCGTGGGCCGACGAGCTGGATCTGGTGCGGGCGCTGTAACACAGCGCCCGCACCACCCATCAGGAGAGAGCGGAACGCAGCTGATGCACCGTTATCGATCGCAACCGTGCCGTGCCACCCCGGGCGAAAAGTGACAGCGAGGTGCTCGCCGCGCCAGGGAAGATCTGGTCGGTGAGGACCACCTCCCCCGCCCCGGCGAAGACCTCGACCGACGACCGATCGACGTAGACGGTGAGCGTCACGCGGCCATCTTTGGTGGATAGCAGGGCGTCGTGACGGCCCGGGAACTGCGGATAGAAGTCAACCGCACCCGACCGGGTCCGATCAATGTAGACAGTGCCCGAAGAGGCGTCGTAGCCAACCTCAGTTCCCTCACCGGACGGACCGCCCCGCACGACAAGCCCGGCCTGGGTGGCTGTACCGAGCTCAAACTCGGCGCGGATCTCCAGCAGTTCGCCGCCCGCGCGAGCCGGAAGTGCCATGACGCCCGGCGCGATGTCGGTGTGCCCGAGGTGATAGGCGGGCCCTTGGCGCAACGTCCTTAGTTGCCGAACCGGTTCCTGCACAAGGCGAACCTTACCGTCGATTGTGGACAGTGTTACCCGCCGCGGTAGCGTCGCCGCGCCTCGCCAGGGCGAGGTCGGGAGGCGATCGCCGTACTGCCAGTTGTTCATCCAGGCGATCCAAAGCCGTTCTCCGCTGGGCACGTCGTTCCAGGAAAGGGTGGCATAGAAGTCCTTGCCGTAGTCGGTCCAGGAATATCGCTGCCTGCTGCTGAGCGCGGGCTCGTCGGAAAACATGATGTGGTCCACGAGAATGTGACCCCACCCGGCTGAGTTAAAGTCATTGATCTCAATCCGGCCTTGTCTTCCGATGAGGTCGCGCACGTCCCACGCCACCCAGTCCAGCCGCTCGCTTTCCTCACCGGAAGCCGAGCGCACGACCTCGCCCTCGACCACCAGGTTGACCGCGGTCTCGGTGCTACGCGGCAATGCGGCGGTGTCCGAAGCCATCACGTGGTCGAGCAGAATGTGGCCCCAGCCGCCGTTGTTACCGTCGACGACCTGCAAGCTCACTTCCCGGCCGGCGAACTCGGCAACATCCCAGCTCACCCAGTTGAGTTGTTCGCTGAAATCACCGGTCGCCGAACGCACGACCTCCCCGTCCACGAGCAGGTTCACCGCGGTGGGCTGCGCCGCGCCCCACGCGTGTCCGCCACCGCCGACAAGCAGGTTCAGGTAGCGCCGGGTCACTGTGAACCGGGGCGAGGTCAACGTGCCCATCGTCGAGTCGCCCTCGAAGAACGTGTTGACCAGCCGATCGCCCAGGTAGCCGCCGACCGCCTGCTGGCCCGGCAGCGCTCCGGTTGCGGGCTGCCGGGAGGCGAGCCCGTTGGTGGCCGTCCACCCGGCCGCTTCGAAAGTCAGGCCCGGCGTCTCGAAGCCGAAAAGGAGTTCACCGACGGGAGGAGACCCGTCGCCGGTGCCGCCGCGATGCCGGTGCGGCCCACCGCCGGCCAGCAGATTGATGAACGTGCGGTCGATGGTGAAGGTGGGCGAGACAAGCCTGCCCTGCGGCGCATCGAACCCGAGGAAACTGTTGACGAGCTTGGACCCACGGAACCCCGACACCGGCAACTGCCCCAGCACCGTGCCCGGATAAGGCCCCGTCCCAAAAGGCCCCGGCACCAGCCGGTCGCCGTTATGGACTGTCCAATCCCCATAGTCGTCCGCCTCGAAGTCGGCGAAAACCGTGCCCGGCGGAGGATCGTTGTCGCTCACCAGGTTTTCGGCCGTGAAGCGAATGCCATCGAACCGGCCGATGAAATACTGTGCGCCCGATCCCCCGGCGATCGCCCCCGGGTTGAGGTTGACCGACAGCACCCATCTGGTGTCGTGCGGGTTGCCGTCCACCGGCAGCTCGAAAAGGTCCGGCACCTCCCACGCCCCGCCGGTCGCGTTGGCCGGGCCGAAGTCGCTCATCAGCGACCACGACTTCAGGTCGCCCGAGCGATAGAACTGAATCTTGTGCTCGACCGCCAGGGCAACGGCCATGACCCAATAACCGCCCGGCTCATACCAAAAAACCTTTGGGTCACGGAAGTCACGTGACCCAATGTCTAGAACAGGATTTGACTGGTACCGGGTCCAAGTGCGCCCAGCGTCAATGCTGTAGGCAAGCGATTGGGCCTGAATTCCAGTCGCCGGATACCAACTGGTGTAGACGGCGACCATCGCCGGGCGGCCCGGCTGGCCCAGACCGCTCGTGTTTCGTTCGTCCACGACGATGCTGCCGGAGAAGATGTGCTCGTCGCCGGTGTTTTCCAGCGCTACGTCAAGCTCTTCCCAATGCACCAGATCGCGGCTGACCGCGTGTCCCCAGGACATGTTGCCCCACGTCGACCCGTGCGGATTGTGCTGATAGAACAAGTGATATTCGCCGCGATACCACACCAGGCCGTTGGGGTCGTTCATCCAATTCTCGGCCGGGCTGAAGTGATACTGCGGCCGGTAGGGTTCGTCTCTTTCGATGGCGGGTCCCTGGTTCTGATAGGACAGCGCAGGCGGCGCCGAGGTCAAGGTGAGCGCGGTGGTCAGCAGAACGGCAACGATGAGCGATCTGCGGATTCGACCATGCATGGTTTTCTCCTCATGGCTGGAAGGTCCGTAAGGCGATGGCTTGTCAGCCCTTCATGCCCGTGGTGGCGATGCTCGCGATGAAGGCTCGCTGGAACACGACGAAGAGCACGAGCACGGGCACCGTGATCATCGATGAGTAGGCCATGATCTGGCCCCAGGCGATGTCGAGTTGAAAGAAGTACTGCACGCCAACGAGCACGGGCCGCAACTCCTCCCGTTGCACCGTCATCAGCGGCCATAGGTAGGAGTTCCAAGCCGGTAGGAACGTGAGCAACGCAACCGTGGCGAATGCGGGCCCCGACAACGGGACAGCGACCCGCCGGTAGATGCCGAGCCAGCCGCATCCATCGATCCGGGCGGCGTCGTCGAGGTCTCGCGGGATCGTGACGAAGTGCTGGCGGAAAAGGAAGATGGAGAAGCCGTTGGCGATGAAGGGCACGATCTGCACCCGATACGTGTTGAGCCAGCCGGTGTCCACGAAGGGGACCATGCCGTCGAATTCGAGCCACGGCAGCCTGATCACCCAGTAAAGCAGCGGCAGCGCGATCGTTTCGAACGGAAGGATCAGCGTCGCTATGACAAGGGTCAACAGCAGCCTGCTCCACCGCCACGGGACCCGGGCCAGCGCGAACCCGGCCAGGCTGTTCACGATCAGTCCAAACAGGACGATGCAGCTGGACACGAGGAAGGAGTTGAAAAGGAAACGCGCGGCCGGTACCCGCTGAAAGACACCGGAATAATTGTCGAGCGACACCTGCCCGACCGGGGCGAAGGCCCGCCACGACTCCAGATCGGCGAAGATCTGCTCATCGGGTTTCAGCGACGAAACCAGCATGAACACGAGGGGAAAGGCGAACAGCACGGCGAGCAGGGCCATCGGGAGGTATCCCGCTGCTGTCCTGGATCGATTGCGCATCGCCCATCAACTCCGGTCGCGGATCAGCCGGCGCTGGATCTGCGCGATCGCCAGCACCAGGAAGAAGAAAACGAGGCTGATCGCCGCTGCGTAGCCGATCTCCTGTTCCCGGAAACCTTTTCGGACGGCGTGGAACACGACCGTGGTGGTCGCGTCCAGCGGGCCTCCCTGCGTCATGACATCGACCTGCACGAATAGACCGAGTGCGGCCAGGGTGATGGTCACGACGACGAAGATGAGTGTCGGGCGCAATCCGGGCAGGGTGACATGACGGAAACGCTGGCTGGCGGACGCTCCATCGATGGCGGCGGCCTCGTACAGGTACCCAGGAATGGTCTGTAAACCCGCAAGCCAGATGACCATATGGAATCCGACGCCCTGCCACACCGACATCAGCATGATCGCGCCGAGGGCCGTGCCCGGCTCGTCCAGCCACCGCACCGCGTCCCAGCTGCCGAAAGTCAGAACCCCGAGCATGGAGTTGACCAAGCCGTCGGACTGATAGAGAAAGCGCCACAGGATGGAGACCACGACCAGCGAGGTGACCACCGGCATGAAGTAGATGGTGCGGAACAGGTTCACGCCCCGGACAGGGCGGTTCACCAGTAAGGCCAAGGCGAGCCCGAGCCCGCCCTGCACCGGAACCACGACCAGAGCGAATGCAAGCGTGTTGCGTAAGGACTTCCAGAACGCCGGATCGCCCGTGAGGACCACCGACCGCCGGTCGCCATCGTTGAGCGTCAGCAGCACCGATTTGCTTTCGTACTGCGGATAACCGGAACCCTGACGAGTGAACTCGCGCACCGACGGGAAGACCGGCTCCCCGGTCTGAGGGTCCGGCACCGCCTGCTGATCGAGCACACGGATCCCAAGCAGCCGTTCGAAATTCTGCTCCCCGGTCCACTGTGGCGCGGCCGGGGAAACCAGCCGCGCGTTGGTGAAAGCCAGCCAGAAAGCCAGGCAGATCGGAATGACGAGGAAGGTGAGGAGCAGGAGGATCGCCGGTGCCGTCATCGCCAGCGCGGCCCGCGCCTCACCTTCGCCCCGTCCGCTCTTAGAAGCCATAGTTGTTGTTGGACTTCAGGTTTGCGTCGATCTCATCGACCGCTTGGTCGAGGCGAGACTTGACGTCACCACCATGGGTGATGTCACGCATGGCCCGCGCGAAGACACTCGAGATCACCGGGTAGGCCGGCGTCGGCGGGCGCACCACCACGTACTTGCGCGAATATTCGGCGAAGATCCGATACTGGCCGCCAGGCCGATAGTTGGCCGTCAGCGCGGCCGCCTCTTCGGTTGCCGGGATCAGTCCGATCTTGTCGCTGAAAGCGGCGAGGTATTTAGCGCTGAGCGAGTGCTTCAGATAAGCGAGCGCTCCTTGCTGCTGTTTGCACGAGGCGGTGATGCCCCACTGCCACGAGGCGCCACCGATTTTCGGCCCGGCGCCGAAGTCCGGTGGTGGCAGGAACAGAACGTCGTCGCCAAAGGCTTTGATCGCGTCGTTGGCACCCCAGTTACCGTTCCAGGCGAGAGCAGCCTTGCCCTGAAGGAAGGCCACCCGGTCAACCGCTTCGCGCGGGTTGGCCAGGCCACGCTGAAACAGACTCTGCCACCACTGTCCAAACGCGACTCCGTCGGTACCATTCAACGCCCCCTCGGCGCTGCGATACGAACCACGATCAATGAGATCCCCGCCGAAGCTTTGCAGGATGGGCGAATAGGCGTAAGGCCACCACTCACCCGGGTCGCCGCCGGTGCCCAGGTCGAGCGGATAGGCGAACCCGGCCGCCTTGAGCTTGACGAGTGTGGCGTCAAACTCGCTTTGGGACCAAGGTTCTTCCATGGTGGGGATCCGGATGCCGTTCGTCTCTAGCACCGACTTGCGCGCATAGACGGCGATCGCCGCGTCCCAAAAGCCGATCGAGTAAACCTTGTCCTTGTATCGCCCGACCGTGCTGGGCAAGAACTTGTCGACCGTCTCCTGGGGAAGGTCAAGCGGGGCAAGGTAGTTGGCCCATGCCCAGTTGGGCATGATCGGGCCGTCCACATCGATCAGGCAGGGCAGGTCGCCGGCGGCCGCGGCGGCGGTCACCGCCTCGTTGTAGGCGCCCTGCGGGAATGCCTCGTGCACGACCTGGTATTGGGTCTGGGAGGCGTTGAAATCGCTGATGATCTGCTGGATCGTCGCCAGTTCGTCGGGGTTTCCCGCCGCGTGCGTCCAGAGCTTGACGGTCTGCCGGCCGCTGTCGGGGTTGCTCGTCCCGGTGCAGGCTGCCAGCATCGTCGCTGCCAGCGCACCGGATAACATCGTGCTGAAGAGGTTGCGTCTCACCGCTCCTCCAATCGTTGCCCCGATCGCATCATCGGGTCGGCGTGGGCGGCCGGGGAAGTCCGGCGCCTGGATGTCTGTTCGGGGTCGCCGTCGCCTCACCGCGACGGCGGCCCCACCGAGTTGCGCCGCACCAGCGGGCACGGCATGGTGTGTATCTGTTCCCTCACGGCTGTGTCCGCGAGTGGAGACTTCGCTTCGGCTATGGCGTTCACCAGCCTGCGCGCCGCCCATTGGCCCATCGCATAGTGCGGCAGGGCGACCGTGGTCAAGGTGGGAGCCAGCTCCGGCGCGATCAGATCCTGATCGTCGAAGCCGACTATGGAAATGTCCTGCGGGATACGCAGATTCCGCTCCGCCGCGGCGCGGTAGGCACCCATCGCCATGCGGTCGTTGAAACAGAACAGAGCCGTCGGCGGTTCAGGCAGGCTAAGCAAGCGGGCGGCCGCCTGGTGGCCGCCGGTCGTGTCGGATCGTGTGGCACAGACCAGGTTCGGATCGAACTGAGCGCCCGACTCGTACAGCGCTCGGCGGTATCCGTTGAGCCGGCCCACCGCAGCGGGCACGGCGAGCTCGTCGGTGATGAACCCGATCCGGCGGTGGCCGTGCCGGGTCAGCTCGGTCACCGCCGCGAACGCGCCGCCGCGCTCGTCCGGGACCACGCACGGCTGATCGGAGCCCATCGGGATGGCGTCCAGGAACACCACCCAGCCACCGTTGAGCTGCTCCGGAACGGTCACGTGCCGGTGGTACATCGTGGCGTAGATGACCCCGTCCACCTGACGCTGCCGGAGCGCCTCGATGGCATGCCTTTCCAGCGACTCATCGCCGCCGGTGTTGACCAGAAGCAACAGATAGCCGGACCGCCACGCGGCGTCTTGGGCGCCTTGAATCATCCGTCCGGCGAACGGCGTGGTCGCGATCTCGTCGCTCACCAAACCGATCGTCATGGAGAGCTGGGTGCGCAGGCTGCGGGCGATCGCGTTGCTCGCATAACCCAGCTCTTGCGCCGCTTTCCTTACGCGATCACGGGTTTCCGGGGCCACGCGTGCACTCTGCACCTCGTTGAGCACGACCGAGACCGTGGAGACCGACACTCCCGCGCGGTCGGCTACGTCCCTGATCCGTGGTCGGCGCATCGTGGCCTCCTCATGCCGCCTCGTGCGGAAACGATTTGGCGAATCGTTTTTGCAGTCTGGTCCGCTCGCCCGCTCAAGACAAGAGGGCGTTGCGGAAGTGTTATCCAGCAGTTAATTTGCCGAAAATCTTTGGCAGCCCAAACGGGGGCTGGGCTCTTGTGCAAACGTTTTGGCAATCGCACGCTCACACGTACGACGCATTTTCGTCATATGACCTTCGTGAGAGGGGTGCCGCTATGAGCCGCATTTCCGCCGACCGCTCTCCGGCCCGATGGCTGGCCGCAGTCGCCCTGATCATGCTCTTGCTAGTCCAGCTGATGCCGCTGCCAGGACAGCGAGTGGCGGTCGCCTCCGCCAGCGATATCGTCAACCCTGACTTCGAGTCCGGTGACCTCACCGGCTGGACCGCGACCGGCAATGCCTTCACCAACGGGGTCACCTCGCAGACCGGATGGGGCTGGGGATGCTGCTTCGGCCACCATGGCACCTACCACCTGTGGGGCTTCGCCACGGGCGGGGACGCGGCGACCGGCACGCTGACCTCCACCATGTTCCAGCTCGCCGGGACCGGGCAGGTCAGCTTCCTGCTGGGCGGCGGCAACGATTTGGGCAACCTTTACGTCGCCCTGGCACGAGCCTCAGACGGGGCTATCCTTTTCCGCGCCACGGGCCGCAACGAGGAGACATACCATCGGGTCACGTGGGACGCCTCTGTCCATCTTGGACAGGACCTCTATCTGCGCGCTGTGGACAACTCGACCGGTGGATGGGGTCACCTCAACCTCGACGACGTTCGCGTCTACGACGAGCCCGCCGCTTCCGACATCGTCAACCCTGACTTCGAAACCGGTAACCTCACCGGCTGGACGGCGACCGGCAGCGCCTTCACCAATGGCGTCACCTCGCAAACCGGGTGGGGCTGGGGTTGCTGCTTCGGCCACCACGGCACGTATCACCTGTGGGGTTTCGCCTCTTCCGGAGATTCGGCGACCGGAACCCTTACCTCCAGCACCTTCCGGCTTGGCGGCACCGGGCAAGTCAGCTTCCTGCTGGGCGGCGGTAACGATTTGGGCAACCTTTACGTCGCCTTGGTACGAGCCTCGGACGGGGCGATCCTTTTCCGTGCCACCGGCCGCAACGAGGAGACCTACCATCGGGTCACCTGGGACGCCTCCGTCCACGTTGGACAGAATCTCTATCTGCGCGCGGTGGACAACGCCGGCGGCGGCTGGGGTCACCTCAACCTCGACGACGTCCGAGTCTACCAACAGCCGCCGGTCAGTGGCCTGATCGCGCACTGGCCCTTCAGTGAGGGCAGCGGAACCGTCGTGCGTGACACCGTTTCCGGGATACAGGACCCGATCACGTATGTCTTCACCGAGGCGAAGTACAAGCCTTCGTCACCACCGCTGTGGCGATCCGGGCCCAGCGGCCACGGCGTGCTCGCCGACGCCCTCCTCTTCGACGGCTACTCCACGTGGGTCACCCGCCCGGCCTCCCAACTCAGTACGCCGACGCAGGCGCTCACCGTCGAGGCGTGGGTCGCTCCTCGCGCCTTCGAATGGGGTGACGAGGGCAAACTGTCGGCCATCGTGGACCAGCATGACGAGGGTGCGCGGCAGGGCTTCATCCTCGGGGTTGGCCGCCACGGCCGGTGGTCCTTCCAAGCGGGGATCGGGGGGACCTGGAACACCGTATGGTCCAGTCCTGACAAGTCTTTGCAACGTGACCGATGGCACCATGTCGCGGCCACCTTCGACTCGGTCAGCCATACGATCCGGCTCTACCTGGACGGGGCTCTGGCTGGCGAAGGTAGCACGGCCGTGGGGGAACTTACCCGGTACCCAGGAAACATGCTTATTGGAAAGCACCACCAGGGCGTGGTCATCAATGGCACCTTCAGCGTCAACATGTTCGCCGGGCTTATCGATGAAGTGAAGCTCCGCAGTAATGCCCTAAGCGGCAACGACATTGCCAACGTTTACCAGGCCGCGGTGAGCACCTTCGCCAACGGCGTGGTGCCTACGCCGGATCTGGGCATGCGCCGCAGCCGTTACGACGGCGACATCTACCGTCCGCAGTATCACTTCCTCGCTCCCGAGCACTGGATGAACGAGCCGCACGCGCCTATTTACGTTGGCGGGCAATACCATCTGTTCTATCAGCACAACCAGCACGGCCCTTACTGGCACAACATCAGCTGGGGCCACGCGATCAGCCCTGACCTGGTCCGCTGGCGTGATGCCCCAGTGGCGCTCGTGCCGACCGCTGATTCCGTTGCGCCCGATGGCATCTGGTCCGGTGGATCCACATTGGACGCTTCCGGAAACCCGTTGCTTTTCCTCACAGCCGGCGACGACTCGGTCTTCCCCAACCAGCGCACCGGCGTCGCCCGATGCCCAGGCTGGCCTTCGGACAACAACCTGAACGCGTGGGCCATGGATCAGGCTCCGGTTACGGTCCAGTCGGCGACGCTGGATGTCGGTGCGGGCCGCAAGGTCCGCTATGGCGACTTCCGCGACCCGTATGTCTGGCGCGAGGGCGACACGTGGTTCCAGCTCGTCGGCTCCGGCGTGCAAACCACCGGCGGCGCGGACGTTGGTGGCACCGCCCTGCTCTACACCTCCACCGATCTGACCAATTGGATCTACGCTGGGCCACTCATGGTCGGCGACATGAACGCCTACCCAAAGACCGGCCAGGTTTGGGAACTGCCAGTCTTCCTGCCTTTGGGCGTGAACGCGCAAGGCGTGCGCAAACACATCCTGCTGACCAACCCTGCCTGGGGTTCGCCTAGCGAACACAATGTGAAATACGTCTGGTACTGGATCGGGACCTGGGATGCCATCCAGCGTCGCTTCATCCCCGACAGCGCCGTGCCCCGGCTGTTCGACTACGGCGAGCATTTCACCGGTCCCAGCGGATTTGTCGATCCGCAAGGCCGCTCGGTCGTGTTCAGCATCGCCCAGGACAAGCGCACCGAGCGGGCACACTTCGACGCCGGTTGGGCTCACAACGCTGGTCTCCCAATCGTTCTATCGTTGCAACCCGATGGTGACATAGCGGTACAACCTTTGCCGGAACTGACCACACTGCACCACACCACCGCGCCGATCCTCTCCATCACCGGAGACACCTCGCTGGCCACCGCCAACCAGCAGCTGGCCTCGATCAGCGGTGACATGCTGCACCTCACGCTCGAGCTCGCTGCTGGGAGCAGCAGTCGATTTGGCATCAAGCTGCGCCGCAGCCCGGGCGGCGAGGAGGAGACCCTGGTCTACTACGACGTCGCCACCCAGACCCTCAATGTGGACCGAACCAAGTCCGGCACCAACTCCAGCCTCTTCACCAACCTTGGCGTCCAAGGGGGCAGCCTGCCGCTCGCGGGCCAGAACCTCAAGCTGGACATCTACCTCGACAAGTCGATGATCGAGATTTACGCCAACGGGTCACGCAGCATCACCACTCGCGCCTACCCATTCCGCGCCGACTCCCTCGGTTTGCAACTGTGGGCCGATGGCTCCGCTACGGTCAAAGCCGCTCGGATCTGGGAGATGACCTCGGCTCACCAACAGTGACGCTGATGAGGCAGCTGCCCCCAGAAAGGAGACCCCTGCGGCTTAGAGTTCGGCTCCACCATCGCAATGACTGGGCGATGCAGGCGAAGGGCTCACTGCGTTACCGGGTTGGGCGACGCAAAGTCTCTGCTCTGCGCCCGGCTCACCCAATCGGCGAGGGCGTCTGGCCGCACATACCCGATGGATTTACGCTGATAGTTGTGTCCACTTAGGACTTTCTTCGCATGCGGATACAGATCATCGGCGGCGGGCGAAGGCACGGCGGTTTGGTTGGAACGGCTGCTGACGCAGCTCGTGCTGATCTCCTATCCGGTCCGTTAACGACCCAGCTACCCGGAACCTCATAGCGAAGGGGTGCTATCGGTTACGTGGCGGTCCGCTCTGGATCCGAGTGTGTTACGGGCGGTTTGTGCGGCCTGACCGAGTCAACCTAGGCGTTGATCCTCGCGGCGCTGGTGCGCCGATGTGACTGGACCGCAAGGTCTACCGTTCCCAGGCTGGTATCCAGCCGGGCAGCGATCTCTTCCTGACTCATACCCTGCTCATACAGCTCGGTGATGGCCGCCCACCAGATGCGGGCAATCCGCCGGTCGCCGTTGCCCTGCACAGCAGCAATAAGAGCCATAGCGCTCGCAGCCCGCTCCACGGCGGGCATGCTTTCCAAGGCAGCGACCGTATCGGCGACCAGGTTGTGCGGCTCGGTGGTCATAGCGTGTGGAACCTCCGATCTTGCCTCCCCGCCATCAACAGCGCCGCCGCCGCACACAACGTCACAGCTGGTCTGGTCGGCCACGACATGCTGGACGGTCGGCGCGTTTCGACGATGATCGGGCGGTATGGCCCGGCGGTGCCCGGCACGGACCCTGACAGCGATCCCGCCGACCAAACCCTCACGGATGCGCAGATCCAGCTAGTGCTCTGACCGCGAACGTTGGCCGGGTGGTGCGGTTCGATCGTTGCTCAGTGTGTGGCGGACAGGGTGAAGGTTCGTGATCTTTCTGATGAGGAAGGTCAACGGCTGCAACGGATCGAGCGCCGTGGTGGCGGCCCGACGGTAAACCGATCTACATCATCCTGGACAACCTGTCTGCCCATAAAGGACAGGAAATCCGGCGGTGGGCGGCCGGTGACAATGTCGAATTGTGTTACACGCCAACGTATGCGTCGTGGGCTAACCCGATCGAGGCCCATTTCGGGCCAGTGCGCGAGTTCGTGGTCGCCGGCTCCGACCACAGCAACCACGTCGCGTCGACCCATCGGCTGCACGCCTACCTGCGCTGGCGTAACGCCAACGCCCGCCATCCCGATATCCTCGCCGCCCAACGTCGTGAACGGGCCCGAGTGCGCAGCGAACGCCTACGCCAGTGGGGTCAGCCGGCAATGCAACCCGCCTGAACCCTGCCAACGCATGCAGTCAGAGCACTAGCGAGGGCGGGTCCAATCCGGACCCGCCCTTTACATTACGAGCTTCTTGTTACGAGGCGAGGCGGCGCAGCCTAACGAGCCGGCGGCGGGCCAGCATGAAGACCACCGCGCCCAGTGCGGCGATGCCCGTTCCGGACGCGACATAGGTCGTGACGTTGTCACCGGTCTGCGGCAGGCCCGGCGTGAAGGACGCCTTCACCTGCGCCGAAACGTCCTGCCTGGCCGCGCCGGCGAGGATCATCTTCTGGTACCTGCCCTTGTCCCCGTCGTACAGGAACACCCGGCCGACCCGCAGCTTCGCCGAGCCGGTCGCCTTAACGACGACCTCGCGGACCTCGCCGGAGGTCACCCAGAACTTGGTACCGTCCTCAAACTTGGTCAAGGCGTTGCCGTCGGCGTCGACAATCTTGCCGCCCTCGGCAGTGACGTCAAGCTTGGGGGCGTCGGCGTCGATCTCGAACGGTCCGGCCTTGCCGCCAACCGCGCCTGAGGCCGTCGCCGGCGTGATCTTCAGGGACGGCGGCGGCTCATCGCCGGCGCCCGTGTTGGCCGAGCCGGTCAGGTAGCCGTACAGGAACTTCACGACCTTGAATTCCTTCTCGGTCACGCCGTTCGCGTCGGTTGCACGCCAGCTGCCGGCGAGGACCGCGCTGTCGCTGAGACTCCAGATCGCGGCCTGCGTGGCGACTCGCGCCAGGTGCCCCAGCCGCTCATCCGTCGCACCGTGGTCGGTCGGGAAGCCGAGCAACGCCTTGATGTCGGCCAGCGAGACGTTCGGGGTGCTATGCAGCAGAATCCACTTGATCTTCGGAAGGTTCTGCTTGGCGGTGTTGTTGCCGGTGCCGGCATCGGCCCACTTGCCCTCGGCATAGCTCTTGTCGTGGCCGAAGTCGGTACCCAGATCGATGCAGTAGATGTCAGCGACATCGCCATTGTCGAACTTCAACTGGTACCGGGGGATCTTTCGATCCCGATCCTGGAAGGGAAGCGTAATGACGACGCCCGTGTTCCTGATGCCGACCCCTTTTGCGGGTTGGCTCGTGGCGTCGGGGTCGGCAAGCGCGGGGCTAGCGAAGCTGAGCGAGAGCCCGGCCGCGATGAGCGCACCGCCGGCAAGCGCGAGAAGTCGTTTGATTGGCCCGTCCAAGGCTTTCTCCCCAGAGTCAATTAACGGGTGAAAATGTGGAGCGACGCCTGACCCTAAGAAACCCGAATGAACCTTGCAAAACGGACGACGCTGCTGATGCGAAATCGTTATCAAGTACGGTCAGAGAGTGACGAGAATCGTTGCCGGTCGCTACGGAGGGCGACGGCTCGCAACACCGAGCGGGCAGCACACCCGGCCGACATCAGATCGAGTCCGGGAGGCAATGTTCTCCACATTGGACAGTCAGATGAACCCTGAAGGCGCACATGTGCTGGATCTCTACGCGGGCAGCGGCGCGGTCGGCCTGGAGGCGCTCTCCCGGGGAGCGGCACATGCCCTATTTGTCGAGCAGGATCCGGGGGCGGTCAAGGCGATCAGAGCTAACGTGTCGGCATCAAGCGCTCGGGACGCAAAAACTGTCACAGGCAACGTCGCGGCCGTTTTGGGCGCCGGCAACCCAGGCCCGCCCTACGATCTCGTCTTCGCCGACCCCCGTACCCATTGACCGAGCCCAAACTCACAGCGCTGAGCAAAGGCGGCGGGCTCGCTGAGTTCGGTGGTCGGTTGGCGAGTGAAGACCGCGGAAATGATCAGGCCGATCCCCGTCGCCGACGCCAGCAGGTACAGCAGCGACAATCCGGTCAGTTTGCGCAGGCTCCAGCGGGTGAACGGCTGCCCGGCAACAGCCGGGTCAGCCTGGGCCGTCGCGACGATGAACGCCACGTCCTCAGTGTTGATCCGGCGGGGACGGCCACCCGCCCACTGAGGGTCCAGACTGGCCATCCCCAGCTCATTGAACCTGTGGATCACTTCCCGGACCCGGTCCTCATCGGCGAACACCAGCCGGGCGATCACCGGCACGCTGTTCCCACCGGCCGACGCCAACACGACCAGCGCCCGCCGATACCGCACCGTGCTGCCGCCACCACGGCGCACGATCCGTTGCAGCCGTTGACCTTCCTCATCAGAAAGATCACGAACCTTCACCCAGTCCGCCACACACTGAGCAACTATCGAACCGCACAACCCGGCCAACGTTCGCGGTCAGAGCACTAGAGGAGATCCTTAGCCAGCTGATTGGACGCTCACGCCAGCAGACCACCGAACTCGCGGCGATACTTGCCCGCCTCGAGCAACTCAAGCTCGAAATCCGGCAGCATCAGGTCAAACTCACCCCTCGCTGCCGGACGCCCGCGGGAGCCACAGAGCCCAGTTCTGCCGCCACACCATCACCGCCAATCGCCGAGTCGGCCCTGGGCTATGTCGACGTCCTACCAAGTGCTGGCTCATAAATGCGTTCTGCCTGCGTCTAGGCAAGCTGCTGCATGAAGCCGCCCGAAGGTCCAGTCCTTCGCGTGCGTCACGACCGGCATCATTTCGGGGACCTCGCCAACCCTGGGCGGCCGAGACGCTCCAGCGGCGTCGCATGCTTGATCAGCCTGTGGACGCTGACGGCCAGGGCCTTTCGGAGACGGCTTGCTGGCCATCAGCTCCGGGGGTTCGGTCACCATGCGCCGGATGACCGAACCAGGTGAAAGACGCGCCCGCCGGTTGGCGGTCATCCCCCGACGACACGCCCTTGCAGCGTATGTTGCTCTTCCACGAATAAGATACCTGGTAGACCGCTCCCTCGTGGTCGGGTTTTGATCAACGCCCGCTTTGTGCTGGCGGAGTTGGGCTTGCTTCGCGAGCTCGTCATCGTGTCAGCTACACGTGCGACAGGCAGCACCGATTGCACGACCCTCGAGAATTGACTTACGCGGATGCTCGAGCTTCGGGCGAGTTCTGCGACGTGCCCGGCCGATTCAGCTTCCCGGCGAGGCCGTTTTCGTTGGCGGTGCGCGCGCCAGCCTCAGCTTTGATCTTTCAATAGGTCCAGCAGCTGCCTGGGGTCGTCAACAAACAGGTGCGGCTGGAAGGTGTCTGGATCGTGGCGGTGTTGGGCAGCGCCGGGATATCCGGCGTTCGTGATCAGAATCGGGCGCATTCCGGCGACCAGTGCCCCGGAGTGTTCCCGGCTGCCTCCGTCACCGACATACCAGCAGTCGCGTGGCGCAACACCAAGCTGTCGCGTCACCCTGGCATAAAGCCTTGGGCCAGGCTTGCGATAACCCTCCCGCCATGAGAAGACTGCCGCGTCGAACCTTGCCGCGTAAGCAGTTTCGTCCCAAGACTCATACAACTCGCTGCTGCAGTCACTGATCAGCCCCAACAAGAAGCCGCGACCGCGCAACTCATCGAGCACCTCGAACACGCCCGGACGAGCACGGCGCACCCGCGCGGCGCCCTCATGCTGAACCACCACCGCCCGATCGAGTTGGCCGGCAGTCGGCTCGACACCGCACTGACCGGCCATGGCTTGCAACGTCGCGCGGGTTCCACCGTGGACGCCAACAATGCGCCCGGGGAAGCTGCGGGACATCGCCAGCCAGAAATCCTTGACAGGCACGCCCATCAGTGCCGCGGTGGCGGCGAACGTCTCCCTGACGGGGTCTATCCGGTGAGATCTCCGCGCACTTCGCCGAGATCTACGCAGCGTCAGTTGGAAATGGGCACTAGTCGAAGGACCCGCAACCTCCATGATCACGTCAGACACCGACGGCTGACGAGTCGACAGACACCATGAAGCTTTACCTCTCGCAGCTCCTCAACACCGAAGCGTGCTCTGCGGCGACTACTGTGGCCGGAATGGAGCAAGTGACTGGCATTGGTGGAATCTTCTTCCGCGCACGTGATCCGGAAGCCCTGACCCGCTGGTACGAAACGCATCTCGGAGTACCCGGTCCGCCGCCCAGCTATGATCAGCGATCATGGGAGCAGCAGGCCGGGCCTACCGTGTTCGCGCCGTTCGCGGATGACTCCGAGCATTTCCGCCGACCCGAGCAGCAGTGGGCCATCAACTTCCGTGTCGGCGACCTCGATGCCATGCTGGCTCAGCTAGCCGACGCCGGAATAGATGTCGACGTGCACAAGCAGCCCTATCCCAACGGCCGCTTCGCCGAACTGGTCGATCCGGAGGGCAACCCCATTCAACTCTGGGAACCTGCCGGAGCTGACAGCGTTTCATAACCCACCCAACCAGTACGACGATCTCGGCCGCGTCAGCAGCGGCCGGCTTCACCTCGTCGCTGGCCAATCCTCGAGCGTAAGAGGAATGCCCGGTTCATCATGGCCGTAGGGCCCGGGTTCCTTGACCTCATAGAGGCCGGAAGCACCATCACTGAGGAGCAGGCTATATAGGCGCCGCACCAACGTTTCGCCGTAACCCAGCGCCTCAAGCCGTTCCTTGACCACTCGAGCAGACGCAACGAAGACCGGGAAGTCGAGATCCGCCGGATCGTCCTCGCACGGATCGCCACCGTATGCGCCAACGGTATGGCAAGCGTCCTGCCCGCTAAGCCTTCGCAGGTCCGCCAGCGGAACGTCGTACACAGTTCCGGGTGGAACTCGTTGCGGAAGGAGAACACCTCCGTGCCATCAGTGAAGATGCTCTTGTACGTGCTCACCGCGCGCTCGCCTTTCATCAACGGCCCGCTGGGGCCGAATTAGTCTAAGGCCGTGCGGGACACTATGTTGAGAGGGTCCACATTGGACCTACCCCGCCACGGCCCGGACTCCAGACGATCTTTGGCAGAGCACCAGGACATGCTGAAGGCACATCATGAGCTATTCAACCCGTCCCTGATCGCGTATCCGGCACTCATGCGAAGCATCGAGCGTGGATGGCTGGCAGGCGCCCACGGCCCGCCACCAGCACGGACGTAGAAATTGATAGATCAAGGAAAGCGAAACCAACACACCGGGCCGCCACACTGCGCCAAATCAGGGAACGACAGCACCGGGATGAAAACTCGGCAATGCGCGCCGCAGGCCAGTTCTGGCAGTTGCCCGGCGATAGGTTCAATGACCCGATCACCCGGATTTGCTCAATGACCACCAAAATCTCGGGGCAGCCGGCTGACGTCGTCGCTGTGGCGTGCGGTGTGTGGGTCAGGCGCAGGGGAACCGGTCGGCTGCTTCGGTGATGGTACGCCGGTACTGGGTGTAGCGTCGCCGTATTTCGTCGATCGCGTCGGCTAGCGGGAACAGGTTGCGGGTGACGAGCTGGTCGGGGTGGTCGGCGCCGACGGGGTGCCAGAAGATGCCTTCGGCGGTGACGGTGATCTCCGGTAGCAGGGTTTCGACTGTGACGGTGACGCCCTCGGCGGCGAAGCCGCGCTGGGCGACCGGGCGCACGATCTGATCCTGGGCGGAGATACCCATTTCGTCGAGCAGGCTGTGGAATGCTTGCTGGGCTTGGGTGTCGGCTTCGGCCGGGGCGATGGTGGCGGCGACCCGCACGTGGAATCCTTCGGCTTGCGCGATGCGTACGCCGTTGATGGCTTTTTGCCAGGTGCCCGTGCCGCGGTGCCGGTCGTGCTGTTCGGGTGTGGCCGCATCCAGGCTGATCTGCACGGTGAAGTTGTTGCGGGGCATACGTTGCAGCATCGCTAGGCGTGCGCCGTGAAAGAGCATGCCGTTGGTGAGCAGGGTGGTGGGTAGCCGACTGGCGCAGGCGTGCACGATCTGGTCGAGGTCGGGAAGCAGGAATGGTTCGCCGCCGGTGAGGAACACTTCCTGCACGCCTGTCTGGCCGGCTTCGGCGACGAGCCGACCGATCGTGTCTACGCCGACGGCGCGGCGTGGGGCTTTTGGTGAGGAGCGGGCGCAGCAGTAGTCGCAGGCGAGGTTGCAGTCGAAGTTGGTGTATATCCACAACCGTGCCACTGGCAGCAGTTCGGGGTCCTGCAACGCCCGTCCACGCCGGATGACGGCGGTGTTGTCGCGAATGCCGATCAGCTCGTTGCCGGTGCGGGCACACCAGGCGGCGACCAGGTCGGCGTCGCCGGTCTGGATGGGTACCTCAACGGTGGCGCCGGCGGCAGCTGCGCCCAGATGTTGCACGAGGTCGAGCACCACCTGGCTCATCGGTCACCAGCGGTCGGGGATCTGTTGCCGTGCCACGGCTTCGAACAGAGACGTATACCCGGCCAGGTTTGGGCGGACCCACTGGCGTAGCCCTTCCAACTCCAGGATGCGCCGGTGCTGCTCGTTGTCCCAGTCCATGGCCAGCAAGTGTTCCACCCACGGTTCGGTTGTCTCGCTGGGCAGCGTGTCGAGTGCGGTGAAGTTGCAGTGGCAGTACTGCGGCGATTGCCAAAACGCGGTCAGCGCGTCGCCGGGCATGAGTTGGTCGCGGCCGATGGCGTCCCAGGTGGTGATGCCGATCGCGGCGGCATCGGCCTCCCCATCCAGCAGCACGCGTAGGGCGTCGAGTTCGCTGCGGCCGGTGTCGCCGTGCTTGCCCAGATCGCTGTCGATGCGCAGCAACTCCACATCGGACTCGTCAAGACCAGCCTGCTGCAGGAACTCCACCGGCAGGATCGCCGCTTGCGCCGAATCCCGCGACCCGAGCGCCACGATCCGGCCGCGCAGATCCTCCAGACTGTTTAGGCCGCTGCCTGGTCGGGTGACGAAGACGGTGGAAAATGTCAGGTCGGTGTCGCGCATTGCCAAGGCTCTACAGGCGCCATTGGTTTGTTGGATGGTGCGAACCCAGGCCAGGTTGGTGTTCCACGCTATGTCGACGTGACCGGCCAACAGCGCCTCGACTTGGCGGCCGTAGTTGGAGAACAGCACGAAATCCATCGGCGCGGGACTGTCGGCGAAGTAGTCGCGGATACCCTCCCAGATCGGCACCACGTTGGGCGTGTAGGCGACCGCCCCCACCATGATCGGCCGGTTGGTGTCCATCACGGCCTCCTTTAGAAGAGGGGCTGGCCGGTGATGGCCTTGCCATAGAAGTCGTAGAGCACATCGGCGGTCGGGGCCATCACGCCGCCCGCGCGCGCGTCGCGGAAGAACCGCTCCAACTGAAGATGCTCAGAGAACGCGGCGCCGCCGCAGACCCGCATCGCCGTGTCGGTGATCCGCAGCGCGGCGTCGTTGGCGACCGCCTTGACCCCGAGCACATGCAGCGTCGTCGAATCATCCGGCGCGGCGATCGACCCGGCGGCGGTGTCCACATAGGAACGTATGGCAGCCAATTCGAGGGCCATTTTGGCCAGTTGGGCGCGGATCGTCGGCAGCTCCGCGAGGGACTCACCTAAATGTTCAAAACGGGCGCCGCTGGTGTGGGTGATCGCGGCGTCGACGGCGGCCTGGGACAGTCCTAACGAGACGGCGGCGTTCCCCAGGTTGAACCAGGGCATCACCGTGTTGAGCATCAGCGCGAAGCCGGTGCCCGGTTGACCGACCCGATCGCCGGCTGAAGCGGTGAGGTCGAACGTCATCGGGGCGGAGGCGTTGCCGCGCAACCCCATGCCGCGAAACTGCCCGGCCACCTGCACCCCGGCCGTGCCGCTCTCGATGGCGTACACGTCGATCGGCACGGGTGCCTCCGCAGAGACGAGCTCGGGCGAGGTCAATGTGGAGACAAGGTATACGTCGGCGTGGCCGGCGGAGGTCACCCAGCTTTTGCGGGTCTTGACATGCGTGCCGCCGTTGTCGGTCTGCCCCTGCGACACCGGCGCCCAAAAATGCGACCGCGACCCGGCCTCGGAAAACGCGAGAGTTCCAAGTTTTTCCCCGCTGGCGAGCTGCCGGACCAGATCAGGCCGCCCGGCCGGTGGGGCCGCGGCGGCCGCCATCACCGCCGAGATGTGCATCAGGTACACCATGGCGGTCGACCCGCACACCGCGGCGAGTTTGCTGGTCATCTCGACGAGGTCTTTCGGCCCGCCGCCAAGACCGCCTGCCTCAACTGGGATGCTCAGCCCCAGCAGTCCCGATTCGCGTAACGCCGAGACGGCGGCTTGCGGGAACACGCCAGTGGCGTCGACCTGTGGCGCGTCGGCGTGCGCCGAGGCCAGTACCGGGGTCAGCCGATCCGTTACATCCATAGGTCCCATTCTGGTGCCGCAGCACGGCGCGCGGGTCTTATCAAGTCATTACGATCATTCGGACTGCGTGGCCGGTGTCAGTGCGAGCGCCACCAGCCCGGCACCCAAGCCCAGCCACAACCCGAATGTGGACCCGTTGCTGCCGTTGGCCAGCGAGCTACCCGCTGTCTGCAACATCACCTGTGCGGCAGCCGCCAGCAGGAACAACCCACCCGCTATCCCGGCGAGCATGCGTTTGCCCAGCCAACCCGCGGCGACCGCCAGCAGGCCGCCAATGATTGCCACAGCAATCCCGGCCTTCGGCATCTGGACGAAGTGCACTTCGCCGCGCACCCAGACGAATACGACCGTCAGGATTGAGACCAGGCCTAGCGTGATGGCCGCTCGGTCGCGGCTGTTGCGGCCGTTCATGATGCCCTGACCAAAAGACGCGCTAGGCGTGTGCGGGATTGTTGCCACGCCGGGCGCAGCACCCCATCCAGCCCGGCGTAGCGGCCTGCGGCGGTGGCGAAGATGGCCAGATGGGCCATGAACATCAGAAAGTACGACCACGGCCACTCATGCGGGGCACGCAGCGCCGACAGCGTGATCGCCACCGTCTGAGCCATCCCGATCACCGCCCAGAACCGCGTTCCCAACCCAACCAGTAGAAACCCGCCCAATGACGCTTCGACGAAGAGCACCGCCCAGGCGAAGATGAGGAAGTTGGGCAGGATCACATGCTCGACCAGCCACGCCCACCAGCCGAACACGGGGAACTCGACAGCGAAGCCGGTCCACTGGCGCAGCCCACCAAACTCCGGCGGCGTCTTCCAGCTCGCCCCGCCCAGCCACAACAAGCCCAGCCCGACCCGCAACGCGGCCAGCATGCCGCGATCCAGCCGCGACCCGGGCCGGACATCGGCGGCCGGCATTGTCGACGAAGTGTTCACGCTTTGATTCAACGCTCTGCCGAGTGGCTGGGCAAGAATCGACATCCTTACAGAACACGAACGCTGAGCGAAGGATGGGAAGCGATGTTAGGAAAGCGTCTAGCTCCGGCCGTCGTCGTCGTGTCAGCGATGGTGGCCGGATTCCTGCCGGCCACGATGGCGCAGGCCCATTCCGGGCCGCGCACCCTGTTCACCTGGCATGGCGATCAGGCAGGTGAGCGCTATGGTTTCGCTGTTAGCCAGCTGACCGACATCAATCGCGACGGGGCCGAGGAAGCCGTTATCAGAGCGCCGTTTCACACCGATGCGTCCGGGGTGGTCGACGGTTTCGTGGAGGTGCGTTCCGGTCGAACTGGTCAGGTCCCGCACCAGTTCACCGGAGCTCAGCTCGACATGGATGCCGCCTTGGTATTTATGTTGTTGGGTGGTGGTTGAAGTATTGGTCGATGAGGGTTTGGCTGGATAGGTCCGCGTCGGGTGGTAGGTAGGTGAGTTTCGATTCCGCGGCGATGGCTACGCGGTCGCATAGTCCTTTGACGACTTCTGGGCGTTGTTCGGCGATGATGAGTGACAGGCCTATGCCACGGAGGGTTTTGAGTGCTTGCCGGAGGTCGTGGAGCACGATCGGGGCGAGTCCGGCGGATGGTTCGTCTAGCAGCAGGCATGTTGGGGCTAGGGCTAGGGCCATGGCTAGGGACAGCATTTGCAGTTCCCCGCCGGACAGGGTGCCGGCCAGTTGCCGGCGTCGTTGGCCAAGCTTTGGGAACAGGTCGATCGGGTCGACGGTGTGGGGTTGTTGTCGGGTTGTGGTGGCGAGGTCGAGGTTGTCTTGCACGGTGAGGGTTCGTAGCACGTTGGCGCGGTGTTCGCCGACGATGACTAGTCCGTTGCGGGCATGGATGTGGACACCGGCGTTGGTGATGGATCTGGTCTGGAAGGTGATGGTGCCGGCTATGGGTGCGATGAGGCCGGTGAGGGTTTTGAGGATGGTGCTTTTGCCGACGCCGTTGGGGCCGATGAGCGCGATGGTTTCGTTGTCGGCGACGGCGAGGTCGATGGGGCCGATGACGGCTTTGTTGTGGTAGCCGGCGATGAGGCCGTGGGCTCGTAGGATCACGCCGCTGGTCATACTGTCACCTCCACGCTGCCGAGGTAGGCGCGGATGAAGGTGGGGTCGGTGAAGACGTCGGCTGGGGTGGCGTCGGCGATGATGCGGCCGGCGTCGAGTGCGACGACACGGTGGGCCACCTTGGTGATGAAGGAGGTGTCGTGGTCGACGAGGATGATGGCGAGTCCTTTGCTGGTCAGGTTGTGCAGGATGATGGCGAGGTTGTCGCGTTCGGGTGGGGTGAGCCCGACGGTGGGTTCGTCGAGTAGGAGCAGGTGGCCGGGTACGGCCAGGGCGGTGGCGATCTCGATGAGTCTGGCGGTGCCGGCGGGCAGGTCGCGCATGAGGGTGTGCAGGTCGTGGGCTGTGATGCCCAGGCCGTCGGTGATGCGGGTGATGGCTTCGGGTGTGGGTGTGGTGGCGCGGGTGTGCATGCCCAGGCGCAGGTGGTCGTAGCCGGTTTCGGTGCTCATGTGGCCGCCGAGTTGGAAGGTTCGGCGCAGGCCGAGGGCGGCGCGTTGGTGGGCGGGCAGCCCGCTGATGTCGGTGCCGGTGAGCCGGACGGTGCCGTGGGTGGGCGGCAGGTGACCGCTGATGGTGTTGAGCAGTGTGGTCTTCCCGGCGCCGTTGGGTCCGACGAGGGCCAGCAGTTCGCTGGTGTGCACTGTGAGGGATACATCGGCGACGGCGACTAGTCCGCCGAAGGCGACGTGCATGTTGGAGCAGGCCAGCACCTCTTGTCGCGGCGGCGAGGGCGGGGATGTGCCTGCACGGGTGTCGTCGGTGCGCGATGGCAGTCGAGCCGGTTGGGGTGGCTTCGGGGTGGGCGCGGCGATGGGCTGAGCGGCAGTTGTGCTGCTGCGCCGTCGGGTGAGGCGTTGCAGTTGTTCGCTGAGGTGGCGGAGTTGTTCGTTGAGGCCGCCAGGGTATTTGATGAGCACCAGCAGCAGCACTGCTGGGGCCACGAAGCTGACCACGATGCCGTAACGGCCGAGAAGACCGGTGAGCAGTCCGGTGGAGATGGCGGCGGCCATGGGGCCGATGATGCTGCCGCGGCCGCCGAGCAGGGCCATGGTCAGCAGGACGAGCGAGGATGCGTCGGTGAATGCGGATGGTGCGATGCCTTGGTGGAGGATGACCCACATGGCTCCGGCGATGCCGGCGGTGGCGCCGGCGATGGTGTAGGCGGCGACGCGGTACTGTTCTGCGGCGACGCCGGTGGAGCGGGCGAGGTTCTCGTTGGCGCGGATGGCGCGCAGCCCGAGCCCGAAGCGTCCGCGGCGCAGCAGCTGGATCGCCACGACGGCGCCGATGGCCAGGATTGTCAGCCAGGTGACGGCGTACAGGTCGTTGCCGGGTAGCCAGTTGGCTGAGCGTAACCGGATTCCACCGGATCCACCGGCGAAGTCGGCAAAGCGCAGCACAAAGTGGAAGACGGCGGCGTTGAGTAGCAGTGTGACGACGGCGACGGCCAGACCTCGTAGCCGCAGCATGGGAATGGCCACCAGCGCACCGCAGATGGCACCGGCGAGTACCGATCCTGCGATAAGCAGCAGTGGGCCGAGCGGGCCGGGGGCGAGTGTGAATAGGTGGGCGCCGACGAAGCCGCCGAGGGCGACTTGTGCGGCTTGGGCCAGGGAGATTTCACCGCAGTCGTTGTAGAGCAGGTGTAGCCCGAGGGTGGCGGTGGCGTAGACCAAGCCGACGCCGTAGAGGTAGACCACGTAGGTGTTGCCTTGTCCGGAAAGGACTGCGGCGGCGGCGAGCAGCACGGTGAAGGTGACGATCGGGCTGGCCATCCATAGCCGGCCGCGGGTGCGG
This sequence comes from Micromonosporaceae bacterium, assembly GCA_003543035.1. Classification (GTDB taxonomy): domain Bacteria; phylum Actinomycetota; class Actinomycetes; order Mycobacteriales; family Micromonosporaceae; genus Rhizocola. The sequence goes on along the minus strand of DPJL01000107.1, from coordinate 9,445 downwards.
TTCATGAGACCGTCCTTAAGGTGGCCGGCGGCTTGAGCAGTAGCAGAATCATGGCGAAGGCGAACAGGAGGACGTCGTTGATGCCGGGGGTGGCGATGTGGAATCCGATGATGCTTTTGATGACGCCGATGGCTAGCGCGGCAGCCATGGCCATCGGGAATGAGGTGAATCCGGCCAGTAGCGCGGCGACCAGTGCGCTGGTCATCACCGCGAACATGAAGTAGGGGTCGAAGCGGGTCAGTGGAGCGATCAGCAGTGCCGCGGTAGCGCTAATGGCGCCGCCGGCCATCCAGGCCCAGCCGCTGACCTGTTTGACGTTCACGCCGAGGGTGGCCGAGGCGTGGCGGCTTTCGGAGACCGCCCGAAGTTGCAGACCTAGCCGGGACCGCTGATATACCAACGATCCCAGCATGACGAGCACGCCGCTGACGGCCACGGCGAGCACTTCGGGTCCGCGCAGGGCCAGGCCTGCGACGGTGACGCCGTCCCAGCGGGGGATCCATGGTGGGAAGTGGCGGGCGGTGCTGCCCCAGACTTGCAGGGCGGCAAGCTGCAGAACGGTGGCGATGGCCAGGGTGGCCACCAGTCCGGTGCCGGGATCGCGTTGCCCGAGTGGGCTGATGACGGCCACGTTGATCAGCCACCCGAGCGCCGCGCCGGTCAGCAGGGCCACCGTCACTCCGGCCCAGGCGGGCCAGCCGCCGGTGACGGTGGCGGTGAAGTACACGTACGCGGCGAGCATGCCGATGTCGCCTTGGGCGAGGTTGACGACCCGGCTGGCGCGGTGGACGAAGACGATGGCGCAGGCGACAAGGCCGTAGATCAGTCCGGCGATGACGCCGCTGAGCACCAGTGTGCTCATCTAGGCATACCTCCATCTGGTGTGGACTGTGCGCCCACCACGTCGGTGTGGGCCTGGCGGGTTATGAACGGCTTTAGAATCGGATGGCCGAGTCGCCGGTGGCGGTCCAATGGCCGTCGACGACCTTGCTAGGCAGTGCGGCGGCGCTGCCATAGCGGCGGTCGGGCCCCCACCACAAGGGCGCCATCGAGTTGACGATGATCGGGTTGTCTTTGAAGGTGGGTGCGGTGAGTTCGTCGAACAGGCGCTTGCGGGTGATCTCGCCGTCGAGGCGCAGCAGTACTTGTTCGATGAACCTGGCTCCGGACCAGCCGGCGTAGGAGATCTCGTCGATGGGTGCGGGCGCGTTGGTCTTGTGGAGTTGCTCCAGGAACTCGCGGTAGTCGGCGGCGTCGGCCACCCGGCCGGCCCGTACCGCTTCGATGCCTTCCATCAGCCCGCCGGAGGCGGCGTTCATCAGGTCGAATGTCCACGCGCCGGCGCCGGTCCAGGTCGGGTTGTAGCCGATCTGTTTGGCGGCTTTGAGCACCTGCGGTACGGCGACCCCGCCGAGCAGTACCACCATATCGGCACCTGAGTCCCGGACGCGCTGCACATTGGGCACATACGACGCTGCGTCGCGGTCGAAACTTTCCGTGGCAACGATGGCAAGGCCAGCCTCATCAGCGGCTTTGGCGAAATGGTCGCGCATGTCGCGCATGATGTCTTGGTTTTCCCACATGACCGCGACCTTGGCCTGCCTCTGTGGGTCCAGCTTGCCTTGGATGAAGGACGGCACCGCCTCGGCCAGCATCTCCAATGGTGTGGGGAGCACAAACGCGACGTCGCTGTCTTGCGCCAACGCCATCGGCAGCGCGACCGACATGTACGGCACGCCGCGGCGTTCGAATTCGGGCAGCGCCCCGATCGCCGGATCCGCGCCGATGATGTTGTAGGCGAGGAAGACTTTGTCGGCCAGCTGCCGGGCGGCCGCCGCGCCGCCGGAGACGGTGTACTGGTCGTCGGCCTGCACGATCTCCACGGTGCGCCCGGCGATGCCGCCGTTGCGGTTGAGCCGGTCGATGTAGAGCCGGAAACCAGCCATGGCACCTTCGGTGAGGGCGGCGGCAGGACCCGACTTGGGCCCGTGCACACCAATGACGATGCGTTGCTCGTCCACACCGGTCTGCGCCCCGGCGGTATCGGCACCGCACGCGGTGAGCACTAACGGGGCGGATAAGGCGGCGGCAAGCCAGCCCAGCATCCGCCTACGCGACGACCATCCGGTCATTTCAGGAACTCCTCAATGAGACGGGCAACGGCACGCGCGCCCGCAACGGAAAACAAAATCGTGTGATGGTTGGCACCAGGCACGTCGGCTACTTGAACCTGCGGCACCCGGACGGCGATGGCCTCACGCACCTCATCGGTGATCACGAGATCGCCGGTGCCGGTCAGCCCACCGAGTGCCCGGATGAGCAACAGCGGCACGCTGACGCCCTCCAGCCGCTTACCGACCAGGGCGCGGTCGAGGACTTCCCGCCAGTCCGCGGCGACGCATTCCTCGCCGACCCGGGCCTTGAGGACGCCGTCGTGCTGGTAGGCCAGGTCATAGGCGAAGTGCGCCCGGCCGTAGCCGTCCACCCCCTCGCGGTAGACAGGGGTGCTTTCGTAGAACGCCAGATACTCCTCAAGGCTGGCCCAGGTTCGCCGGATCTTGGTCAGGAACATGCTCAGCGTCGACTCCAACAGATCGTCTGGTGTCACCCCGGGCGGCAGTGGTTGCGGGTATCCGCCGTCGACAAAGACCAGTCGCTGCACCCGCTGCGGGAAGCGGGCGTAGAACGCCCCTGCGATGTATGCCCCCATGGAGTGGCCGACGATGGTTGCCGTGTCGATGTCCAACCCGTCCATCACGGCGGCCAGATCGGCGGCGTGCTGCTCCAACCCAAACGGTGGCTCCTTGGAGGAGCGGCCCCGCCCACGGCAGTCCACGGCAATCAAGGCGTAGTCGGCAAGCTCCGTGGCCAGGCCCGCGAACGCCCGAGAATGTGACGTCAGACCATGCACGCAGACCAGCGGCCCTTTCGGACCGGGCCACTGCGCGACCGCGATCTCCGCCCCGTCCGCCCCGGCTACGATCCGTTCACTGAAATGGCGTATATCCGTCATGTCGACCAGCCCTTTTCGAACAAGAATGTGATTCATGCGCTGCCCTCGTGGCAGCCGCGTGCTGTGTTGTCCGCGATGCGGTTCCGGTTACGCATCGCGTTGCTAGCCCTTGAGTTCTGCCGCGGGGCGCCTATGGCGCTCCTCGGGGTCCAGGGACGTCCTCCCCCCGCACCGCCGGAAGGTCTCCGGCTCACCCCCCACCCGCGTGGTCACCGCCGAGGTGGGGTTATAGATGGGACAGTAATGAACACGTTAACGACGCACTATGTGCCTTGATGCCATCTAGGCTGGTGTTCTATGTGCCCTGAGCATCGCCTCGCGGCTTGGCGGGCCAATGTGGGTGTCCAACGTGTGTCGGCTGCCCCCAGCCCCTGACCTTCGCAGCCTCTGGATGGTCTGGCTGGAGGTGGAGCCCCGGCCCTTTTTGCGGCTGGGGCTGCACGCGTTGATGGTCGGCCCGCACCGGTTTGCGGCTAGGGGATGGTGTATTCGACGGTGAGGGTGGCGCCCGTCTCCGGGGCGATGATCACGTAGGCGGTGCTGGTTTGGAACTGGGAGAAGCGAAGCTTCACCTGGGTCTGCCCGGTCTTGTTGATCGCGGTCAGGCCGGTGGAGCTCAAGTCGGTCGAGTCGGTGGTCCCCGAGGTCCATTGGGCGATCTGCCCGACTCCCAGCTGCGTGGCGGTGGCCGACCAGTCGGCGGTCTCGATGGCGCAGTTCGGGCCGAGGCACCCGGTCTGCACATCGATGAGAAGCTGGTTGCCGGCCGGGTTGGCCCACGGGTTGCTGTAGGACGAGTTGCGGGTCACGGTGAGGTAGGCACGGGTGATCACCGCATTGTCCGGCAAGGCGGAAGTGTCAAACGACAACACCGCCCGGTTGATCTTGCTGTCGATGCCGCGTCCGAGGCCCAGCCCGAGCGTGTATTTGTTCGTGCCGACCTCCGCGCCGCTGCCGTCGGAGTAGGCCTTGACATAGCCGTCATCCGTTGCGCTGGGGAAGGTCGCCGTCTCGCCTCCGCCGCCTCCGGTCACGGTAACCGTCACCGGGGCCGAGGTGCCCACGTTTTCGGCGGCATCATAGGCCTTGGCCGTCAGGCTGTGGCTGCCGTCGGATACACCCGCCGCGTTCCAGATGACGCTGTAGGGCGCGGTGGTGTCGGTACCGATCAGGCTGCTGCCGTCCACATAGAACTCGACCCTGGTGACGCCGACGTTATCGGCTGCGGTCGCGGTCACCTGCACGTTGCCCGACACGGTCGCACCGCTGGCCGGGGAGGTGATCGAGACGGTGGGCGGCTCGGCGTCGCCGCCGCCGGAACCGTCCAGGCCGAAGAAGAACACCATGTGGAAGGCGGCGCAGATGTTCATGTCCACCATGCCGGCCCCGCCCGCGACGCCACACTGCGCCGGTGCTGGTCCGGGGTCCAGCGGCTGCCCGTGCGGCTGCCCGGTCAGCGACCACGTCTCGACAACCGGCTCACCGGAGCCATTGTGGTACACCTTGCGCGGGTAACCCTGAACCGTGTGCTGCTCGTCGGGTGTTTGGTCGGTCCCGTGGACGTTGGTCCACTGCTCCATCAACTCGGTCAGGTTCTGGATGTTGACCGCCGTGTCGCTGGTGCCATTCCAGATCGACACCTTCGGCCACGGACCAGACCAGGACGGGAACCCCGACCGCACGATGTCGCCCCACTGCTGCGGGGTCTTGTTCACCCCGGGGTTCGCACACATAAACGCCTCGAAGGAAGCGTTAGCGCACTTGGCCGGGCCACCCGCCACGATCCCGCCGCCGGCGAACACATCCGGATACGCGGCGATCATGTTGGAGGACATGAAGCCGCCGCCAGAAACGCCAGTAACAAAGACCCGGGCGGCGTTGATCGAATGATTGGCCTTGATGTTATTGACCATCGAGACGATGGAGGCCGCCTCGCCCTGGCCGCGGCTGTTGTCCCCGGCCAGGAACCAGTTGAAGCAGGACCTACCAGGGTCGTTGACGTCCTGCTGTTGCGGGAACAACAGCGCAAACTGGTAGGTGTTGGCCATCTTTACCCAGCCACTCTCATCGTCGTAGACGGAGGCGGACTGGAAACAGCCGTGAAGCGGGACCACAAGAGGGGCGTTGGAGGGCAGGTTGTCGGGGATGTACTTGAACATCAGCAGATTGCCCGGGTTGGAGCCGAAGTTGGGCACCTGCTGCAGCGACGCCGCGTGCGCCGGTGTCGCCACCGCCGCAGCCACGAGGGCGGCCAGCAAAGACCATACGGCGGCCCATAAGACCGGACCGCCTCTGGCGTATCCCGGTCTCGTGTAAGCGTTCGAGAACATATCCACTCCTTTCGATCAAGTGGTGGGGACGGATTAGCGTTTGCGGAAACGTAACAAGCTGTTCACATAGCGGATATGACCTCAAAGAACACAACGAACAGCGCAGTGTGTGCGATCGGCACCGGCTGGGTCGCGCGTCGTCACCAGGAGGTCGGCAGGCGACCGGATCAGCGGCGGCTTTCACGACGTGAGACCACACACGCCGGCTCACCGCCCACGGCAAGGTGCAAGCCGCAGGCGACGCCTTTGACCGAAATCCGGCGATGGGAGGGAGCTGTTAGGGGCAATGTCCGCGCCCGGCGGTTACAGCAGCTCCAGGATGGTCGCGTTGGCCATGCCGCCGCTTTCACACATGGTCTGCAACCCGTAGCGGATGCCGTGCTCGTGCTGGTAGCAAAGCATCGATGTCATCAGACGGGCGCCGGACGCGCCCAGTGGGTGGCCCAGCGCGATCGCGCCACCACGCGGGTTGAGCCGCGTCGCGTCAGCACCCGTCTCGGCCAGCCACGCCAGCGGCACCGGTGCGAAAGCCTCATTGACTTCGAACACCCCAATGTCGTCAATGGACAACCGGGCGTGGGTTAGCGCCTTCGCGGTCGCCGGGATCGGGGCCGTCAGCATCGTCACCGGGTCATCTGCGGCCACGACAGCAGTGTGAATGCGGGCCAGCGGCTTCACACCATGCGCTGCCGCCCACGGCGAGGTGGTCACCGCCAGCGCAGCCGCACCATCGGAGATCTGCGACGACGAGCCGGCGGTGACCACGCCATCGGCCTGGAACACTGCAGGCAGACCAGCCAGCCGCTGCATGCTGGCGTCGCGGCGGATGCCCTCGTCCACGCACAGGTGCGCCACCGGCACTATCTCCGTACCGAAGTCCGCCGCGGCCGCTTTGACGTGGCTGGCCAGCGAGTATTCGTCCATTTGCGACCGGGAGAACGCCCAGCGCCGCGCCATCATCTCCGCAGCCATCCCCTGGCCGAACGGCAGTTGCGCCTCGGCCGTAAACCCGTCACGGTCGTGATACCGCTGCCGCACACCGTCACCGTAAGGCCAGCCGTCCTGCGCGCTGGACCCCATCGGTACCCGGCTCATCGCCTCCACGCCGCCAGCCACCACGAGATCGGCGTACCCAGCGATGACACTCGCGGCAGCGAAATGGATCGCCTGCTGACTGGAACCGCACTGCCGGTCAACCGTGGTACCAGGAACCGTTTCCGGCCAACCGGCCGCCAGCACCACATTACGGCCCACGTTCCATGACTGGTCACCGGACTGCGACACGCACCCGAACACCACATCGTCCACATCGGCTGGATCAAACTGCGCCCGCCGTGCCAGCGCCTGCAGCACCAAGGCGCCCAGATCCACCGGGTGCACACCAGCCAACCCACCATTGCGCCGCCCGATCGGCGTACGCACCGCCGCGAGGATAACCGCATCACGCATCCGGCCATCCTCGCCCGGTTCATCATCCCGGCCTACGTACCGGCGCTACACAGTGCCAGCCATAGCATGTGCGCCTGCACCGGGCCGGGTGAGCGGTGCCGCGTTTGGTGTGGATGAAGGCCGCGAGCAAAGGACCCGGGCTCAATCGCGTTTCCGGATGAGCGGTACGGCAGACGGATGTCCGATGCGTCACGGCACGCTGGCTCTACCGCACCACTTCCACACAATGGCATGCTATGGGGCGACATAGTCCTACCAACGTGTCCACATTGGAGTAATGTGTGCTGCCCCGCGGACGCTACCGCAGAGGCGCATCCTACCTGCGGGTCATGCGTAGACCGGCGTCCAGGCGGATGGTTTCGCCGTTGAGGTACGGGATGCCGATGGCGGCAACGACCAGCGCAGCGAACTCGGCTGGTCGTCCTGGGCGGTGTGGAAAGGCAAGGTTGCTGGTCTGGGTGTCGCGGGTGGGCTGTGGAATGAGTTCGGCCATGCTGGTGGCGAAGATGCCTGGTGCGACGGTGACCACGCGGATGCCGCGCGTGCCGAGATCGCGGGCGGCGGCGAGGGTGAGCCCGATGACGCCGCCTTTGGATGCCGCATACGCCACCTGGCCGACCTGCCCCTCAATGCCGGCGATGGAAGCGGTGTTGATGACCACTCCCCGTTCGCCGTCGCCGTTTGGATCCAGCCGGGCCATGGCGGCAGCGGCCAGTCGCAGCACATTGAACGTGCCAATCAGATTGATCGCGATGACACGTTGGAACCGGGCGAGGTCGTGAGGGTTGCCGTCACGGTCGATGACACGACCGCCGTCACCCACGCCCGCGCAGTTGACCACCGCTCGCAGTGGACCGGTGGCGGTGGCCAGCTTCACGGCACGGGCCACATCGTGGGCGTCAGTGACATCACCGGGCGTGAACGCGGCACCCATCTGCTGCGCGATCGCGCGGCCACGCTGTGCGTCGGTGTCGAGCAGGACCACTCTGGCACCGGCGTCAGTGAGTGCTTGAGCGGTCGCCTGGCCCAGGCCGCTTGCTGCGCCGGTGACAAGTGCTGCTGCGCCGTTGATATCCACTGAAAACTCTCCTCAGCCGCCGAGCGGCGTGGTGGTGGTGGTGGTGGTGCACCTTTGGGCCACGGGGTACCGAACTGCTTTGGGCGGGCCCGGTACACAATCACCGGGCCCGCCACTTGGGGGGATGGGTAAGGTCCGCGAGGCAGCGGCGCCTCGACCAAAACGGCGTCAACCAAACCGGCTTGCCGCACCTGATACATACCACCGAAGTTGGTACATGGTCTGCTCTCGTTTCCTATCCGGATTCCTCGCTGGAGTTGGCAGTGACCTGGTGGCTGCGTTGCTGCCGCAATGCCGATCGTTGAATCTTGCCGCTCGGGTTCCTCGGCAACTCCGGGACAAAGTGGACCGTGCGCGGGTAGGCGTGCGCGGCATACGTTTGCTTGACGTGCTGCTGCAACTGTGTTGCCAACGCCTGTGACGGTGTGGCACCTTCGCACAGCACCACGAACGCTTCGATAACCTCACCGCGCAGCGGGTCGGGTACCCCAACGACCGCAGCCTCGGCCACATCGGGGTGGCTGACCAGGCAGCTTTCCACCTCGAACGGGCCGATGCGGTAACCGGCCATGATGATGACGTCGTCCTCGCGGGCGGTGAAGAACACGTACCCGTCCTCATCGCACCAGCCGGTGTCGCCGGTGTAGTACCAGCGCCGGTCGGGGCTGTACCGTTCGGCGGTCTGCACGCTGGCATGCAAGTAGCCGGGAAACCACAGCAGTGGGCTGGCGGGTACATCGATGGCGATGCGGCCGACCGTGTGCGGCGGGGCGATCTCGTCCTTGTCGTCCAGCAGCACCGCGGTCTTCCAGCCGGGCATGTCACACCCCATGGAGCCGGTCTTCAACGGACGCTGGGTATCGGGGTGCCAGCCGTTAATGATGACCATGCCGTGTTCGCTTTGCCCGTAATGGTCACGCACCGCAACGCCAAGCGTTTCGGTCGCCCACTCGATGACGTCGGCGGTCAACGGCTCACCGGCCGAAGACAGGCGCCGCAGCGGCAGATCACCCGCGTTCGGTGGGCAGCCGCCGCGTAAGGCCCGGAATACGGTGGGGGCGGCGGCGAAATTGGTGACCCCAAACCTGGCCATGACCTTCCACGTGAGCTCGGGATTGAACGTGGAAGCCAGCAGCAGGTTACACCGGGCGGCAGCCAGCGGGCCGATGATGCCGTAGAACAACCCGTATCCCCAGCCGGGGTCGGCGGCATTCCAATACACGTCGTCATCGCTGATGTCCAGGCCATACTCCATATAGGTGTGAAGCGCCGCCAAGCCCTTCACCGGCAGTGGCACCGCCTTCGGCGCGCCCGTGGTGCCGGAGGTGTACAGCTGCACCAGCACCCCGTGCCCGCCCACCGCCACCGCGGCGGCTGCATCAGGCTGATGGGTGGCCAGCAGCTGACTAATGGTCACGTCGCCTGGCCGCATCCCATCGTGCAGCGCCCCGGCCACGACCACCCGCACAGCCGCCGGCCCCCGCTCCTCCCCAGATCCGATCTTGTGCCGTTGCGTGGTATCGCAGACCACCACCTTGGCGCGGCTGGCCGCCCGCCGCGCCCGCCCCGCCGGGG
>DPJL01000275.1 GCA_003543035.1 Micromonosporaceae bacterium | reverse complement strand
TGTCGTGCCCCATGGCGGTGGCCCATACCCGGCCGCCTTCGGCTTCGCGGCACCAGGAGATCGGATGGTCCGGTCCCATTGCCGCGCTGCCGGGGTTGTAGGTGCGTTCGTCGGCGGTGACGAGGACGTGCACGTCACCGCGGGCGTTGCGGTCGAAGTTGTACCACTCCTCGTTGCGGACCCAGTTGTCCGGCAGCCCAGTTGTCGAAGGGTGAACTTTGTCGGCCACCTTCGCTGTGCCTTGGAGCACGCCGGGAGAGTGGGCGGGCATGTGCGCGCCACCGTTGATGGTGTTGTCCCACCACGGGTATTCGGTGTCGATGCCCATGTCGGTGGCGTTGTGGATCGCGGCGATTCCCTTGCCGCTGTTGATGAATCCCTGCACCGCCTGGCGCTGAGCGTCATTGTCGAACACCATGCCCGAGGTTTGGAACATCACCAGCACGTCAAACGTGGCGAGGTTGGCCGGGGTGAAGACGCTGGAGTTCTCGGAGGTCACGATCTCGAAGTTGTTCGCTGTGGCGAGCTGGCTGAACATGGTGAGCCCAGCTGGGATGGAGTCATGCCGGTAACCGGCGGTCTCACTGAACACCAGCGCCCGAAAGGCCGGCGCAGCTTTTGTTGGGGAGGTAAACGCTAAGCCTGCTATGACACTTGCAAGAGCTAATAGTCCACTTAGGACATGCTTGCGGCGGTCCATCGGTTGTCCTCCAGATGGTGAGCGGTTGAGGTGATTGAGCGCCCGCCGCGGCGGCCAATCGTTTTTACCGAGCCTGGCGCAGACGATGATAGAAGTCAATGCAACGCTTGCAGACTTTTGTTACTCGCGGGATAACTTTGTTTTGTTTGAGCAAAAAACAAATACCAATATGACCCAACAGAATCCCTATCGAGCCTGGTAGAGGCGTTGGCTATCAGACCGCTACCGTTTCCGGCCGGTAACGGTCTTGTCAAAACTGTCCTATGTGGCTAGCGTCCTGCCCGAAGAGTTTCGGCGCTTTTCGCAAAAGTTTCTGCGATAGATACAAAAGCCCCGAGGAGGCGTCGTGCTGCTGGAGCTGAACGGGATTGGCAAGTCTTTTCTGGGCGTCCGGGTGCTCGATGGAGTTGGGCTGCAGGTGCAGGCCGGTGAAGTCCACGCTGTCGTGGGCGAGAACGGTGCTGGCAAGTCAACGCTGATGAAGATCGCCTCGGGCGCATATCATCCGGATGCCGGAACCATTCACCTCAACGGAAATCCGGTGTCCTTTCGCGACCCGCGGCAGGCGCAGGCGGCCGGGATCGGCATCATCCATCAGGAATTCAACCTGCTGCCGGAGCGTACTGTGGCGCAGAATGTGTTTCTTGGCCGTGAGCCGTTGCGGCGTGGGCTGGTCGATCTGCGCGCGATGAACGAGCGCACGGAGGAGCTGCTCGCCTCCGTGGGTCAGGAAGGCCTTTCCCCGCAGGCGATTGCCGGGACTCTGGGGGTCGCGCGCCAGCAGGTCGTGGAAATCGTCAAGGCGCTCTCTCTTAACGCCGAGGTGCTCATCATGGACGAGCCGACTGCTTCGCTGGCTGACCATGAGGTGGAGCTGCTCTATGCCCTGGTGCGCCTTCTTCAGGAGCGTGGTATCGGCATTCTCTATGTGTCGCACCGTCTGAAGGAGGTCTTCGACCTGTCCAGCCGGATCACCGTGCTCAAGGACGGCAAGCTGGTGACCACATTGGACACCGCGGCGGCCAGTCCGGAAACGCTGGTGCGGCACATGGTCGGGCGGGAGCTGGCACACTACTATCCCGATCGTGCCGCATCCGTGGGTGGCCCCACCAGGGTGGTGCTGCGCGGCGCCGGCAGCCGCAAGCTTCACGGTATCGACCTTGAGCTGCGTGGCGGTGAGGTGCTCGGGATCGGTGGGCTGCAAGGATCCGGCCGCTCTTCCCTCGCGCGGGCACTTTTCGGGGTGGACCGGTTTACCACCGGCGAGATGCTTGTCGACGGAGCCCCGGTCCGGCTGCGATCGCCACGGCAGGCAGTCCGCGCGGGAATCGCCTATGTGACCGAGGATCGCAAAGCCGAAGGGCTCGTGCTCGGACAGTCCGTGTTGGACAATGCTCTGCTGGTATTGCGGTCCGTCACCCCCGCATGGACCGGCCGCATGGCGCGGGCGGTGCGCAGCCGTGAACTGCTGGCCCGGGTACAGGTGCATGCCGCGGGTGAGGAGCAGGAAATCCAGTACCTATCCGGCGGCAACCAGCAGAAGGTCATCCTGGCGCGATGGCTGGCGATGACACCGCGAATACTGCTGTTCGACGAGCCGACCCGGGGCATCGACGTGGGCGCCAAGGCCGCCATTCACGACCTGATCCGCCAGCTTGCCAACGACGGTGCCGCGGTGTTGATGATTTCGTCGGAGCTCCCCGAGCTGCTTGGCATGAGCGACCGGATCATTGTCTTGCGCGACGGGCGGATCGCCGGAGAGCTTCCCGCCGGATCCCCTGAGGAATCGGTGGTCGGCCTGGCAACCGGGGCCGTCTCATGACCGGCCTGCGCGAACGCGGAGTGTGGGCCGCCCTTGCGGTGACCCTGACCATCGGCGGAATACTCGTCTATGCCGACGGCGGCTCGCTTTTCACCCAGTCCAGCATGGTCAGCATGCTGCAGCGGGCAGCCGGGTTGGGCATTGTCGCGATAGGACAGACGTTTGCGATCCTGGCCGGATCACTGGACCTGTCGGTTGCGTATGTGATCAGCCTGACCTCGCTCATCGCGGCGGAGACAATGGCCGGCTCGGACGCCATGATCCTGCCCGCGATCCTTGCGGTGCTTGCTATCTCGGCCGCGATCGGGCTCCTCAACGGCCTGCTCATCACCAAGCTCCAGGTCAATGCGTTCATCGCCACGCTAGGCGTCGGGCTCCTCATCAAGGGCTACCTGGAGCAGGGCTATGCCGGCCCGGCCGGGTCTGTCCCGGCCTCATTCCAGCGCCTGGGATATGACCGCATCGGCCCGGTACCGATGTCGTTCCTGCTCATGGCGGCAGTGGCGGCTGCGGCGTGGGTGGTGCTCAAACGCACCCGCTTCGGCCACCATGTGCTGGCTGCCGGTGGCGACCTTGATGTGGCACGGCTTTCCGGTGTCCGCACCGACTGGGTCCTCATCCGCACCCACGTCATCTGCTCGGTGTGTGCGGGTATCGCCGGTCTTTACCTGGCGAGCAGGCTCGGCGCGGGTGCGCCCCGAGTCGGCGCCGAGGGCGGCTACGACCTCGAATCCATTGCAGCCGTGGTACTCGGCGGGACTGTCCTGGCTGGAGGGCGCGGCGGAGTCGCCGGAACCGTTGGCGGCGTGGCACTTCTGGCAGCCATCGACAGCATCTTCAATCAGCTGGCCATCGACCCTTTCTTTAAACAGGTCGTCCGGGGGACGGTCATCATCGCCGCAGTGGCCATCTATGCCTTGCGGCTGCGGCGTAAGGAGGCGATGGCATGACGGCCGAAGCGGCGCTGCCGAGCCGGTGGCGATTCAAGGGGCTGACCGGGATCGGGCCTATCGTGGCTATCCTGGCTGCACTGCTGGTGCTCATCGCGATTCGCCAGCCCAGTTTCTATGACCCGCCTTCGCTACTGGCGTTCCTTAAGCGGGCAGCACCCCTGGTCATCCTGGCCGCCGGGCAGTATTTCGTGATCGTGGCCGGTGACTTCGACCTGTCGGTCGGCTCGCTGGTCACCGCAGAAGTCGTGATTGCGGCCCGCCTCATCGACGGCGACCCTGCTATGACCTGGCCGGTCGTGGCTCTGATGACGGGGTTCGGGTTGCTGGTCGGGCTGGTTAACGGGCTCATCACGACCATGCTGCGGGTGCCGTCATTCATTACGACGCTCGGCATGTACCTGATCCTGGTCGGCGCGGTCTACACCTGGACGGGCGGCTCGCCACGCGGAGCGCTTACCGAGGACTTCCGCCTGCTGGGGCGGCGTGGCATCGAAGGTGTGCCCTATCTGCAACAGCTGCCTTACGCGGTGCTCGTGTTGGCGGGAGTTGCCACCATCGCGGTGGTGCTGATGCGCTCCGACTTCGGCAAGGTACTGATGGCCGTGGGCGGAAACCCGCGGGCAACAGCGCTCTCCGGGTCCCGGGTCAACCTCATGCGCATCATTGCCTTCCTCCTCAGCGGGGCATTCGCCGCCATCGCCGCCGTCTTGCTCGGCGGCTACGGCGGAGTCTCCTTTCAAGTCGGTGCCGGGCTTGAGTTCACCGCTATCACCGCGGTGGTACTGGGCGGAGTCGTGCTCGGCGGCGGCCGTGGCTCGGTGGCGGGAGCGATGCTCGGGGCCGTCACACTCGAGATCTTGTTTACGTTGCTCAACCTATTTGGAGTTTCCGGCGCTTTGAAATCCGCGGTACAGGGGCTGATCATCATCGCTGCTGTCGCCGTGGGCAGACGTGCGCGCCGGACCTGAAAGAAAGCGACCTCGCCACGGCGGGCCAGGCCGGAAATCCGTACCACCAACGAGGGATGTGAGGACAACAACGTGAAAATATCCAGAACGTTCGCCGTGTTTGCCGTCGCGGGTACGTTGCTTGCCGCGGCAGGCTGTGCCAGTGACGCCCCCGGCGAAACCCCACCAAGCAAGGGTGCCGGGACAGGTGAGCAGTCAAAGTTCTTTGTCCAGGCCGATTACGACCGCGAGATCGCCCTGCGCAACGCGTCACCACAGGGCCCCAGCGATAAACCATGGGAACAGGCGCTCGATCCGCAACTGGCCGACACCACCAAATACAAGAAGGCCGGGCCGTATCACCTGTGCTTCTCCAACGCGGGAGTAGGCAACCCTTGGCGGCAGGTCGGTATCAAGAACATGCAAGCCGAGGTGGCCCTGCACCCGGAGATCAAGACCTTCACCGTGGCTGACGCAGAAAGCAAGGACGACAAGCAAATCTCCGACATCAACGATTTGCTCGGCAAGGGCTGTGACGCGCTGATCGTGTCTCCAAACACGACGGCCACCCTCACCCCAGCTGTCGAGCAGGCCTGCGCCAAGGTGCCGGTCATCGTCTTCGACCGCGGCGTCAACACCAAGTGCCCAGTCACCTTCATTAACCCCATTGGAGGGTACGCGTTCGGCGCGACCGGAGCGGAATTCCTGACCCAGAACGTCAAGGAAGGCGGGAAGATCCTGGCGCTGCGCATCCTGCCCGGCGTGGATGTGCTCGAGACCCGCTGGTCTGCGGCGAAGGTGGCCTTCGACAAGTCCAAACTGGACGTTGCCGGCGTGGAGTACACCGACGGCGACCCAGCCAAGACCAAGACCATTGTCACCAACTATATCCAGCGATTCGGCAATATCGACGGCGTCTGGATGGACGCCGGCGCGACGGCTGTTGCCGCGGCTGAAGCGTTTGAGGACGCGGGCAAGCCGATCCCGCCGATGGTGGGCGAGGATCAGCAGGACTTCCTCAAGATGTGGCAGGACAAGAAACTGACTGCCATCGCCCCGACCTATCCAACGTTCCAGTGGCGGACCCCGGTCATCGCGGCGCTGCGGATCCTCAGCGGCGAGAAGGTCGCCAGCCCGTGGAAGCTGCCGCAGCCGACGATCACCTCGGCCAACTTGAGCCAGTACGTGCAGCCCAACATGCCGCCACTGCATTACGCCATGTGCGGGTGTACCTCGCTGCCGGGCTACCCGCAAACCTGGGGCGGTAAGTAAAACCCGTGGGGCGTACCCGCAAGCGGGTGCGCCCCACCTTCTGCAGAGGACGGACATGTTCGCCATCGGAGCCAATCCCTGGATCTGGGAATCCCCGATCACCAGCGACACCGTGGCCCGGCTTGCCCCGAGGCTTGCTGCCTGGGGCTTTGACGCCATGGAACTCCCGGTCGAGAACCTCGGTGACTGGGAACCCGGAAGCGTCTGGAAAACCCTTGCCAGCCACGGGCTTTCCGCGGCGGCGGTGATCGCGGTGACGTCGCCGGGCCGTGAGCTCGTGGCGGCTGACGCCGAGACCGTGGCCCGGACCCAGGACTACGTGCGTTCGTGCATCGATCTCGCTGTGGCCGTTGGAGCACCCTCGGTAGGTGGCCCACTCTACGCCTCGGTCGGGCGAACCTGGAGGCTAACCGCAGACGAGCGAGGCGACGTCTACCGGCAGCTGCGGGAGAGCCTGGCACCTCTGGCGGACTACGCGGCCGAACGGGGAATCAGAATTGGTCTCGAGGCTCTTAATCGGTATGAAACTAGCGTGCTAAACACTGTCGGGCAAACACTTGAAGCACTTGACGGGCTTCCAGACACCGTAGGGATCATGCTCGACAGCTACCACATGAACATTGAAGAAACCGATCCCTACGCGGCAGTCGCACAGGCCGGGCCCCGGCTAGTGCATGTTCAGGTCAGCGGCACTCACCGGGGCGCACCCGGCGACGATCACCTTGACTGGGCAAAGTGGCTGGCCACACTGGCCGGCACCGGCTACCGCGAAGCGGTCTGCCTGGAATCGTTCACCGGTGACAACGAGGCGATCGCAGTTGCCGCGGCCATCTGGCGCCCACTGGCGCAAAGCCAGGACGACCTCGCCCGCAACGGGCTCGCACATCTGCGGTCCGTCATGGCCGCGGCCGCGTGAGTCTTGCCAGCGGCGTCAAAGCCGCCGAACCCGCAGCCCTCCCGCCGGATTCCGTCCAGGTGCGGATGCTTGGCCTCTTGCGTGACAACGGGCCCATGTCGCGAGTGGAGCTCGGCGACCACCTAGAGCTCCCCCGTACCCGGGTGGCGTCTGAAATGGATGCCCTGCTGACGTCAGGCCTGGTACAAGACGGCGGCCCAGCGCCATCGCGGGGCGGCCGTCCATCCACATTGGTCACGCTTGACCCGGGAATCCGCTATGGTGCAATCGATCTCGGGGCAACCTCAATTGATATCGAGATCACCGACGGCCGTCTTGAGCCGCTGGCCGGGCTGAGCGAAGAAGCCGACGTCAAAGCCGGGCCGGCCGCTATCCTGCAGCGGATCACCGAGCTGTTCTCCAAGCTGCGCAGCAATGGGGCATTCCAGCATTTGAACGCCATCGGCATCGGGGTGCCCGGCCCCGTGAGTGTCGGTGACGGCATGCCCGTTTCCCCGCCGATCATGCCGGGATGGGACAGGTTCCCGCTGCGGGCCGCCCTGGAAATGGAGTTCAGCTGCCCGGCCATCGTCGATAACGATGTGAACATCATGAGCGCCGGCGAGGCATACCGCGGTATTGCCCGCAGCGTCGAGAACTTTCTGTTCGTCAAGGTCGGCACCGGTGTCGGTTGTGGAATTCACCTCGGCGGGCAAATCTACCGCGGCGTAAATGGCTGCGCCGGCGACATCGGCCACATCCAGCTCGACCCTCGCGGGCCGGTCTGCAGTTGCGGCAACAACGGCTGCCTGGAGGCCTACTTCAGCGGCTCCGCGCTCGGCCGCAATGCCGAAGCCGCTGCCCGCGCGGCAGCATCGCCGTATCTGGCTGCCCGTCTGGCGGCGGCCGGCGCGGTAAGCGCGCGAGATGTGGGCGACGGCGCGGTCCAGCGAGACCCGGCGTGCCTGCGCCTCGTACGCGAAGGGGGAAGCCGTCTTGGGGAGGTGCTGGCCAGCCTGGTCAGCTTCATGAACCCGTCGATGATCGTCATCGGCGGTGGCCTGGCCGGCCTCGGAAACCAGCTGCTGGCCGAAATCCGCAGCGTCGTTTACCAGCGTTCACTTCCACTAGCCACAGGCGATTTACCTATCGTGCTGTCAGAGCTAGGCCCACGAGCCGGAGTAACTGGAGCCGGGCTGATCGCCAGCGACCTCGCCCACCGTCAGGTTGGCCACCCTCAATAAGGCCCGCTACTTCCAACGTGGCAAAGAGTCTGCGTATCTTTCGATGTGTGCTGATCATGTGAGCTCTCCTGCTTAATCTGGGCCCGCCGGGTTACGGCAGGATCCACTGCTGGTTGGTAGCGCCGGTGCACGACCAGGTGATCAGCCGCGTGCCGTTGGCGCTGGCCCCGCCGTTGGCGTCCAGGCACGTGCCGGTACCGGCGTTGCGCAGAGTCTGAGTGGCATGGTCGTAGGTCCACCGCTGTGAGGCGGCCCCGGCCACGCAGGCCGAGATCCGCACGTCGCCACCGCTGCCCGCATCCAGGCAGCCGGTGTCTGTCCGCAGCGTGCCGTCGGCGGCCACGGTGAACTGCTGGCCGGAGCTGGCGTCGCAGTCCCACAGCACCAAGGTCGCGGCCCGGGCGATGTCAGCACACCGTCCACTTCGGACACCGCGGATCGGGCCGACCCGGGCCGTGGCGCCGAGAACGGTGATGTTGAGCTCGGCAGCCGAGGTCCATGGGTTGCCGTTGACCTCCGAGAGCGCACGCAGCCGCACGAACCGGCCGCGCACCGCGGCAAACGATGCCGTCTTCTCCGCCGCGCCAGAAGGCCAGGTTCCGGCCGTGGCCGGGCTCCCCCAGGTGGTTCCGTCGGCGGACACATACACCTCGTAGCGGGCGATGGTGCCGTTGCCGCCACCAGATCGCGGCAGGTAGCGCAGCGTGGTGACGTCGTAGGATCCGCCGAGGTCGAGGGTGACCTGGTGCGGCATCGGCGCGGCCGTCCCAGTCCACTGGGTGTGCCAGATCGTCGCCGGATTCCCGTCGAGCACGTTGGCTGCCCGGCCGTTCTCGCCGCTGGTCTCCTCACTGTCCACACTGGACACCCGCATCTGCGACTGCGGGACGGTGCTGGTCGGCGTAGCCGTCGCCCGGTAGGTGTGCCCGGCCTGTGCCGTGAACGTGATGGTGTCGCCGTTGCGGGTCACCGGCACGGCCGCTCCCGTGGCCACGTCGACGAAGGTGTAGGACCCGGTGAACATCGCGTTGCGCACCGACACGGCACCTGCCGTACCGGTGGCCAGCATGAAGGTCGTGGCTGCGCGGTTCTGCCAGCTGGCGTCGACCGTGATGTTGCCGCGGGCCCGCATTCCCTTGAATGAGCCACTGGGCCAGGCCGCCGGCAGGGCGGGCAGCACGTCGACGATGCCGGCCTGTGATTGCAGCAGCATTTCGGCCATGCCTGCGGTGGCGCCGAAGTTGCCATCGATCTGGAACGGCGGGTGGGTGTCGAAAAGATTGGCCAAAGTGGACGATTTCAGCTGCTCGCTGATCATCTTGTGTGCGTGGTCGCCGTCGCGCAGCCGCGCCCAGAAGTTGATTTTCCAGGCCTTGCTCCAGCCGGTGCCGCCGTCGCCCCGGGCGTTCAGGGACACCTTGGCCGCATTGCCGAAGGTGCTGCCCGGCTGGATCTGCCGGCCCGGATGCAGGCCGTAAAGGTGCGAGACGTGCCGGTGGGTGTCGGTCTGCGAGTCCCAGTCGGTCTTCCACTCCTGCAACTGCCCCCACGAACCGACGCGTGTGCCCGGATCCAGCCGAGCGCGAGCTGCGATGAGCTCATCGCGGAACGCGGTATCCGACCCGACTACACCGGCTGCCTCGATCGTGCTGGTGAACAAGTCCCACACGATCTGCTGGGACATCGCCGCGCCCGCGGAGAAGTCGCCGTGTTCAGGTGAGTAGCTGGGCGAGACCACGAGTTTGCCGTCGCGTGGATCGGTGTGCAGGTTGTCCAGCCAGAACTGAGCCGCGCTTTTCATCAGTGGATAGGCCCGGTTTCGCAGGTATGTGAGATCGCCGGTGAACCGGTAGTGGTCGTAGAGATGCCAGGTGAGCCATGCGGCAGCCTCGGGGAACCAGAACGCAGTCGCCCAGTCGTGCACGCCGGTGAAGCCGAACGGGTTGGTCTCGTTGTGCACGACCCAGCCCCGGCTGCCGAACATCTCCGTCGCCGTCTTCTCCCCCGGTGCCCGCAGCGCCTCAATAAACCGGGTCAGCGGCTCGGTGGTCTCGCCGAGGTTCGTGACCTCGGCCGGCCAGTAGTTCATCTGCAGGTTGATGTTGGTGTGGTAGTCGGCCGCCCACGGTGCGCTGGTCGCGTTGTTCCACACGCCCTGCAGATTGGCCGGCAGCGACCCGGCCCGCGATGAGGCGATGAGTAGATAGCGGCCATAGGCGAAAAACAGCTGCTCCAGCGCCCGGTCGGCCGCACTGCCGCCACCGGTGTACGCCGCCCGCAAATCGTCGGTGGGCTGGGAAGGCATCACCCCGCCGACATCGAGGGTGACCCGGTTGAACAGCGCCTGATGATCGCTGACATGAGCGGCCCGCAGCGCGGTCCAGCCCTGGGCCACCGCGGCGTCCACTTTGGACGTCACGGCCGCATGCGGATCGGTACCCCGGTATGCCGGATAGGTGTCGGCGTAGTTGGTGCCAGCGGACATCAGGAATACCGCGCTGTCTGCGTTGGAGACAGTGATCCGGTCGGTGCCGTCGGTCCGTGTGCCGCCGGCGGTGAGCACCTGGATCTGTGCCTCGAACTTCAGTCCGTTGCCGGCCAGGGTGCCGCGGATGGTGAGCCGTCCGTTGGAGACAGACACCGTCTGGTCGGCTCTCGGCGACGACACCCGCAGGGTGAAGGAGACCTTCCCGGCCGATGTGGCGGTAATCCGCCCGGCGATGACACCGGCCGGGAAGGAGGCAAGGTATTCGCGGCTGTACCCGACGGTGCCGACGGTGTAAGTGACCCCGGCGGTGGCGTCAGCGAGATTGAGGTAGCGCCGGTAGCCGGTGGCATTCATGGTGCCGGCTACGTCCAGCCACAAGTCGCCGAAGGTCTGGTAGGAGCCATAGCCAGAACGGGCCTGGCCGAGTTTGGCGGCGACCGCATCAGGTGACATCTTTCCCTGACTGTCGATGGTGGACTGCACTTCGGCGATAGCGGTCGGGCGCGGGGAGGTCCAGTTGCCGTTGTTGTAGCCAGACGACCCGGGCCCACCGGTCCACAGTGTCTTTTCGTTGAACTGCAAATGTTCGGTGGCCAGACCGCCGAAAACCATCGCACCGAGGGCACCGTTGCCGATCGGCAAGGCACGCGATTCCCAGTCGGAAGCGGCTTCGTCGTACCAGAGGGTGTTTGGGTCGCCGGGCGCGAACCCGGCCAATGCGGTGCCATGTGCCACGGCGGTCAGGCTAGTCACAGCGAGGGCGGCCGAGAGCAGCAGGGCAAGGGGACGATGGAGCGGCATCGGAACCACCTAGTTGTCAAAGCAAATCCTATAGGATATTTCATGGATGATGACATCGTGTTTCGGTAACGTCAATAGACAGACATCTTTACGAACGAACCCTCCCCGACCCAGATAGCCGCAAGAAATCTTGTCCGCTGACCGTAATGCTGAGAGCTGTGGCCGGACTTACTATCGAACCCCTTGTACCCCCTGGAGGCAGCCGATGACGTCCGACGCAGCTTTGGTCATAGCCGCAGCGTCAGCGGATCGTGCTGCCTTCGATCAGCTTTACCACCGTTACCGGCCCGGCTTGATAAGTTTCGTGCAGCGCCAAGTCGGCGACCATCACCTGGCTGAAGACATCGTGCAGGAGACCTTTCTCGTCGCGTGGCGCGATCTGTGCAAGCTGCGCGATCCGGCCTCGGTCAAGACGTGGCTGTTCTCGATCGCCTATCGCCGGGCGATGACTCACGCCAGGCAGCCGGTCCTGGTACCCCTGTTGGAGGCCGCCAACCTGGCCGATGACACCGTAGGGCCGGAAAGCGTTGCGGAGCAACGCGAAGCGCAGGAACTCGTCTGGAGCGCGGCACACGGTCTTGAGCCGCGACAGCGTGCGGTGCTCGAGCTCGCGGTGCGGTGGGAGCTGTCCAGCAAAGAGATCGCAGACGTGCTCGGAGTCGGGCGGGCTCACGCCGCGGTGCTGGTGCACCGGGCCCGCTCGGCTCTGGGCACCGCCGTCAAGGCCATGGTTGTGGCCCGCCAGCGTGGCCGGTGCCGAGGTCTGGAAAGGCTTCTTGGGGGTACCCAATGGGAGCTCAATGCCCGGCAGCGTTCCAGCGCCGACCACCACATCCGCCGCTGTCCAGACTGTAAACGCCTCAGCACCCATGCCCTGTCCCATGCGACGCTGGCGCTGCTTCTTGGGAAGACGAATAGTTCTGCGGCCACTGTCCACAGTGGAGCGCTTCTGCTGAAACTCAGCGGTGCTGCACTCGCCGTAAGCGTCGCCGCGGGCGCCGTCGCCTACGCCATCAGCGGTGACCCGCAATCGCAGGCGCCGATCATCGCGGGCGCCATTACGTCATCTCCGGCAGCCACGCCAAGTTCAACGCCCTCGCCGTCAGCGTCGCCGTCGCCCAGCCCTTCCCCATCAAAGCTTTCCCCTGAAGCACAGATGGTAGTGCTCATCAACGAGCGCCGTGCTGATGCCGGATGCGCCCCGGTCAGCTCCAATGAGAAGCTCACCCAGGCAGCCAAGGCACACAGCGCTGACATGGCCGCCAACGAATACTTCTCCCACACGTCTCTGGACGCCAGCTCGCCATGGGACCGGGCCAAACGCGCTGGTTACCAGTGGCCGTCGGCGGAAAACATCGCCGCCGGCAATGCCAGCGCAAAGGCGACCATGGACCAGCTGATGAACTCACCCGGCCACAAGGCCAACATCCTCAACTGCCACCACAAAGCCGTCGGTATCGGGCGCGCCACCGGAGGCCCCTACCGCTACTACTGGACACAGCTCTTCGGCTCCCGCTAAGAGGCCCACCCCCATGCGCATTCTGTTGGCACTGCTTGTTTTCGCTGCGGTCACGCTATACGCGGCACCAGCCCACGCGGCCCCGGTCACAAAGCGGTCGGTGGGCAACGAGGCCGAGGTCGACTCCGCGGTCGGTGCCGCGACTGCCATCCAACGTTGCGCCCACATGATCAACCATGGATTCCGGCGGGCGCCAGTTAGCCATCAACCGGACGAGGCGCGCTGGAAGATAGGCCGGGTCTGGCGATCCAGCTCTGCGATCACCGAGTCGATGTTCTCACCGTGATAAAGCGCGTTCTCGAGAATGCCGCCCGTGATGTCTTCGATCTCGGGCCAGGTCGAGATCGCCGGCATGGGACGGATGTGCGGGATCGCGTCGATGAAGACCTGCCCGTTCCCAGGCGGCCGCGACAGGTCAAGGAACGCGGGCGACTGGGCGACCTTGATGGTCGATGGCACCGTACGACCGGTGCCGGCCATGATTGCGGCGCCCTGCGGTCCGAGCGCGAATTCCACGAACTTCCATGCCAGATCCTTGTTCCGGGAAGCCTTGGTGATGCAGTAGGCGTCGCTGTGCAACACGTTGGCCGGCTTGGCAAAGACGGGCAGCGGTGCGACATCCCATTGGAATGAGCTGACGCCGCGGAATGTCGTGGTTGGACGGCGCGAGGACACGAGCATGGCGAGGCGGCCGTTGACAAAGCGGGATTCATGGCTCTCGCTTTCGACGTGCACGTCGCTCGGCACGATCCCGTTGGCGACACTCAGATCGAGAAAAGCCTGCAGAGCCTCCCGTGCTTGTGGCGTGTCCAACGTGAACCGGGTCGGCTTGACCGGGTCGTCGACGATCTCGCCGCCGTTGGACCAGACGAGCGGCGCTATCCGGATCATCTCAGGGTCGAAGCCGAGGCCGTGCAACGCGACCGGCTGCGGTGCGACCTCCGGGTCGGCGCCCCTGACCTGGTTACCGTTGGCGTCACGGGTCAGGGCCATCGCCGTGGCCACCATGTCGTTCCAGTGCCATTGCGGCTCGGGAAGCTTTGTCTGGTACCGCGAAAAGAGGTCTTTGTTGTAGTAGACAACCAGGCTGGATATGTTTTGGGGCATGCAGAGTTGTTGGCCTCCCCAGCGGAAGGCGCTCATCGCCTGCGGATAGAAGTCGTCGCGGGCGATGACCTGTGATCCGTCAAGCCTCTTGTCGACCGCCTCGATGGCTCCCTTCGCGGCGAACTGGCCGTAGAAGCGATAGTTCATAAGGAAAAGTTCGGGTGGGACGCCGGCTGAAAGCGACGTGGACAGGCGCGTCAGCAGATCTTTGCGGTCGCTGGCCTCGATGAGCTCGATGGGGTTGCCCGGTTGCGCTTTGGTGAACGCCTCCACGAGTTTTCGATAGGCGGCAAGCTCCTCGGGTGCGCCGAAGACCAGCAGACGGGCCGATCCAGCCGCTTCCGCCCTGCTACAGGCACCGGTAGCGGGGACGGCAAGGAGCATGGCGAGCAGCGCGATCAAAAGACGTCTCACGGCCAGCAGGCTCGCACCTTTCGCCTCGCCAAGCAAGACAGCGTTACATAAATGAATATTATGGCCGTCCGGTATTTCCAACGGGCAGGGTGAGGCCGCATAGTGCGGGCATGAGACGACCATCGACCGTCATCACCCTAATCTTCGCGGCCACCATGCTGACCCTGCCGGCCGGAAGCCTCGCCATGCCACCCCGAGACGTGGTGATCGGCAGCCCCGTAGTCGAAGCCGAAACCGGCATTCCCGGCCCGATCGGGGCGGACGAGTGGCTGACTGCGCAAAGGATGTATCCACACACCAATTTGGACCTTCACCGCCTGCACGCGACCGCGCATCAGCAGGCGCAGGCGTTGCGATCGCGATCCTTTGCGGCCCAAGCGGCGTGGCAGTCGCTGGGCCCGACCACGATCGGCGGCCGCATCACGGACATCGTCGTGGATCCGGTGCGCGCCAACACTGTTTACGCCGCGGCTGCCTCCGGTGGCGTGTGGAAGAGCACCGACGGCGGCAGCTCCTTCTCCTACTCGTGGAACCCGAACATGGTCCAGGCGGTGGGTGACCTTGCCATCAGTTCGAGCGGCGTCCTCTACGCCGGGACCGGCGAGGCCAACCCGGGTGGCGGAAGCAGCTCCTTCCCCGGTACCGGGATTTACCGCTCGACGGACGCGGGAGCGACCTGGCAGTCCTTGGGCCTGACCGGATCCGACCGGATCGGCGGCATTGTCATCGATCCCGCGAACAGCAATCGCATCTTCGTCGCCGCCACCGGCAGCCTCTTCTCCTCGGGCGGCGAGCGCGGTCTCTACCGCACGACCGATGGTGGCACGACGTGGCAGCTCGTCCTCGCCGGCGCCAACGCCACCACCGGAGCCGTGGACGTGGCGCTCAACCCGAACAGCCCCAACACCATCTACACCGCGATGTGGGACCACTACCGCACCCCGGCCGGGCGCAACTATGGCGGAGTCGGTTCCGGGATTTACCGCTCCACCGATGGTGGGGCTAACTGGACCCGCCTGGGCGCAGGCCTGCCGGCATCGAGCACGAACCTGGGCCGCATGGGCATCGTCGTGGCTCCGAGCGACCCCAACCGGCTCTATGCCATCGCCGCAAACACGCCCGGCAACTTCCTCGGCTTCTGGACATCCACCAACGGCGGCACCTCGTGGACCCAGATCACCAACACCGCAACGCTCTCCAGTTCGCAGTCGACATTCGGCTGGTGGTTCGGCCGGATCTGGGTCGACCCGGCCAACGCCCAGCACCTTTGGGTCGCCGGCGTCCCGATGCTCGAGTCGACCAACGCTGGTACCAGCTGGACCAGCAACAGCAGCTCCTTCCACGTCGACCAGCACGCCGTCGCTTTTGACCCCCGCGTCGCCAACCGCGTCTTCATCGGCAACGACGGAGGCGTCTACCGCTCCACTGCCAACGGCTCGCTTTCCGGCAGCTGGAGCAAGGGCGGCAACCTCGGCAACATGCAGTTCTACACCGTCGCAGTGTCGCAACAGGACTCGTCGCGGATCAGCGGAGGCTTGCAGGACAACGGTTCCGTCCGGTCATGGTCGGGCTGGGGCTCCTACTATGGCGGCGATGGGCTGCAGAACCTGATCGATCCCACCAACCACATGAAGGTCTACGCCTGCTCGCAGAACGGCTCTTGCGGGCGTTCCACCAACGGCGGCAACTCCATGTCGGGCTTCGGCTCGACCACCTCCAGTCGCCGGGCATGGCTCACGCCGGTCGTGTTCGACCCGAGCAACCCCGCGATCATGTATTACGGCGGCAACCAGCTCAACCGATCCACCAACTCGGCGAGCTCGTTCACCTCGATCAGCGGCGATCTCAGCCGCGGCAGCTCGGGAAGCAGTTCGTACAACACGATCAGCACGATCGCGGTCGCGAAAACGAGCGCCAGCACCATCTATGTCGGCACAGATGACGCTCGCATGTGGATCACGCGCAACACCGGAAGCACGTGGACGGAGATCACAGCCGGGCTGCCCAACCGGTGGATCACCAAGGTCAGCGTCGATCCGACCGACGCCAACCTCGCCTACGTCACCCTCTCCGGATACCGCAACGGCGAGGATACGGCGCACGTCTACCGCACCACCAATGGTGGCTCGACCTGGCAGAGCATCTCCGGAAACCTCCCGGATGCGCCCGTCAACGACATCGTGCTCAACCCCCAAGACCGTTCAATCCTTTATGTGGGTACCGATGTAGGCGTCTTCGCATCGGCCAACGGTGGCGCGACATGGGATGCCGCGGGCACCGGGCTGCCGCAGGTCTCGGTGATGGATCTCGAAACGTCGATCTCAGGCGGCACGGTCCAGCTCACGGCGGGCACGTATGGGCTTGGCGTCTACCGGCTCGCGGTCGGCGGCACCCCACCCGCCAACGACTTCTCCATCTCGGTCTCGCCAACGAGCGGCAATACCGCGCCCGGCGGCAACGTCTCCGCCACGGTCTCGACGCAGACCACGAGCGGTTCGGCTCAGACCGTGAACCTCAGCGCGAGCGGCCTGCCCTCCGGCGCGTCAGCTTCGTTCAACCCGGCGTCAGTCACCTCCGGCGCATCGTCCACATTGACCATTGCCACGACGGCGGCCACTGTGGCGGGAACCTACTCGGTCACGGTAACCGGCACCGGTACGTCCGCCACGCACACGGCCACCTACCAGCTCACGGTCACCGGGGCGAGCGGCTGCAGCGGCTACGAGACCACCTTCAGCGGGAGCCTCACCAGCGGCGGCAACGCTTATCACCCCGATGGCAGTTACTTCCACACGCCGAATTCGGGCACGCATCGCGCCTGCCTCGACGGACCCAGTGGGACAGACTTTGACCTATACCTTCAAAAGTGGAACGGGTCGTCCTGGGCCACGGTCGCCAGCGGCACGACCAGCAGCCCTGACGAAACCTTGACCTACAACGGCACTTCCGGCTACTACCGCTACCGCGTCCACGCCTATTCGGGCTCGGGCGCCTACTCCGGCGGATACGACGCACCCTAGGCGCGCATGCGTAGTCAACGCCTCGCAGCCGTCGTGGCGGCTGCGAGGCGTTGTTCAATAGTCGCTGCGCGGCGCAGTTGATCCGCCCTGCGTCAATCCCGTCAGGGGCGGTAACCGCCGTAGACGATCGTGTTCTGGTAGAGGCAGCCCAGAGCGGTATTCGAGGTGTCGAAACCGTCGGCAGCCCGGTGCGACCAGTATTGGGCGAACGTGGTGGACTTGTGGTTCAGGAACGTCGTCCAAATAGGACCCCGCGGATCTTCGGAGCAGCGATCATAGGTGCCCTCATTGGTGGTGTCGTAGAGGTCTATGAGGGCGCCAAGCACACGGCCTTCTACCCGATCGCCGTTATCCCAGCCTTCGGTGCCCCAGGTCGGGTCTTCCACGTTGAGAGTCCGGCCGTCGGCCCAGCGGAAGATTGGCGCGCCGAGGACCATGACCTCGTAAAGGGTGGCGAAACCTTCCGTCCAGGCACAGCCACGCGAACTCGTCCGTGGGATGTAGTGCGGGCTGCATTTCGGCGAGGAGGGGAAGGCGTCTTCATAGACGTCATCCATGATGGCGTGGCCGAATTCGTGCAGGACCAGCTCGGCTGAGCGCGGGTCGTCAGGGAGTAGGTAGACCGAGTCCTTCCCGAGGTCGTACCAGGTGCCGTCCGTGGAATCGGGGGCCCAAGTGACAATTCCCTTGCGGCACACCGTATCCCGCGCGTCCCAGCAGTTGCCAGGCGTCCAGTTCCATGCCGCGCCGACCTGGTCGAAGGCCTGAACACCGCGCATCAGTAGGGAGTTGCCGGGCATCCGGGCGCCGAAGCCGGCCGTGCCTCCGGTGCCGACATTGTCGATGGTTTCGGTCCGGAAGCTGAACTCGGCCCGAGTTCCCGGGTCGCGAATGATCCAATGCGCGTTGCTCGTGCCGTAGGTGACGTATACGTCCTGCCCACCACCATCTGTATCCGTTGCGCTGAAACAGAATCGGAAGGAACCCGAGGCATCGGTCACACCAGAGGCGAGGAGATCGTCCCCACCCGTAGCGTCGGCATCCCAAACCTGCACGCCTAGGTTGGAGGCGATCCGGTTGACACCATTGGTGTCCACGTATCCGAAAGCGCCCGAGGCACAGGCCGCTCCGGGGCCGGCCGAGGATCCGGCGGGCTTCACCGGCATCCGGGGATAGGCCTGCGTGGGAGCAGCGCCGGTCATCGGAACGGCGGAATCGATTGGCGCCACGGCGAATCCGGCCACCGTACGGTCATGGCCAATCGTGAGGTACACGCTGTCCGACGCGATCTCGGGAGCGACCGTGGCCGCATTCACCCTGATCTGTGCATGACCTGGTGCGACGGCTTGGATTCGGCCGCGCAACACCCCAGGACCTTTCAGCTGAGTACCGATTCGGTGTACACCAGCACGATCCTCTGGCGCGCGCGAGTGCGAATCCCGCATCTGGAGTCCAGCAGGCGCCTGGACCCAGGTCAGGTAGGAGGGCAGCTCGACCTGGAGGTCGATCGACTCCCGTGGTGCCGATGCCGTCACGGTGATCTCCACCTCGGCCTGCTCCCCTACCCGTGGCAGGCCTTTTACGTCCACGCGCACGCCGAGACAGGTACCCCACTCATGATTTTGAGAATGGTGTCCTTGTTGGACAATTGCGCATTCGGTCGCCTGCGCCTGAGCCACCGATGCGGAGCCCGCGACCGTTAACGCGGCGGCTGCGATCACAGCCAACGATTTCTGATAGGTGAACATGAGTCGCAGCCTGGCCCGGCGGCGTGTCTGTGCGGTACTGCCATTGAGCCATAACGCATGGGGTTATGGCCACGCCGATCAGGCAGTATGCTGCCGTGATGCGGCTGGAGCTCCATCATCTTCGAGTGCTCGGGACCATCGCCGAGCACGGCAGTCTGACCAAAGCCGCTGCGGCCCTTGGGGTTTCACAGCCTGCGCTCAGCAAACAGCTGCGCCGGATCGAGAGCTATCTGGGTACACCCGTGTTTCTTCGCAGCGCACGCGGCGTCACCGTCACCGCATACGGCGAGTTCGTCCTCACCCGAGTGCGCGGCGCTCTATCCAATGTGGATGATGTGCTTGCGGGAACCCCTGCAACGCGTAGCTTGCGGACAAACCTGCGCCTTGGCGTGATCGAAGGGCCATTGATGATGGGGCTCCTCGGCGTCGTGGAGGACCTGATTCCCGACTGCACCGTGACCATCCATTCCGAGTACTCCACGCTACTGCTACTGGAGCTCATCGCCGCCCGGAGGCTGGATGTCGCTTTGATCGCCGACTATCCGGGTTACGAGATCCGGCCACCTCAGCAGGTCGAGGTCCGGCCCATCGTCACCGAGCCCGGATTCGCCGGCCTTTCCACTGCGCATCCCCTTGCCCGCTCGGTTGAGGTCGATCTGCGGGACCTGGCTGACGAGGCCTGGATCGTCCCACCCTCCGATGGCACGGGCTGGCCCGAGCACATGCTCGACGCCTGTCGTTCGGCCGGCTTCACCCCGGCAGTCGTACACAGCGTGGTCGACAATCGCTTGCAGCACCACCTCATCAGCAGCGGACGGGCAGTCGCGATAGTTCAGGCAACCACGGCGCCCACCGCCGCCATGGCCGTGCGCCCGCTGCAAGACGACCCATGTTGGATGCGCCTCCAGGTTGCGTGGCACCGCGACGGGCCGTTGCATGAGGTCGGCGACCGGCTGGCCGCCATGACCCGCAAGGTTTACGACAGCCTGGCCATCGGTGAGGTCTATGCGGCCTGGGGGCAACGCCGGGCTGCTATGGGCAGGCTCGACTAGGACAACGATCTATTTACATGTCGGGCATGTTGCGAGGAGGATAGTTGTCGCAGACAACAAAGGAGGCGACATGTTGGCCGTTCGCTGGACCGCCATCCTCGTGACCGTGGCCCTCGTGGCCAGTCCAGTGCCAGGCCGAGCTGCCGGCCTTCCTTACCAGGATCCCACTCTGCCGGTGCCCGTCAGGGTCGATGACCTGTTGGGGCGCATGTCGCTGGACGAGAAGCTGGGCCAGATGACCCAGGCTGAGCGAGGCTCGGTGACAGCTTCCGATCTTACGACCTATCGGCTGGGTTCCATCCTGTCCGGCGGCGGCTCGGCTCCTTCGCCCAACAATGCCACCAGCTGGGCGAACATGTATGACACTTTCCAGCAGGCCGCGCTCGCCACACCGCTCGGGATACCGATGATCTACGGTGTGGACGCGGTTCACGGCCACAACAACGTATACGGGGCAACGATTTTCCCGCATAACATCGGGCTCGGCGCGACCCGCGACCCGGCTCTGGTGCAGCAGATCGGGCTGGCCGTCAGCGAAGAGGTATCCGGTACCGGCATAGATTGGAACTTTGCTCCTTGCCTCTGCGTGGCCAGGGACGACCGCTGGGGTCGCACCTATGAGTCATTCGGTGAGGCGCCTGAGATCGCCAGCTCCATGACCACCTTCATCACCGGTGTTCAAGGCTCGGCGCTCAACGGTCCCAGCTCGGTGCTGGCGACGGCCAAGCACTATGAGGGCGATGGCGGCACGACCGGTGGTGACGATCAGGGCAACACCCAGCTCACCGAGGCACAGCTGCGAGCCGTCCATCTGCCGCCGTTCCAGGCAGCGGTCGGCCGCGGCGTTGGCTCAGTGATGATCTCCTACAGCAGTTGGAACGGTGTGAAGCTGCACGGTCACCAGTATCTGATCACGACAGTCCTTAAGGGAGAGCTGGGTTTCACCGGCTTTGTCGTCTCCGATTGGAACGGCATAGATCAGATCGACGGGCAAAGCGGGTTCACCGCGGCCGAGGTGACGGTGGCGATCAACGCCGGTATCGACATGGTGATGGTGCCTACAGCGTGGAAGAACTTCATTTCCCTGCTTCGCGCGGAGGTACAGGCGGGCCGGATCACCATGGCGCGCGTTGACGATGCCAACCGGCGGATCCTCGCCAAGAAGTTCGAGCTTGGCCTCTTTGAGCGCCCACTGACCGACCGAAGCTACACCGGGACAGTGGGCAGCCAGAGCCACCGTGCGCTTGCCCGCCAGGCTGTCCGCCAGTCGCAGGTGCTGCTGAAGAACTCCGGCAACGTGCTGCCGCTTGCCCGTGACAACAACAAGATCTTTGTAGCCGGCAAGAACGCCGACAACATTGGGCACCAGAGCGGTGGCTGGACCATTTCCTGGCAAGGCGGCTCCGGCAACATCACCCCTGGAACCAGTGTCCTGCAAGGAATCCGGTCGGCCGCCGGTCCAACCACGACGGTCACCTTCAACTCGCGTGGCACCGGCATCGACAGCAGCTACCGCGCCGCGATCGCGGTCGTCGGCGAGACCCCCTACGCCGAGGGACAAGGCGACCGGACAACCAACATGAGCCTGGACCGCGAGGACCTGAGGGCCATCGCCAATTTACGCAAGTCGGGGGTACCAGTGATCGTGGTCCTCATCTCCGGCAGGCCGCTGGACATCGCCGCGGAGCTGCCCAACTGGAATGCCTTGCTCGCATCCTGGCTGCCCGGAACCGAGGGCGCCGGTGTGGCCGACGTCCTCTTCGGGAACTATGCGCCGACCGGCAAACTACCGATGACCTGGATGACCTCAGTCGGCCAGCAACCCATCAACTCCGGCGACGGCAAGGCTCCACTATTCCCACTTGGTTTCGGCCTGACCTACTGACCCTCTACCAGCGGGCGGATGAGGCCGCAGACCGTGCTGAAACCGCCGGATCCAAACAGGGGCAACGGGAAGCTCGCCCTAGCGAACTGGCGCATCCCTCAGGCTTCGCCCGCGGGAAGGTTTCCGTTCGGACTTGCCTAGCATGATCCGCTGCCGCGAACCGGCGGGCGACCGGAACGAGACCGCAGCTGTGCCACCAGTGCCCCGGATCACGAAAGTCAAACAGCACCTGGGAACACGACAGTGACGGCAAGACCACCGCCCTCGTGTGGCTCCGCGCTGACATTGCCGCCGTGAGCACGGGCAATCGCCCGGACGATCGATAGCCCGAGCCCCGCGCCGGGCGACTGCGGAAACAGCCGGGTGTCGCCGAGGCGATGGAAGGGTTCGAACAGCGCCGGGATCTCGTATTTCGGCACGACGGGGCCGGTGTTGGTTACCCGCACCGTGACTGTCCCGTCAAGGTCTGGGCCTGTGGCGACCATGATCCAGCCACCCTCATCAATGTTGTGCCGCACTCCGTTGTCGACGAGGTTCTGCACGAGCCGCTCGAGCAGGATCGGATTTCCGCTGACCGGTGCCTCCTGCGCCGCCGCACGGATGGTGATAGCGCCGGCTGGAACTTGTGCGATCACGTGCTCCGCAATGTCGGCGAGATCCACATACGACCGTTCGCCCACGTCACGTTCGGATCTCGCGAGCAGGAGAAGGCCGTCGAGCAGGCGCTCATGGCGGGAGTTGATCTCAAGCAGGGTCTCGCCCAGCTGGCTCGTCTCGGGCGAGGGCTGCTGGCGATAGAGCGCGACCTCCAGCAGTGCGCGGTTTACGGCGAGCGGGGTGCGCAGTTCGTGGGAGGCGTTGGCGATGAAGCGCCGCTGACCGTCGAAGGAATGGTCCAAGCGCGACAACATGACGTCAAAGGTGTCCGCCAGCTCCTTGACCTCGTCGTGTGGCCCGCCGAGGGCGATGCGTTCATGCAGGACACGGTCGGCCGCCGGTGCATCGGCGATCCGCCTTGCCGTCTCCGTGACCCGGTGCAGCGGCTGAAGCAACCGGCCGGCGATGAGCCAGCCCAGCACGCTAGCGAGGATGCTGACGATGACCAGGGCGATCCAGCCTTGCGCGGCCAACGCGTCAAGCGCGTCCTGCCACCCATCTTTCGCATCGGTGACCAATGTGGACCTGTCGTCGACCGGCGGCGCCTGTCCGGGAGAAGACGATGGCATGACCGTGATGGTCTCGGTCGGGTCCGGCCGTCTTTGCGAGACAAGCACGTAGGTCACGCCGAGGAGCAGCAGCCCGGCCAGGAAGAACAGCCCGCCGTAGACCAGGGTCAGCCGAGCGCGAATGGTCAGCCGTTTCACCGGATCCGGTACCCCACGCCCGGCTCCGTCAGCACCACAGCTGGGTCGCCCAGCTTGCGCCGGAGCTTGAGGATCGCCATCCGCACCGTGTGCGTGAACGGGTCCGCATGCTCATCCCAGGCTTTCTCGAGCAACTGCTCAGCAGAGACGGCGGCACCGTCGGCCCGCAACAGCTCCGCGAGGACAGCGAACTCCTTGCGCGACAAGGGAACATAACGGCCATCGCGGGAGACCTCACGCCGGTGTGGATCCAGCCGTATCCCAGCGCGCTGCAGAATCGGCGGTGCTGCAGGCCGTGACCTGCGCCCAAGTGCGGTCACGCGGGCGGCCAGCTCCCGGAAGGCGAACGGCTTCGGCAGATAGTCATCGGCACCGAGCTCCAGCCCGGTGACGCGGTCGTCGACCGCGGCGGCTGCGGTAAGCATCAGCACCCGGGCCGGCGAGTCACCTTCCACGAGTGTTTGGCACACCCGGTCACCGTGAACGATAGGCAGGTCACGGTCGAGCACCACCACGTCGTAGTCATTCACGCCAATGCGTTCGAGCGCCGCGCCACCATCGTGCACGACATCCACCGCATGCGCGTCACCGCGCAACCAGACCGCCACCGCGTCGGCAAGCAATGGCTCGTCTTCCACCACCAGGATTCGCATCGCCCCATCGTGCCGTGCCTGCATGTCAATTTGCTGTCAACGCTTTCGGAGACGCCCCGGATACACAGCATGCGGTGGAATCGGCCCACATGAAACACAGGAGGTGACGTGATGTGGCTCAGGACAGGGCTGGTGCTCGGCCTACTGCTGGTCCTCGGTGCCAGCGGCTGCGGTCAGGCTGCCGACAACGGTCTGCCGGAGAGCAAGGACACCGGCGACGGCGTGAAGTTTGCCCGCTGCATGCGAGACAACGGCGTGCCTGACTTCCCCGACCCCAAGCCGAACGGCAACGGCGGCCTGGCCATCGAGGTGCCCGAAGGCGTTAGCCGGGAAGAGGTGGACGCGGCCATGCAGAAGTGCCGCCAGTATCTGCCCAACGGTGGTGAGCCGGAGAAGGTGGATCCGGCCGCAATCGAGCAGCAACGCAAGCTATCCCAGTGCATGCGAGACAACGGCGTGCCCGGTTTCCCCGACCCGAAGGAGGGCGGCGGGATCGACATTGAGGGCGTCGACCCGGCCGATCCCACCTTCAAGGAGGCAGAACAGAAGTGCTCGCAGTTCAGGCCGCCCGGTGCTGGCACCAACACACGGAACGGGTGATCCCATGAGTCTCGTCCTTGACTACCGGCCAAGCCAGCCCCACGGCTGGCCCGCCTCGATGCAACGCGACCCAAATGGTGCACCACCCGTCGGTAAGACGCTGGGCGGCAACACGACATCGCTGGACTTCGTCCACAGTGGACGGACTCACCGAATCGAAACCCTGACGCCGCATCCGGTTTACCAGGACCAGCCGAGTCAGTCCTTCAAAGATGCGATCGCGAGCCCACACTTCACCTTCGCCTATCACGGCGGCTCACACCACAAGTTCAGCGTACAGTCTTACAGCGTCTACGCGAATGAGCACCCCTTCTTCGCGGAGTATGGCCTCGACCTGTATGTGGTGTACCGCGACGCTCATAGCCATCACGGCACGCTGCGCTGGATCCAGGTGGTCAACGGCAACGTGGACAACCTCGGCCGCGCCAACCCGTTCTACTTCACCGGTGGGCGGACCTCGATCTTCGGCACTGCCATCGTCAACTTCACCTATCTGGGCCGTCCCACGAAGCTGCCCACACCGGGCGACCCTCTATCCGACCGGGTGGAAGCGGAGATCTTCCTCGCCCGTGATAGCGGAACCACAATCCACGTGCTCGGTGGCATCAGCTACGGCTGGCAGGTGTCTGAAGTGATGGCGAGGTAGGACAATGAATTCGGTATCGCGACGTTCAATCATCATCGGCGGCACGGCAGCTCTCGGCTTGTCTGCTCTCGCCAGTCCGGCGCTGGCTGGGCCCGCCCGGAATCATCTTGTCCTTGATTACCGGCCGCAGCAGCCAACCGGCTGGCCGCAGGCACCAGGACAAGCAATCGGCGGGCACACCATCGCCAAAGACTTTGTGTACCAAGGAAATCCCCACCGGATCAGTCTGCTCGGCCCCGACCCGGCGTATGCCGATCTGCCAGCCGACCCAGAGGTGAGATTCCAGGAGATCCTCGAAAGCTCGTGGGGAGCGCACTACTCATTCCGCTACCGGGGCGGATTCAGAAGCCGCAGCGTCTTCCGCGTGCTCACGTATGGCGTGTTCGCCGAGGAGCCGACACAGACGTCGCCGATGCGCTACGGCGGCGGATTACATGTCACCTACGAACCGGCCGGAGGCGACCCACCCCTGTCCCCAAATCTGCAGTGGATACAGGTCGTCAACTGGCGCTCCTCCCATGGCTCCATCCCAAGCGAGGTCGATAGCAGCTGGCGCGCCAACCCTTTCTACCCCTACGGCGGCCACACCTCGGTCAACGGCACGGAAACCGTGAGTTTCTACGACGTCCCGTCGAAGGGAATCATGGGCCCGAGCGCATTGGACGACCATCTGACGGCCGAAACATTCCTCGTCGCCGACCGGGGAAACGGGATCGTCGACATCTACGGCGGTGTCCGCTGGGGCTGGAAGATCACCCAGCTGGTTTAAATGTGCGGGAACCGAAGGCAGCAAGCTGCTGGGAGTCTTCGAGGTCAACACGCTGCACAACATCGTGCACCTGGCGATAGGTGCGGCGCCCATCCTGGCGGGCCATGGCAGGGGCACGGGCTGCCCCTGCCATCAATATGTTTATCGCCATCGCAGAGCAATTGGGCGTAAGCCGGATGGTGCCCACCGGCGCTTCAGGCTTCACCACTCGTTACCGCAGCCCTTCGTAGGGCCGGAGGCCGTGCCTGATGACTCGACTCTGTCGAGTTCAGAGATGGCGCAGGGTCGGTGGAGAGCGTTCGCGTCGATGTCAGCGGTTGCGTGGGGCTACCAGGCCGGATTCATAGGCGAGGACCACGAGTTGGGCGCGGTCACGGGCATGGAGCTTGGCCATGGCCCGGTTGATGTGGGTTTTTGCGGTCAGTGGGCTGATCACCATGCGCTCGGCGATCTGGTCGTTGGACAGGCCATGAGCGACCAGGACGACGGCCTCGCGTTCACGGGTGGTCAGCCATTTCAGCCCCGCCTCGGTGCCCGGATGGAGCGGCTCGGTGACGTACCGGTCGATCAGCATGCGGGTGATCGACGGTGCGAGCAGCGCGTCGCCGCGCGCGGCGACACGTACGGCGTGCAGGAAGTCTTCCGGCTCGATGTCCTTGACGAGGAACCCGGCGGCGCCGGCGCGCAGCGCGTTGAACACGTGTTCGTCCAAGCCGTAGTTGGTCAGGATGACGACGTGCACCCGGGCCAGGGTCGGGTCTGCGGCGATGCGCCGGGTCGCCTCGATGCCGTCCATGACCGGCATCTGGATGTCGATGAGCGCGACGTCGGGCAGGTGTTCCTTGGCGAGCGCCAGACCCTCCTTCCCGTCGGCGGCTTCGGCCACTACCTCGATGTCGTCTTCGACGTCGAGGAGCGCGCGGAATCCGCTGCGAAGGAGCGGCTGGTCGTCGACCAGCAGGACACGGATCACGACGTTCGATCCACGGGGAGTTCAGCGTGGACGGTGAAGCCACCCTCGCTGCGTGGTTCCGCGCGCAGGCGACCGCCGAGGGCGGTGACTCGTTCGCGCATCCCGAGTAGCCCGACGCCGGGCATCGCGGCGGTGTCCGGCCTGGCCTTGCCGTCGTCATCGACTCGGATGGCGAGAGCGTCCGGACGGTAGTCGATCTGGACCGACGCCGTAGCGGCGGAGGCGTGCCGGGCGATGTTGGTGAGCGACTCCTGAACGATCCGATAGGCGGTCCGGTCCACCGCGGCCGGCACGTCGTGTCGTTGCCCATCGATCGTCAACGTCGCGTCCAGGCCGCTCATACGGGCCTGTTCCACCAGTTCCGGGACATGGGCGAGCCCATGCGGCGGGGTCCTACCGTCATCACGCAGCGCCTCCAGGGTCGCTCGCAGTTCCCGGGTCGCCTCACGACCGGCCTCCTGGATCGCCAGCAGGGCCTCCGGCACCCGTTCACCACGCTTGCGGGCCAGGTGGACGGCGACTCCGGCCTGCACCTTGATGACCGAGATCTGGTGGGTGAGCGAATCGTGCAACTCCCGCGCGATGTGCAGCCGCTCCTCGTTGGCGCGGCGCAACGCGGTCTCCTCCCGGGTGCGCTCGGCTTCGTCCGCCCGCCGCTCGGCCTGCCGCAGCGCTTCACCTGCAGCACCGGCGGCGACCAGCCAAGCCAGCTCGAGGGCGCCCCGGGACCGTGCGAGCGCCTCGCCCACGGACATGTCTTGTGGCAGGGCGAGGGCCGCGAGCGGGAGAGCGGCCAGCATCATCACAGCCGCCACGACCGTGATGATGCGGTGGCCCGCCCGCACGGCGGCGTACACCGCGAACAGGAACGCGACGGCGGGCACGTCAAAACCGACCGCCTGGTAACCCACCGCGCACAGCCCGGTGACGGCCAGGACGGGAACCGGAGCCCGGCGGCGCGCGGCCAGCGCCAGGCCGCCGGCCACCAGCAGCGCGTAGCCGAGTAGGTCAATATTCGTGGCGGGGTGGTTCCCGGACAGCCCGGCGACCAGCAGGGTCGCTGCCACGCCAACGGCGATCGCCCAATCTCTGACACCGGCAGGAACGCCCGACCGTCCTGTACTCATGCGCGCACCTTAGCCGGATCTTGCCGCCGACGACTCCTGCTCACGGACGAGCGGCCGCATACCGCACACGCAGTACCTTCCCTGCGCCTGCTGCGTCCGCGGTAATCGGATGCGCCACCCGTGGCAGCGCGAATTGCCTGCGTCTGCACGACGACCAGCGGAGCGCCCGGCGACATGATCAGGCGACACCCAAACCTCGAAAAACAAGACGCACGAAAGAGAAGAGGGACATGAACTCATCAGGAGCCTTGACGTCAGTCCGACTTGTGCTTGCCATGGCCCCAGCCGCCCTAATCGGGGGATTCGGGCTCGCCGCACCGGCGGCCGCGCACGTCTCGGCCCAGCCGGCCGCCGATGCTTACTGGACCACCGGGCGGCTCGTGGGCAGCGTGGCCGCGCTGGTGGCGCTGGCCGGCGTGATCATCGGTGGGCTGGCTCTGGCCCGCCCCACCAGTCGTATCGGCACCGGCAACGGGCGGCTCGGAGCCACCATGGCGCTGGTGGCGGGGCTGACCGGCATCGCCCTCGGCGGGCTGGTTGTGGCCGCCGCCGAGGGTGGTCCCGGCACCGGCTACGGGATAGTCGGTGGCTTCGTGGCCCTGGTGATTGGGCTGATCGCCACGGTCCTCGGCTGGCTGGCTCTGGCTCGCTCCCGCCGCACCGGCTGACCCGGCCATGGTGCGGTCGGTGCCCGTGTTGTGGTTCCCGCCCCTCCTGGCGTGTTCCGGCGGGCGCCGCAAACCGGTACCCGTCAATGGCATTTTGGATCTGTTTCAGCAGTTTGACGGCGAACCGGGTGTCCGTGGAACGCTCTGGTGTCGAGATGGACATGGCCGCGCTGCCACGGACGACACTTCTGCGGATCCTGGACGAGACTCTTTTCCGACACAGAGCTGCGGCTCGTGTATCAACCGAGCCGCTGTTTCTTATCCGCTCATCACCTATGGTGGATTGCTGTCCTGGCGAAACACTGGGGGTAGCGGAATGCAGGTGAGACTGCTGGGCCCGGTCGAGGTTGCCGTCGGCGACGAGGTACGGCCGGTTCCGGGGCTGCGCCGCAAGGCTGTGCTGGCAATGCTGGGCCTGCACCCGGGGCAGATCGTCAGCAGCGATCGCCTGATCGATATGGTGTGGGAGGAGGATGCACCCGCCACCGCGCTCAACACCTTGCAACGGCACATCTCCTACCTTCGCGACCTACTCGGGGCCAAGGAAACGATCGTGGCCAGGGCACCTGGCTACCTTCTTGACCTCGGCGATGAGGCGACCGACGTGCTCACGGCCGAGCGGCTGATCCGCGCCGGCAAACAGGCTTCGGATCCGATTCGGACAATCGAACTTCTCCGCGCCGCACTTGCGCTCTGGCGGGGTCGCCCACTGGCCGACGTCACGCCGTTGCGCTGGTTCGGCGAGCAGGCGGAACGCCTGGACAACACCGAGCATGAAGCGATGCACGCGCTGGTCGAAGCCCGCCTCGAGCTCGGTGAGCACCAGCCGCTGATTCCAGAGCTGGAGCGCCTGATCGCCGGCCGGCCACTCGACGAGGGTCTTTACCGACTGCTGATGATCGCGCTATACCGCTCAGGTCGGCAGGCTGCCTCCTTGGAAAGATTCCAACAGCTTAAGCGGGTACTCGCCGAGGAGCTCGGCATCGATCCGAGCCCACCCTTGCGGGAGTTGGAAACAGCGATCCTGCGCCAGGAGGCGGCGCTCGATGCGCCCACCCGGGTCACCGTCGTGGCCACCGCGCCTGTTCCGGCTCAGTTGCCGCTGGCCACCAGGGCGTTCGCCCCGCGGACACGAGAGCTCGCCTGGCTCGACGCCATGCTTGCCGATAGCCGTGGCGCGGACTCGACGATGATCACCGTGGTGTCCGGAACCGCGGGCGTAGGCAAGACCTCGCTCGCCGTGCACTGGGCCCACCAGGTGCGACGGTCCTTTCCGGACGGCCAGCTCTATGTCGACCTGCGTGGGTTCGGCAGCGATGCCATGGTTGACCCGCCAGCGGTGTTGCGGCGCTTCCTCGACGCCTACGGAGTGCCAGGGCACCGCATCCCGGCCGGGCTGGACGAGCTGGCCGCGCTCTACCGCAGTGTGCTGGCCGACCGGCGGGTGCTGGTCGTGCTGGACAATGCCCGCGATGTCGAGCAGGTGCGGCCGTTGCTGCCCGGCTCACCCGGCTGCGCTGTCGTGTTGACCAGCCGCAATCAGCTCACCGGGTTGGTCGCCTTCGAAGGCGCGCAGTCGATCACGCTGGGTCTGCTCACCGACGACGAGGCGCACGATCTGCTGACGCGGCGCATCGGCGCGGATAGGGTGGCTGCCGAGACCATCGCGGTCCAAGACATGATCACTTTGTGTGCCCGGCTTCCGCTGGCTCTGGCACTCGCCGCGGCGAGCTGCGTCACCCGACCAGAACTGGCCGTCGGCGAGGTGACCACCCAGCTGCGCGCGTCGGCGGGGCCGTTCGATGCCCTCCAGAGCGTGTTCTCCTGGTCCTACCAGGCCATCGGACTCGACGCCGCGCAACTGTTCCGGTTGCTGGGCCTCCATCCGGGGCCGAACTTCACCGAGCCCACCGCGGCGAGCCTGGCCGGCAACGACGTGGCGGCGGTCCGGCCGCTGCTGGCCGAACTCATCGGGGCGAACCTGATCCAGGAATCCATTCCAGGCCGGTACCGCTTCCACGATCTACTTTGGACCTACGCCTTCGTCCGGGCCAACAGCGACGAAAGTCAAGCCGCGCGTACCGCTGCCAGCCACCGTCTGCTCGACCACTATCTGCACACCTCGGTGCGCGCGGCCATGCTCCTCACGCCGCACAGACAGCCCATCACCGGATTGATGCCGCCGCGGCGTGGTGTCACGGTTGCCGCACCGGACACCCGGGATGCGGCGGTGACCTGGTTCACCGACGAACGGACGGCGCTTCAGGCGATGGTGAAGCGGGCGGCTGTCGACGGTTTCGACACCCACGTGTGGCAGCTGGCCTGGGCGACTCAAGACTTCCTCGACCGGTGGGGCCATTGGGATGACCAGGTGGTCAACCAGCTCCTGGCGACCGACGCGGCCAGACGCCTCGGCCTGCTGGCCGCCCAGGGTCACGCCCACATCAGCGCTTCGACGACCTACGCCCGGCTGGGTGACCACGATCAGGCTCAGACGCACCTGCAGCAGGCGCTCGACCTCTTCGCCGGCCTGGGCGACTTCGGCGCTCAGGCCAAAGTCCAGTACCAGCTCGGCTGGTTGTCCAATCGGCAGGGACGCCACGGCCAAGCAGTCCGGCACGCCCGGCAGGCGCTGCGGCTCTATCGGGCTGCCGGCCAGCCGATGATGGCGGCACGCACGCTCAACTCACTGGGATGGGGTTACGCCCTCAGCGGCGATTACGCCCGAGCCCGCCCCCGTTGCGAGCTGGCCCTGGCCCAGATGCGACACCTCGGTGACCTAGCCTTCCAGGCAGGCACCTCGGACAGTCTCGGATACATCCACCACCATCTGGGCAACCACGACCTCGCCATCGCGCATTACCTGCGCGCGCTTGAGCTCTACCGGGGACACGACGACCGCTACTACGAGGCCGACACGCTCGACCATCTCGGTGACGCCTATCGGGCAGCGGCTGATGCAGTCGCTGCCCGGGCCGCCTGGGAGCAGGCGTTGGAGATCCTGGATCAGCTCGGTCACACCGATGCGGCCCGAGTCCGGGTCAAGCTGGTGTCCTGAAAGGACGGTTCGGCATCGGCTGCTCGTTGGGTATGCTGCCGGCCCCGCAGTTGTCCATGTTTTGATCGCAGGTGACCTGTACCTCGTACACCTGGATCCAGCAGATGAAGACCAGAATGTCCTTCAGGTACTTGCCACCGGCACGCTTGCAGCTCTCCTCAAGCGGCGGAAGATTGCCGAGGCGCAAGTAGCTGCACTCTGTCGTTTCCAGACAGTTGATTCCGCCGTCGGACAGCTCGCAGCCGTAGGGGTATCGCGACTTCGGGTCCTCGTGAAACTCGCCTTGGAACTGCTCGCAGATGGTGGCCAGAGTCTTTGGCTCGATACCCTCACGGGACGTTGAGACACCGGCGGCCGCCGCGTTCGGCGCCACGGCGACGAACGCGGCAACCAGCACCGCGACGGCCTGTAAACGCAGCATTCTGCTGAGGTGGGGCACGATGACATTTCTCCTTCGCGCAAAGACGGGGTGGCAGGTGTTCACCATGCCACCCCGTCCTGAAACGGCGCTGATGCGTGTCATCTCCTCGACAACAGGATGCACTCCACGACCGACCGACCGGTGCTGATGCACATGGTCAGGCACCATTCACGGCCTTCCGGGACGTAACTGGCGAAGATCAGCGCCGACCCGAACGCTTCGCTGCCACGAGGACCGTCGTATGCCCCGTCGGACAGGTCGGTCATCGTGGTATCGAGAATGTCCTTGCTCCCGGGCATCACACCGAGCACCTTCACTCCGGCGACGTCGGAGCCTGCGGCGAGGGCCTCGACCTCCTTGCCGGTCAGTCTCACCCCGCCGGAATCGACTGCCATAACCTTGTCCAAAGTGCCCAGTGGGCGCCCGGTGACCTTCTCCAACTGATGCAGCATCTCGCCCGGAGCACCAGGTCGATCGGCCACGACGACCGTGGGATCGCCGTCAGCGGCGTACGACGTGGCACCCGAGAGCACCAGCCCTGCGACCGTCACCGCAGCTATGATCATGGCTCTCATCCGCATCCCCTAGAACTCGCAAGTGATGATCGGGATGTCGTGGCTACCCGGAGGCGGCGGCGGGAACCAGATGCAGTGATCATGGATCCAGTCGCCGATACCGTCGATCCCGTCGACGACCCAATCGATGACGGCAGAGACCGCGCCCGTGATGGCATCCCAGATTTCGCTGAGCAGATACACCACCACAGGCCCCTGACCACCGGTCTCATCGACGATGTCCTGCACGGTCGACTCGGGATCGAGCCGGTCGAAGGTGCGCAACACCTTGGCGCCGGTGGCGTCCTTGC
Source organism: Micromonosporaceae bacterium (assembly GCA_003543035.1). GTDB lineage: Bacteria > Actinomycetota > Actinomycetes > Mycobacteriales > Micromonosporaceae > Rhizocola. Next base: position 65,049 of record DPJL01000275.1, on the reverse strand, counting down.
CCGCGAGAAGCGCCTCGACCTCGGCGGCGGTCCGCTCCCTGCCGTCGTCGACCGCCACGACCGCTCGTGTGAAGACCACGGCCTTGCTGCCACTGACGGCCCGAGCAACGTCGGCCATCTCGCCCAGTGTCAGATCACTACCGCGCTCGGGCCGATCGAACTCGCGGACCAAGACACGGCCTGCCGGATCGACCTGGAGCTCCGGCGCGGTGATGAAGTCGTCCGGGCCGAACGGGGCCCAGCCGAACTGCCATGCGCCGTCCACGCAACGGAACTCGCCACGCTTCGCGCCCTCGGGCTCCATCGACGTGTCGCGGACACCGCCGCGTTCATCCACCTGCTGGACGACACAATCGGTCCCGTTGCCGGACTTCCCCTCGGCTTTCGCCGCAGCCGGACTTGCCACGCCGGCCAGCGCCATCGTGGTGCTCGCCGTCAATGCGACAAGCATCAGCCTTCTCATGGTGCCTCCTCCTGTGTCCTGTCGTTCATGGACACGACCCTCGCAGAGGGGCCTGATGCAGGTCTGATGCGCGACTGAAACGAGTCCTTGGCAAGCCAGCGCTGATCGAGGCCGGCGGCCGGTCGCTGGCGTGGCTGGAGACCGAACCGGCCGAGAACACCTTTCCGGCGTTGCCGGTACGCACCGGCGGGGGCATCTACGACTGCTTCCGACTGAACGGTCAAAGCTACGCTGACCCCCTCACTGGCTAGTGCACCTGGAACTCCCAGAGTGAATAGCCGTGCTGGGCGCCGCGCGCGATGCCGGTCATTCGCACATAGCGGGCCTGGACAGGGCCGAACGAGAACACGTCGAGTCCACCCTGTCCATTGTCGACGGTCGCGACCGCCTGCCAGGTGGTGCCGTCAAGAGAGACCTCAACGCGGTACCGCTTGCCATAAGCCGCTTCCCAGTCGAGGACCACGCGCCTGACGGTCTTGGCCGAGCCGAGGTCGACCTTCAACCATTGGCTGTCATTCCATTGACTGGCCCACCGCGTGCCGCGGTTCCCATCGACCGCGCTGCTCCCCCGCAGATCCAGCCACGGTGTCCACCACTCATAGGAGCTGGCGGTCGCGGTCTTACCGAGCGCGAGGTTGACCGGTGGAGTATGGGCTTCGGCGGCCGCCAGAGTTCGCAGATAGGCCTCGGCGCCACCGGCCAGGTCGTCGATGACCGCTTGGCCGCCGATGAGGCGCATGTCCTCGATCCAGTCCGGCAGCAGGCCGTAGTGGGCCATCCCGTCGCGGTTGACATCCCACACCCGCGAACCTGTGCGCAGCCGGTCAAGCGTCACGGAGCCGTCGAACGACCGGAACGGGTAACTCACAGAACCGTTGTGCGCGTTGGGCAGGCCGCCGAAGCCGTTGGCGTCGGTGCCCACGCCGTAACCGGCGATGCCGTACCGCTCCCGCAAAGGCTTGGTGCGCTGGAGTTCCCGGACGAAGTCCGAGGCGTCGTGTCCATATTGGGCGATCATTCCACCGAGCGCGTAGAGGCGTGGCAGGTATCCGTTGTCCGTCCAGCTGTGCGAGGAGATGACGCCCGGGTATGCCGCCGCTTCGAGGATGTCCAGGGTTTGGTCGGCCGCTTTGGCGCTCATGTGGTCGATCTCGATGAGCATGCCGCGGGAGATCATGCCCCGGACCATGTGCTCGCCCAGCGCTGTCAAGCCGTTGACGTTGCAGTGTGGCGCGGGTGGGTAGACCGGCAAGGTCACTCCGGGCGGGAGCAGCCGGGCGAAGTGGTCCGGGATGACGCCGTCGCCCGTGATGGTGTTGTCGTGGTGCGGGCCGGTGCAGGTGTTGGCCTTCCAGAACTGTCCCGTCCCGGCGAAGTTGCCGATGTTGACGATCGTGCCCTGGGTACCGCCGTCGAATCTGACCCCGCACAGGGCGTTGTCGAACTTGTGGCACAGGAACATGCTGCGGATGCCAAGCCCGTAAAGCTCGTCGAGGCCCCGATCGATGTCGGCGGCCGAACATTGGGCGACGCCAAGGATTTGGCGGCAGCCGAATGGCTCAGAAGTCTCGACACCTAGGATCATCGCCAGCTTCCCTTGGGCGATAGCCTGCCGCGCCTCGGCGGCGGAGCGCACGATGCGCAGCCAGCCCCTGCCCGGTCCGCCGGACTCGGCGTCGATGTGTGCCTGCAGCTGGAGACTCAGCTGGACCTGGAGGCGGATCGAGGTCATCTCGTCGCACGAACGATCCTTGAGTGGGTAGATGTCGCAGAGCTGCCTGTTGGTGACCAGGTCGTTGACCATCACGCGAAGACCGCCGCGCCAGGCGCGCTCGATCCATGTGTAGTAGTTCTGCTGATGGGTCAGCGAGTTGTTGGCCGGCCAGTCGCGAAAAGTCGGGTATCCAGCTGGGTCATGGGTGCCGGTGGGAGTCCCGTGGCGGGTGAAGTTCTCGAACCAGGCGAGCTCTCCGTTGGGATAGTGGTCGGCGCAGTCCACGAGGGCCTTCGCGATGCCCTCGGGATCGAAAACCTTGCCGCACAGCAGTTTGCCGCCGAAGGCCTGGTCGGAGAAGAGGTGGTTGTGCGCGTCGAAGAACCCGCGCACGCTGCCGTCGGCGGCCAATGTGGACGACGGGGTGCCCACGGCGTTGACGTGCGCGCCGGGAGCGCTCTCGGCCGGAGCAGGCGAGACGGGTCCGGCGAGGACCAGGGCGGCGGCGGAGGTAAGTGCGATGTAGACAGCTGATCGGGGGCGGATCATGGCTACCTCACGGCTGAAGAAGCTGAAGTTGTCTCACGTTGGTGACAACTTAGAGCCCTCGTTACCGATCGGTCAATAAACTGCTACCCGCCAACCGGCGGGGATGTCTGTCAGGATCGAGCGCATGTGGCGATCCGGGCTGACGGCGATGTTGACGGTGCTGCTCGCTGGCTGCTCATCCTCCCCGCCTCAGGTGGGGGCGGGATCTGGTTCACCGTCACCAACCGTTTCTGACACGCCTGGCCCGTCCGCTGCTCCGAGCCCATCGCCCTCGCCATCGGCCACGTCATGGAAGTACACCTTCCCGGTCGACGGCAACCCTGTGTCATATCACCGCACGCATAGCGGCTATGCGGCCACCGACATCTTCGCCAGTTGCGGTTCAGCCGTGCGTGCGGTCACCGACGGGATAGTGCTCGAGGTGAGCCGGGTCGACCGATTTGATCCGGCCAACCCCGACCCGGCCCTCAAAGGTGGACTCTTCGTTTCCATCAAGGGCGATGACGGCGTGCGCTATTACGGCGCGCACCTGGTGGAGGTAGCGGCCGGGATCGAGAAGGGGGTCCGGGTACGCAATGGCCAGTCCGTTGGCGCGGTCGGGCATACCGGAAACGCCAGCAACATCTGTCACCTGCATTTCGGCATCTCCCCGCCCTGTGCCGGAGCGGCTGACTGGTGGATTCGCCGGGGCGTGGTCTGGCCATGGCCCTATTTGGACGCATGGCGGGCCAAGGCTCCGAAGTCAGCGGCCACCGAGGTGTACCAGTGGCATCGGGAGCACGGATGCCCCGAGCGGGCGCAGTAATACCACTGGCCTTGGAACGCCTAGAGTCTCTGGCCAACGACGTGCCAGATGGTGCGGTCTGGATTGGACAGTCTTCCGGTGCGGGAGGCAAGAGCGGGCAACGGCCCGCAACGAGATCCTCCCCTAGGTAAGCCTGAGCCTGCCAACCATAGTCAGCCAGCCAGCGCACCGGCTCCTGTTTGGCCGGCTCGGCCAGAACCGTTCGTGCGGAATGTCAAGCGCCAGCGGCGAACCGGCGCGCTCACCGCGCTGAGCCGCTTGAGGACGCTGTCCCCGGCGTTCCGGCCGAGATAGTAGAAGAGCCCATCGACCAGCCAGACTGTTGGGCTGTCGGGCCGGAGACCGGCCGCGATCAGGGCTGCCGTCCAATCCTCGCGCAAGTCAGCCTCTACGACGAAGAGTCGTGGGTGGTGTGCAGCCCTAGCTCGTTGCAGGACCTCAACTTGCCCGCCAGTTGGCCAGGCAGATCCAGCTCGAAGAGCGTCACCTCATCCGGGAGATCCAGCCGGAACGATCTCGTATCCGAACCCGCGGCGAGTAACACCACTTGGTCCACGCCCTCGGCCACGGCTGCGGTCACCACCGCGTCACCGAGCCGGCCGTGCGGTCACTTCAGCGAAGTCACCGGCCAACACACCAGCTGCCTGCCGCGCTGCCATAGGCTAGTGGCGATGACAGACTTTGGACGGCCGCTGGCGTTCGGCTACTTTCTCATCCCGAACGCCGCTGATCCCCTGCTGGTGACGGCGCAGGAAGCCGAGCGGCGTGGGTTGGACTATGTTGCCGTGCAAGACCACCCATACCAGCGCCGTTTCGTCGACACCTGGGTGCTGATGAGCATGATCGCGGCGCGTACGGAGCGCATCGGCATCTTTCCCGATGTAGCGAATCTGCCTCTACGCCTGCCCTCGGTCATGGCGAAGGCGGCGGCGAGTCTGGATGTGCTGAGCGGCGGGCGATTCGAGCTTGGCTTGGGCGCAGGCGGGTTCTGGGACGCCATCGAGGCATATGGTGGTCCACGGCGCACACCGGGAGAGTCGCTTGACGCCTTGGCGGAGGCGATCAAGGTGATCCGGATGATGTGGAGCGGCGAACGCAATCTGCGCTTCTCCGGCCGCCACTACCGTCTTGCCGGGGCCCATTCTGGGCCGGTACCGGCGCACGATATCGGGATCTGGCTTGGCACGTACGGTCCGCGAGCCCTTCGCCTGACAGCCCGAGTGGCTGATGGCTGGGTGCCCTCGCTACACGGCGATGTACCGCGGCTAGCTGAGATGACGGCCCGCCTGGACGAGGCCGCGGTCGAGGCGGGGCGCGATCCCGGCGAGATCCGCCGAATCGTGAACGTGGCCGGAAGCATCACGGACGGCGCGTCGGAGGGCCAGCTGCGTGGGCCTGCCGGTCAATGGGCGGACGAGCTGACCGATCTCGCGCTGGTGTACGGAGTGGACACGTTCATCTTGTGGGCGGAAGGGCCGGACCAGCTGGCCCGGTACGCCGAGGAGGTTGCGCCCGCGGTCCGCGCGCGGGTCGCCGCCGAGCGCGCTTGACCCCGGCCGGTACCGCTTCAACGGAGTTAGTCAGCGACTCGACGATCCCAGGAACAGGCATTACAGTTCCTCGTCCACGGCAATGCCGCGTAGCCTCATGGCCCCTATGGTCCGGGCAACGTTACCTGCTCCGTAGTCGATGTCCTCCTCGTCAGAGGGACTGTGGTGGATGAGGTGGCCGTTCGAGTGAACAGAACAGCAGGAAGGCCAGGGACTGATCCAATATGCGCTCGGCCAGTACCACGTCCACGCCCTCGTCCTTGACAATGCGCTTCATCAACCGCGACCAAAGTCCGTCGCTGATGAGGTGCTTGTGGGGGGAGCTTGACGCCAGGTGGAACCTCGACGACAGTCACGGTCATTTCCTCCATGTCCCAACTCTCGGTGTGCGACATACCGGATGTGTGGCGGGCCAAGTTTTACTTTGGACAAGAACGAAATTGCGGATTCGTCGTCGGCGGATCACGCTGGCCGCGATCCATACAGCAGTATCATTTCCTCGTGGACAGACGGCGAGCGGGCATCATCACGGCCATCTGGTTCGTGTTGGCTCCTGGCATCGCCGCGGGCGTTGTGCCCTATTGGTTAACCGATGGCTGGCAGAGCCGGGCGGCGCTGTGGGCGCTGCGGATCCCCGGTGGAATCCTGATCGCCATCGGCGTAGCCGCGCTCATCCACTCCTTCGTCCGGTTCGTCGTGGAGGGCTTCGGCACGCCCGTCCCGGTAGCCCCTCCGCAACGTCTGGTGGTCGGCGGTCTCTACCGCTTTGTGCGCAACCCGATGTACGTCGGCGGTCTGGCGGCCATTCTGGGTCAGGCGCTATGGTTCGCTCAGTCCATCCTGCTGATCTACTTCAGTTTCGCCTGGGTGGTAGCCGCCCTCTTCGTCAGGCTCTACGAGGAGCCGACACTCGCTCGTATGTTCGGCGCGGAGTATGACCAGTACCGCAGGAATGTACGCGCATGGTGGCCTCGTCTACGGCCGTGGAGCCCCTAGCTTGCGGCATGCCAGGCAACCGCGTCGGCGAACCCGAGTGGCGCCTGGACCGAGTCTTGGCGGGCGTGGATATCCGGGTCGATGGGGCTTCGAGAGATGGTCACCGTAACCCGGGACGCGCACTATCAAGCCGAACCCAAACGTCGTCAAACATCCACCCGAACACTTCCGAGTAGAACGCGGCCTGGCTCTTGGCCTGTTGGAAGGTCTCTTCGACTAGACGTGCCGCAGTCGTTCTCGCAGAACAGCGGCGCCTTCTCCCTATCTCGTTCAGGTCCCATCCGTTACCCCGAGCGATGACCATGCCTCACGACGCAGTATCGACTGATAGAGAACAACATATCGACGAGCGCGTCTACAGCTGAGCGGCCACCGGGTTGTGCGGCAGCGGATTCCGCGCCCGGCAGCGCGTTAGCGTCCATTTGCGACAGTGCCGCGCTCGCGTCATGCAGCATCTCGAAAACACTGTCGCTCCAACAGTCGGGCAGTTCGGGCATCGATGTGGCGGCCATGTGGTGCCCGTGTGCCCGCTTCCTGCAATCTCCTCACCTGTGCCTAAGCACGCAAGGAACGAGGAGAGAAGAAGGATGAGTACAACGTATGAACCCCCGATGGAAGGCGCGCCGCGGCGACCGGCGACGCTTGCCATCGCCGTCTGGGCCGCGGTCGTCGCCGCCGCCATGTACATCGTGGGCGCGGTGATGATTATTTCCGGCGGAAAGGAGTCGATCAGCAGCTACCTCGCCGACCAGGTTGGCGTGAGCGCGGCTGATGCCGCGGCGCTGGCCAAACTGATCGGCGAAGACCTGGACACGGCATACAGCGCGCTGGTGACCAAGGCGGTCGTGGCGATGGTCGTCGCCGGGCTGATGCTCGTTTTCGCGCTACTCGCACGCAACGGTGCCACCTGGGCCCGCGCTGTCCTGGCGGGAGTCGGAGGCATCGCGATCTGTGGGGCCAGCGGGCTTCTGCTCGGCGAGGCCGCTGTCTTGCCCACCCTCGGATTCGTCCCGGTCGTGCTTGCGCCGTGGCTGGTCCTGGCCACGATCGTGCTGCTTTTCCTGCCCAAGACCAACCGTTTCGCCAAAGCAAAGAAGGCGGTGGCGCAATGATCCGCAAACCCCTTTACGCGGCCGTCGTCGGGGTCGTGCTCCTGTTGACCGTCGCATGTGGTTTCACCGAACCGGGCGGAACCGCCGCCCCGTCAACACAGGGCACGGGGTCGCCACGGCCCGCGCCGTCGGCGACCGACGAGTCGGTGGAAGGCGATCTGGAGAAGTTCAAGGCCGGGGATTGCCTGACCATCAACGAGGCCAAGAACAACGAGGTGAAGCCGGCCAAGTGCACGGTGGCAGGGGCGTTCAAAGTGCTGTTGCGCAAGGACGGCACGATCAGTGAGGACGCCTGCGCGCAGACCGATTACACCGAGACCCTCTACAGCGATGACCCGGCGACCACGTCTCAAGACCTGGTGCTTTGTATCGCTCCCGTCAAATAGACCGGCTTTGCAGGGTGCGACCGTTGTGGGGTCCGGGGGACACCGCAACGGTCGTCAGGCCGATGCCCGCAACGCAACCGGCTCGGTCAGGGTGAGCACGATCTGAATCCTCCGGTCGTAGGTCGCACCCAGGCCCGGGTCCCCAGCCTCGGCCCGCGCCAACTCGGCCTCGTCCAGGTGCCCGGCCCGCTCCAGTGCGACAGCGAGCAGCACCTGCATCTCATGGATCCGGCGTGGGCTGCCGATGCGCCTTAGAACGGCAAGGCAGTCACGCATGATTGGCAACGCGCCCCTGGCCTGGCCCTCCCCGACCATGGCGGCGGCCAGATTGCGCGTCATCAGGATCACCATCAGCTCGTCACCGATCTGGTCAAAGTAGCCCCGCACCTGCCGGAAGATGCTCAAGGCCCGGTCCCTGTTACCAACCGCCACCTCAGCCAGCCCGAGAATGCTCCGCATGGTTTCGACCCCCACCCGGTTGCCGACTCTGGATAGGACGGTGACACCTTCCTCGGCTGCCTCCTTGGCTTTGAGGTATTCGCCTTGGTTGAGCAACACGGGCGCATACGTGTTGAGGATCAGCCCCACGAGGAACGGCTCGCTGAGTTCGCGGGCGGTGGCGCAGGCTCGCTCAAGGACCTCAGCCGCCTCGTCTACGCGGCCTAGCTCGGTCAGTGCCAGGCCCATCGCCCTGCGGGCAGAGACCTCCCCGACCGGGTCGCCAAGCTGGCAGAACAGGCCGGCCGAGCGCTCGCTGAGGCGGACGGCCTCTTCGCTGCCCCCGCCGGTCACCGACATCCAGAACGCCCGGCCGATTAGACTACACCCCAGCACACGCAGCTCGCCAAGCCGATCCGCATCCGCCGCGCACTCGGTCAGGCCCTGCAGCGCCGCTGCCCGGTCGCCACGCAGGGCGTGAACAGACGCCAGCATGTACGCGGCCGGAAGCGCCAGGCGCTCGTCGCCGGCATCCAGGGCCGCCTGCCGGACCCCGCTGTGCAAGCGGTTCAGATGCGCGATCCAGGCCCCCGAATACAGGTAGTTGGTCAAGTGTGCGCTCAGCCGGGCCGCTGCGGTGTGCAAGCCTAAGTCGCACGCGCGCAAGGCAATCGCAAGGATCGTGCCGTGCTCGGCGGCCAGCCAGGTCACGCCATCGTGCGGCACCCGCACCGCCAGAGCGGCCCGGGCCTCAGAACCAACTTCGCTTGTGTGCCACGGGCTGACCGAGTTGCGGGCCACCGAGCTGTCGGCGATGGTCGTCAGCGCGGTCGCCGTGCCGATCAGCCTGTGGAACGCGGCCTCGAGCTCACTCTGGCCGCCCTCGGCCACCGCGCGCTCGTGAGCGACGATGCGCAACAGGTCGTGCAGGCGATATCGCGGCTGACCCGCGACATCGACGCCCCTGGGTTCCAGCAGGTTCGCGTTGACCAGCCGGTCGATGACAGCGTCTACTTGCGACTCCGGCTGCCCGAGCACGGCCGCGGCGGCCCAGCAGGCGAAGTCGATCAGGCCCAACGCCGACAGGAGCTGGAAGGCACGCCTGTCCGGCTCGGTCAGTCCCTCGAAGCTCAGCGCCAGGCTGGCTCGCACGTGCAGATCCGAGACGGACAGCTCGTCGAGACGCCGGCCCTCGTCACGGATGCGCTCGGCGAAGGAGCGAAGCGTCCAATCGGGACGGCCGACGAGGCGAGCCGAGGCGATGCGCAACGCGAGGGGAAGGCCGCCGCATGCGGCCACAATCCGGTCCGCCGCATGGGTTTCGGCCGTGATGCGGGCGGCGCCCACCGCCGCGGACAGCATCACCCGGGCCTCGTTGTCGGACAGTGGCTCAAGTACGGTCGAGCCCGCGGTGTCGAGGCACGACAGGCGATTGCGCCCGGTCACGACCACCGCGCATCCCGGCGTGCCCGGGATGAGCTGCCTGATCTGCGCGGGATCGCGGGCGTCATCGAGGAGGACGAGCACTCGCCGATCGGCGAGCTGGGCGCGGTATGCGGCTGCGCGAGCCTCGATGGAGTCGGGCACGGCCGACCCGGCGACGCCAAGGTTGTGCAACAACTCGGCGAGCACATCGCGTTGGTCCCGCGGCGTCGTCGAGGCCCCCGCCATTGGCACGAAAACCTGGCCGTCCGGAAACCGGTCCCGCAGGCCATGTGCCAGATGGACCGCGAGCGCGGTCTTGCCGACGCCGGGCGGGCCGGACACCACCACAACGGGGGTGGCCGAGTGAGCACCCGTCAGGGCCTGCTCCAGCCGCTCCAGGACGGCGGTCCGTCCCGTGAAAGCCGGGATGTCGGCAGGCAATTGGCAGATGGGAAAGGCGCTGGGGCGGTTGGAGACCGCTGGCGTGACTTCTCCGCGCAGGATCTCACCGTGCGTGCGCTGGAGCTCGAGTCCGGGTTCGACACCCAGCTCCTCGACGAGCGCTGACCGGAAAGTCGTGTACGCCTCGAGGGCGTCCGCCCTGCGGCCAACCTGTGCCAATGCCAGCATGAGCTGCCCGCGCAGGCGTTCCCGCAAGGGATGTAAGCCCGTGAGCGTCGTCAGCTCGCTGACCATTTCCGCGGCCCGGCCCGCGGCCAGCTCGGCGTCGAGCCATTCCTCGGTGACAGCCAGCTGCTCCTGCTCCAGGCCGGTGATCTGCGGCAGGAGGACGGGGATGGTCAGATCCTCCACCGGGCGGCCACGCCACAGGTCCAGAGCCGTGCGGTAACCCGTGGCCGCTTCGGCCTGGTTGCCCAGCTCGGCTTGGCGCCGGGCCGTCCCGACCAAGGACCTGAACAACAGCAGGTCCAGATCCGGTTCTGCCGCCGTTACCCGGTAACCGCCCGCCGCGGTCTCCAGCTGGATGCCATGTAGCGCTTGCCGCAGCCGGGATAGGTAGGTATGCAGGTTCGACACGTGAGACTGCGGCGGGGCGTCATTCCACAAAGCCGTCGCCAGCCGGTCCGCCGAGACAAAGCGGTTGGCGTTCATCAGCAGCATGGCGAGCACGACGCGTGGCCGGCTCCCCGGTACTCGCAAGGGTTTCCCATTGTCCTGATGGGCCGTCAGTGGCCCAAGCACTCCAAAACGCACACCACTCCCCAGTAGTGGGCACCCGGCTCACCGGGACTGAAAAATGTCGCCGCCACAGGCCCCACCCGTGGCGACATCCTTCGAAGTACCAGACCATAACACGCAGGATGGGAGATTTCGCGCTGCGGCTCAGCTGAACCAAGATCTACATTGGACAGAGTGCCCGCGCTAGTGACGGTGATGGCTGTTGGGCTGGTTGGGGTCACCGGGGTGTTCCAGGCCGTGCACTTGGCGGAGGCGGGCGTTGTCAAGCCAGCGGATGAACGCGAGGCGCCGGTCGGACTCGTGCGGGTCCGCCGGCGTCGTCATGTGGCAGAGCGCAGGCAGAACTCGGTACCTGCGCTCCTAGACCCTTTGAACATGGCTACCAGTCGGCGATAGCGAGTGTGACCGCGAAACGGCCGTGTGTATCGGTCCACCAATGGCGGGCGGTGAAACCGGCGCTCGCCAGTTCCGCCGCGACCCCTTCGCGGCGGAACTTCGCGGAGATCTCGGTCAGAAGGTCTTCTCCCGCGGAAAAGGAGACATTCATGCCAAGCGCGGCAACGTCCACGGTGGTGTCGCGACTGGCTCGCAGCCGCATCTCTATCCATTCGTTCACCGGGTCCCACACTGCCACATGGTCGAACGCCTCCACCACGAAATCGGCACCCAGCTCGCGGTTGAGCACTCGCAGCACGTTGCGGTTGAATTCGGCTGTGACGCCCGCCGCATCGTCGTAGGCCGCTACCAGAGTGCCGCTCTCCTTGACCAGGTCGGTGCCGAGGAGCAGCCATTCGCCGCGATGCAATGTCTTCCTAAGCGCGGCCAGGAATTCGGCCCGCTCGGCTGGCAGCAGGTTGCCGATGGTCCCGCCGAGGAAGGCGACGAGCCGTCCGTCGCCGGGTGGTATCTGGTCGAGGTGGCTCGTGAAGTCGCCGACGATGGCGTGCACCTCAAGCTCGGGGTAGTCGGAATCGATGGCCTGGGCAGCCGCACGTAGCGCGGTCTCGGAGACATCCAGCGGCACGAAGCGCGCCAAAGTCCCGTGGCTTCGTAGAGCGTCGAGCAGAAGGCGGGTCTTGTCTGACGACCCGGAGCCCAGCTCCACGATGGTCTTGGCGCCGGTGATCGAGGCGATGTCGCCCGATCGCGCACGGAGGATCTCCCGCTCGGCCCGGGTGGGATAGTACTCGGGCAGCTCGGTGATCGCCTCGAACAGCTCGCTGCCCCGCGCATCGTAGAACCACTTGGGTGGCAACCACTTCGGCTGAGCAGAAAGTCCAATGTGGACGTCCTGGCGCAGCTGCTCTGTCAGGTCGGCCTCGGTCAGGTGGACGTCGATCCTCACATATCCTCCATGTGGTATCCAGATGGGCTGGCGGTCAGCAGGTGGTGATCCGGCACGGCAATCCATTGCGGGGCCTCGTCGAACGGCTCCGAGGCGACGATGACCCTCTCCGGCTGGTTCAGGACCGACAACGAGTGCCCGGCGGTCGTCGCGTAACCGGTGATTCCGTTGGTGAGCAACAGGTTCAGCCGTGAACCCGGCGCGGCAGCGATCACGTCGGCCACCGTGGTGGCCAGCGCCGAACCGGGTGGTTCGCCGCCGCGCAACCGATGCCGGATTAGGGCCCACAGCAGGGCCGAGTCGGTCGGCGCGTCCAAGGTGAGCAGATCCGTGACCGGTAGCCGTTCGGCGAGTTTGGCCACGCTCCCCGGCCAGCCGGCGACTTTCCCGTTGTGGCTGAACAACCAGCCATCGGCGGTGAATGGTGCGGCGGCGGCTTCGCCGAAGGTCATGCCAATGGTGGCGGAGCGGACGGCTGCCAGGACTGTGCCGCTCGAGGTCACCTTCGCCAGTGACAGGAAGTTCTCGTCGCTCCACATAGGAACGTCGCGGCGGTAACGGATCGGACTGTTTTCTTTGTACCAGCCGGCGCCGAAGCCGTCGGCGTTGATGGTGCCGCCGCCGCGCATGTCGCGCGGCGCCCACGATTGGTGCAGCAGACTGTGCGGCGGCTCTAACAACAGCGCCGCCAACGTCACCGGCGTTCCTAGATACAGCAGGTGACGGCACATCAGGCCACCTCACCGGGCCGGGGATCGCGGGCACAGCGCAATCCGCTGAAGATCTGCCTGCGGATGGGGTAGTCCCAGTTGCGGAACGTGCCCCGGCACGCGGCCGCGTCGGTGCCGAACGAGCCCCCACGTAACACCTTGTAGTCGCTGCCGAAGAACACCTCTGAGTACTCCTTGTAGGGGAAGGCAGTGAAACCGGGATAGCCCGTGAAGTCGGAGCCGGTCCACTCCCACACGTCACCGATCAGCTGGTGCACGCCCTCTGGCGAGGTACCCCGCGGGTAGGCGCCGACCGGCGCAGGGGACAGGTGGCGCTGGCCCAGATTGGCGTGTTCGGGGCCGGGATCGTCGTCGCCCCACGGGTAACGCCGAGAGCGTCCGGTGGCCGGGTCGTATCGCGCGGCCTTTTCCCACTCGGCCTCAGTCGGCAGGCGCTTGCCCGCCCACGCCGCGTATGCCTCCGCTTCATACCAGCACACGTGGACCACGGGCTCGTCTGGCACGATCGGCTCCCGCCGTCCAAACCGGACATAGGTGCCGTCGCCGTGCCAGTGCATCGGTGCCTTCAGCTTGGCTTGCTGGCGATGCTCCCAACCCGCCGTACTCCACCAACGCCGATCCTTGTAGCCACCCCCGTCGATGAACTCCTGATACTGCCGGTTGGTCACCGGCGCCCGGTCGATGAAGTATGCCGGGACGTCGACGGTGTGTTCCGGGCGCTCGTTGTCCAATGCCCAGGGTTCTAAGGAGGTACCCATGAGGAAGGGGCCGCCGTCAATCAGAGCCTCTCCGGACACGGCGCCGTGGCTGGACGGAGGAAGCGCGGCCGACAGGACCGGATCGCCTTGGCGCAGCTGATGCGTAGCGAGCATCGTCTCGTCGTGCTGCTGCTCGTGTTGCACGATCATGCCGAAGGCGAACCCATGCTCGACCAGCGGCCGCCCTTCCAGCCGGACCGTATCGAGCAGGTCGAGCACCTTCTGGCGCACTGTGCCGATGTAGGCGCGTGCCTCGGCTGGGCCCAGCAGGGGCAAAGTCGGCCGGTCGACCCGCGGGTGTTTGAAGGCATCGTAGAGGTGGTCGATGTCCGTACGCACTGGCTCGCGGCCGCCTACGTCGCGTACCAACCACAACTCCTCTTGGTTGCCGATGTGGGCCAGATCCCACACCAGTGGCGACATGAGGTGTGAGTGTTGCTTGATGAAATCGTCGTCGTCTACTGAGTCGGTCAGGATCATGCTGCGGGCGCGAGTGCGCTCCAACTCCGCTGCCGCTCGCGCTCGCACATCGTGATCGGTCATGAGCTTGCTCCTTTGGTGTGTTTGGACAGTCGCTCGGCCACCTCCGTGGTGATGGGGGGTGGCAGGTCGGTGTCGCTCAACGCTTGGCAGGCCAGCTGGATCAGCGGCGGGATGACAGAGGCGATGACCGCGTCGGAGAGCCCCTCCTGGGCGGCTTGCAGCCAGCGATCCGCCGCGGGAGCGGCAATCTCGGCCGCCGCGTCGACCGTTTCCTCACGGGCGAACAAGGCGGCGAGCATAGCCACTGGCACCATCCATCCCGCGCCGGGTTGCGCGTCGAGGTAGCGGACCTCGTAGTGGCCGCGTGGGCGCACCGGCGGAAAGACAGTGCTCAGGTGGTAGCGAAGGTCATCAAAGGTCGGCGGAGAGGGCAGCGCACCGTCGATCCAGTCGGCGAATGTCACTCCGGGTGGTGCGTCCCAGCAGTCGCCGGGCTGCCGCAGACACAGCAGCGGCGCGTCCAGGACACGCCGGGCCCATGCGCCTATCGGGTCAGCGCTGGCTTCGGGTGGAAGCGTGCGCACCGGGTCGGTGTCAAACCATGTGCGCATGCGATGCGAAGCCCAGCCGGTGTCACGACCGGCATGCCTCGGTGAATTGGCGAAAAGCGCGATCAGCGGCGGGCCAAGCGTATGCAGGGCATCCCATCGGGCGACTGCCCGATCGGCGGCGCCAACGTCCAAACTGATCTGGAGCCCGGCTGTGCCGCTCATCATGGTGCGGCCGGATGGGCCGATCCGGTCGAAGGACCGCTCCATCGCTCGGTACCTCGGGGTGCCGACCAAGCGTTGTGGTGGGCGGTGAGGGTCGCAGCCGTGGGTGCCCAGCCGCAGTCCGGCTGGCTCCAGTAGCCGCTCGAGTTCCGCCGAGTCGCGGGCGATGACTTCCATCAGGCGAGCTAGCGAAGCATAGGGAGGGCTGGAGATCTCGACCTGTCCGCCTGGTTCAACTGTGACCAGCCCACCGCCCGCGAGTGTCTGATGGGGACTGCCGGGCACGAGGGTGGGGGGTGCATACGGGCCTAGCACTGTAGCGAGAGCGTTGATATCTAGGGGCCGCCTGGGGTCTGCTTGGTGATGCACAGTCCACTCAAGCTCCACGCCGACGCGTGTGGGAGGACCGGTCTTGAAACACACCTTGGCCACATAACCTTCGGCCACCTCGCGGTCCGCGATGACAGACCACACCTCGCGTTCGGCCTCAACAACCACGGGAACCTCCCCTCTCCCTATGGCCGCACGTTAGCCCACGGGTATGACAAGACGGAATTTCCCCAGGCCAGAAAGTCACGATGAACGCTGAATCTTCGGCGACATCCCAACGTGGCCCGCCCCTGATGGCGACACACGATGCGCGGGCACACAGGTTGAACCAGGGCTGGGTCATGCTGACCGATCGAGGTCAGGAATAGTCCCTTCATCGCGCCGCGTGTCATGGATGCGTCACGACTATCCACATAGGACACGGCTGCCCAGACCACCACACCACCGTTTCTGGCTCTCCGGCGTGCACGCAGGAGGGCAACCAACGAAGGTCGAAAAAATAAAAAGAGAAATGGCAAACAGTACGGCCGTACGTGTCAACCGCCAGCCAAGGCAATCCCACATCGGCAAGTAGCGCGATCACCTCCCGGCCGCACGCATCAGCCGACCCAGCGTCGGACAACTGCCTCCACATGTCACCGCCACGTCTTCCGGCCGAAAGCTGCGAAGTGAGCCGGGCACGCCACAAGCCGTCATACTCACGCGGAGTTTTGGATCAAAGCGTTCCAGTTTTGATTGGATCTGCCCTGAACGACAAAGGCGCTGGGCCCGGTCAGGAGCACCTGGTGTCCACTTCGGACCTGTATGCCTGCACGCCGGATGGTCCAGGGTGGGAGATCATGTCGTGGAGATGGTTTTCCCTATGCGCCAGGCCCTGGGCGACCCGGGCCTGGCGCTGACCGTACGACGCGACTATCGGGTCACACTCTGGCTCCCGTCCCAGGTGAGTTTCTGCTCTATGAAGCGGCGCAACGACTCCAGCGACGCGCCGAACGCGTGCTGGATCATCCCGGCGAGCTCCTCCGCCGCCGCTGGATCGGCGGGTTCGAACGTGGTGGTCAGCGTGACGGTTGCCGGTTGGCCGTTCGCGGCTGACACCTCGAACACGCCGCCGGAGCTGAGCACGGGCAGCCCGACGCGCAGGTGCTGGAACCGGAACGTGCGCCTGGTCGCGTTGTATTCGCTGATCCGTTCGTGGACCTCCTGCCCGTCGGCCATGACGCAGACACGGATGTCGTCGTCGACGCTTGCTCGCACCACGCCCGGTAGCCAGTGGCGGCTCGCGGCCAGGTCGCCGAGCACCGCCCACACCTCGTCCGGCGTGGCGTTGATGTCGACCGTGTTCACCACTGTGCGTGTGGAAGCCATGGCCGCCATGGCCTTGCGCAAGTCCTCGGCGTCGTAGATGAGTTCGCCGGAGACGATTTGCCCGCCGGAAACTCGCAGGATCTCCGCCGCGGTAAGCCTTCCCGGCAACGGGTCCATCTCCCAGTCCACGATGGAACATACGAGGTCGTCGTGGGCGAACTGGTGCCGCACGTGGAAGCTGCGCACGGCCGCGCCGGCCTGGGCGGCCATCGCCCGGAAGCCGGCCGCGTCGGTGAAGGACGCGACCGGGCCCGTGAAGTGGAAGTCGGGTGCCAGGCTCACTCTGGACATATCGCCGGCGTGCTGCTGCCACGCGGCGTAGTACTCGTTGACGATCTTCAGCGCGCTCATCCGGTACCCCTCTGAAAGGAATTTTGGTCTTCACTCCGAATGACAATCGGCGCCGGGCAAACTCATCGGTGTCGGCCAGGCGAGTTATCTTGGCTCTTGTGACCTCCGAGTTCGACGCACTGGCGGCTGAGCATTGGCGCGCGCTGCACCTGCACTGCTATCGCATGCTGGGCTCGTATCACGACGCGGAGGAGGCCACGCAGGAGGCGCTGCTGCGCGCCTGGCGCAAGATCGATACCTTCGAGGGACGCGCGCCGATACGGCATTGGCTTTACCGGATCGCCACGACCACCTGCCTCAATATGATCACCAGCCGGGGACGCCAGCCGGGCACCGGGTTCGCCGAGGTGACCTGGTTGCAGCCCTATCCCGACGAACTGCTCGACCAGCTGCCAGCCGACGACCCGGATCCGGCCGCGATCGCCGAAAACCGGGAGACAGTCAAGCTGGCGTTCATCGCCGCGCTGCAGGCGCTGCCCGCGACCCAGCGGGCGATGCTGATCCTGCGCGACGTTCTGGCCTGGCCCGCCACCGAGGTCGCCGAGCTGCTCGAGACCAGCGTCGCCGCCGTGAACAGCGGACTGCAGCGCGCCCGGTCCAGCCTGCCCGTCACGGCTGCGCCCGGGGCCACCGAGAAACGGCTGACCGACCGGGATCGCGAGGTGGCGCAACGCTTTGTCGCCGCATGGAACCGCAGTGACATCACCGCACTGGCCGCACTGCTGCGCGAGGACGCGATCCTGCGGATGCCCCCGGAGCGGGTGGAAATCCAAGGGGCGCAAGCGGTCACCCGCTTCTTCGCTACCGTCCCGGCGGGCGGGACGCTTGACCTGTTCCGGCTCGCCATGGTCGCGGCCAACGGCTGTCCGGCCGTGGCCGCGTACCTGCCCGACCACACCGGGATGTGGATGCCGTACGGCCTGATGGTGCTGGAAACCGACGGCGCGCTGATCACCGCGATCACCGGCTTCCCGCAGCCCAGCCTATTCCCGCCGTTCGGCCTGCCAGACCAGCTCCAGCCATCGATGTCATAGCGGCGACGCTCGCGTGTCCACGCCACCCGGCGGCAACCCGGCCAGCCTTGCTTGGCATACATCCGGTGATGTCCAGAGCTCACGGCCGGCTCCGACCTTATGGTGAAAGCGCCGAACGGGCGCAAGCCAGGAGGAGGTGATCGTTCCGCAAGGACGGTTCCCGCTGCGCGGCACAACCTGGACCGTGCAGGACTCCACGCACGCGACGCAGTCCATTCCGACCTACGCCATTGTGCTGGCGGTCATTTTTTTCTTCTTCTGCTTCTTGGGACTACTCTTCCTCTTGATCAAGGAGACGCAATACAGCGGATTCATCTCGGTTACCGTTGTCGGTGACGGGCTCTACCACAGCGTCCAGCTCCCACCGGGCCCTCAGATGTCCGGCTGGGTTGCCCATCAGGTCGGTCAGGCCCGCGCCCTCGCTGCGGCAGCCTGACCTGGTTAACAGACTTGCCATCAGTCCACTTTGGAGCAAACCAAGGCCACTTTTTCCTGGTACCCGAAAAGATGTCTTGATCTTTCGAGAAGCCGCTTATGGTTTTCAACCTCTGTCAATCGGCGCACCAGTTTCGGCTGCGTTCAATGAGATCGCGAAGTGCCTGCTCGTCCCATCCGAACTAGTCCGCCTCGCCGCTGGGCGGTGCCGCAGGGTCGAGCGCGAATGTGCCCAAAACAAAGGCCCCCGTCAATACAACGGGAGCCAGAAAGAAGCGGACTATTCAATACAATGTGGGGCAATTTGTGTCCGAGGGGGACTCAGACACGTCTATCAAGCACCGATGCGCATCATGGGTGTTCATGCATTTGACGCTAGCGTCACCACCGCGACCCCTGTGCGGTAAAGCTCGATGAGCAAAGGCCGCAGCGCCTGTCCGGCCGGGGTGAGGTGATAGCGGGTTCGGACCGGGAACCCGCGTAGCCGTTCGTGAGTCAGCAGGCCGCGGTGCTCCAGTTCGCGCAGTCGTTCGGCGAGCACCTTGGCGCTGATGTCCGGCAGCCGGTCGCACAGGCTGCTGTAGGAGTGCGGCCCGTGCATCAACTCGCGCAGGACGAGCGTGGTCCAGCGGCCCGCGACGGCGGCGAGGGCGACCTCGACCGGGCAGTCGGGTTCGGGGCGCGCGGCGCGCCCGCGCTCGTCCGGCACCAGCTCGCCGTCCCAGTCGTCGTGGCCCCCGGCGGCGTCCCCTGCGGGCACCCGGGCGTGGGTTTCCGTTTGGTGAGCCACGTCGCGGCCGAGTTGACTGCCGTCATGAGCACCAAGCCGAACGTCGAAGGCCACCATGAGCCCACTATCTCCCTGACCACGGACCCGGGGCAACATCCGGCCGTGTTCGCCACATCCTTCAACACTGGCAGCCCCGAAGCGGTGGCGCGGGTGTACGAGAACGGCGCGGTCTTCGTCCCCAGCCCCGGGGTGCAGCTCACCGGGGACGACCGGGCCAAGGCCCTGGCCGGCTTCCTCATCCTGGGCCTGCCGATATCCGTCCGGACCCGGCACACCTATGTCGCCGACGACATCGCTTTGCTGATCGTCGATTGGGTCATCGACGGCCCAGGGCCGGACGGCAAGCACATGCACATCGAGGGCACCGCAACGGACGTGGCTCGTCGTGGCGCCGACGGCCTGTGGCGCTACATCATCGACAACCCGTTCGGCACGGCCCTCCCAGACGCCTGACCGCCCCGCAGGCAACCAACTCCGCCCGCACCCAGTGGCTAAGGCCAGCCCTGCTCCTTCGCGATGGCCACATCGGCTCTTGCCTTGTTCAACGGGTAGGTGCCGTAATGGATTTCATGAATGGACTTCGCCGCATGCTCGGCGGCCTTGCCATGGTGGTGACGATGGTTCTCCTGTCGTCGGGCACGGCATACGCTGCAGTGAGCCCCAACGGGACCTACTCCAACTGGAACTGGCCCGCGACTTCCACCGGCTTCTACAACTTCGATCAGCGTCTGACGATCCTGAACTACACCGCGGGGTCGAACTATTTCTGGGCGCACCAGTTCGGATTCGTCGGTGGCGAGAATGGCTACCTCGGCCTGCAGGTTGGTTCGTATCCCAACCGGACAAAGATTGCCCTGTTCTCGATCTGGGGCGCGAACGCCGCTTCAGGGCCCAATTGCGGCCCGTTCACCGAGGGCGCCAACGGATACACGTGCCGGATCGATCCGTACAACTGGGTTACTGGGCGGGCCTACCGGCTTCGCGTCTGGGTGCTCAGCACGGAGGCGGCCGGCGAATGGTGGGGTGCGTGGGTACAGGACACCGTGACCGGCACCGACACCTACGTCGGCAAGATCCGTGTGCCCGCTGCCTGGGGTAGGCTGAAGAGCTGGTCTGTGTCGTGGACTGAGTACTTTGGACCGTCGCGTAACACGTGTAGCGAGTTTCCTTGGGCCTACGCGGCCTTTACCTTCCCGACCGCGAATGCTGGGGCAGTGGCCGTCGCGTCGCATAGCCACTACATCGGTGCTGGGTCGTGCCCGGCATATAGCCGGATCGTCGACTATGGCGCAGAACTGCATGAGCAGGGCAAGCTGCGTTGAGGCCGAGCGGCACCGGCGCCGTGAGGCGCCGGTGCCGCCAAAGGACTAGCGGTTCGTCGCGTTGCAGATGGCCGTGCTCCCCCAGGCCGCCCTCCCTCCGACCGCTTGGAAGGCGATGCCCAGCCCGCCCAAGACCCAATCATGGTCGAGCGGGATCGAGCCGGTCAGGGCCGCGCACGCATAGCTGTGGTTGTCCTTCAGGTAACCGAACTCGACCTCCCATTCCAGTTCCGCGACCCTGTTGTTGAGATAGTCGATCTGGTCTCCCTGCGCATACACGAGCTCTTCGACGAGGTCGTAGTTGAATTGCAGGTTCGACAGCTCTGCCTTCAGATCCCACTTCTCGTCGATAAGAGCCGACTTTTCGTCGAAGAGCTCGGCGATCAGCTGCGAGTCCGCGTCGACGATCGCCTGCAGCCGACTGACGTTGTCGACGCTGAAGGCCCATGTGGGTATGCCGTGGAAGGAGTGGATGCTTTGCATGACGGCTTCGTAGTATGGCGTGCCACCCCACAGCCTGCCTCCGAGATCGTTCACCACGTTCTTGTAGTAGCCGATGATCCCGCGCAGCCGGCTGATCTCCCTCCGTTGGGCATACACCTGCCGTTGCAGGGCGGCGACTCTGACTTGCAGCTGATGGATGATGGTTGCCTGTCGTGCGATTTCGGCCTCGAGCGCCTCGATGTAGGTGAGCATCCGGTTGATGGCGTCGGCCTGCTTGCGGATGATGTCCTGCATCTCGGCGATCTGGTGATTCAGCCGTCCAATGTGGGCGATCAGTTCGCGGTTCATCTGCCTGAGCCGGGAGTTCTCCAGCTCTGTTCCGAAATCACCGGCAGAGTAGAGCCCGCTCGGATCGGCCATGGTTGCTGGGTTGCCCGACGCATAGGTGTATGGATTGAGCGTCTTCACCTGCGCGGTGTCGAGCAGGGCGTCCGGCGAGAGGAAGAATCCTGCCTGGGCGTCGTAATAGCGGTCGTTGAGGTAGGACAATTTGGTTGTCGTGTCCTCGATCTGGCCGAGGAACCCGCGATCCGTTGCGCTGTCACCGGTTTCGGCCCGTGACCGTCCGTATGGCACGTACGAGCGGGTCATCGCCGGGCTCGACGCGCCCGAGGAGTACGCCATCTCGACCGATCCGTGCGGTCCGGACACCAGGTAGTCGACACCCCCCGATGTTCGTGTGGCCACCACCTGTCCGTCCACTGTGTACGAGCGAACCGCTGAAGCCACCGAGCCGCTGGAGTTGACGGTGATTTCATGGCCGGCGAAGTAGAGCGTGGCGCGGCCGTCTGGTGTCCGGCGCAGCAACCGCTGACCCGAGGGGTCGTAGACGAACGTCGTCGCTCCGCTCTGGCCGGTTACCGAGCCGAGCCGATCTTCCTTGTTCCAGGCGAAGGTCTCTTGCTGCCCTGCGACCGTGCGGGTCGCGAGCTTGCCCTCCCCGTCCCAGGTGTATGTGTCGGCGCCGACCTTCGTCGGTGCGTGGGGCCGAACCCCGCCGGCAGCGGGATAGGCGTACGAAGTGGACACTCCGTTCTCTGTGCGTGCCAGCAATTTGCCGTCCGCGCTGTACTGATAGGTGTGCCGATAGGCGCGGTCGCCTGTCCCGGGCACGCCGTCGGCGCATGTCGAGGAGGTGCTGACCGTGTGGGCGGCCACCATTCGGGCTCGCGCGTCGTAGCCGAAGCATTCACGCCAGGCCGATCCGTTTTGCCGGGTCGTGGACTCGCGTAGGTTACCGCTGTTGTCGAAGACGTACTGGTGGTCGGAGGCCACATTGGACCCGACGATGGTCTGTGACCCGTTGATGTTCTGGTCGACGTCGAAGGTCCACTGTTTGGCCATCCACACGGTGCCGCCGGGTTTAGGCCCGAAAGCTGCGGATGTGCGCCGCCCGCGGTCGTCATAGGCCACCGCCGACACGTACTCTTCCAGCCCGGCAACTCGGGAGAGCAGTCCCAGGCTGGTGTACTCGGTGTTGACCGCCTCCGCCGGTAGGCCGCCGATCGACGGCAGCTGGGTGGTCCGAATCCGGTCGGCCAGATCGTAGGCATATTGCATTGAATAGCTGCCGGAAAGACCGGCGATCCCGGCGGGGACGTCGAGTCTGTTGCCGGTGACGCGCCCGCGGGCGTCATAGCCGAGGATCTCCGAGGCCCATCCGGAACCGTTGGTTTCCTTGTACAGCTTGCCTTTCCCCTTCGGTGCGGTGTCGTACTGCCACGATGCGAGCAGTGGCCCGGTCGTGGCGTTGTCCGCACGTCGCTGTAGCGGTCGGCCCAGCACGTCGAAGCTGGTGTAAATCAGGCCGCTCTCGGTCCACATGGCAGTCTGCTGGCCGGCCAGGTCGTAGCCGAACAAGGCGTTGCCGCGGTTGGGATCGGTTTGGCCGATGCGCCATCCGGCCATGTTGTAGGAGTAACTGATCTTGTTACCCGCCGGGTCGGTCGCGCCGATCAGTCGATCCGCCAGGTCGTAGCTGTAGCTACTGGTCACCCAGGCGGCTCCGTCCGCCTCCTCGACGGCGACTGTGCGGCCCAGCCCGTCGACGCGCTCTCGCACGCGGCGGCCGTCAGGCCCGGTGACAGTCACGGTGTCGGAGCCGTAGACAGTCGAGGTGGAACGTGCTGGCGCAGCACCGCGGAACCATTCGTTGACTATCTCGCGGCCGAGTTCGTCGTAGCTGTGCCTAGTCCGGTTCAACCAGCTCGATCCCCCGGCGATGTACTTGCCCGGCGTGCCGGTGAAAGCCTGCTCGACCGTCTGATCGCGCATCATTCCCCGGTCGTCGTAGGTCGTCTCGTACATCAGGACCTTCGTGGCATCCGTGCTGCGCCCTTGCACCTGGCGCTCGCGCCCGAGTCCGTCGTTGATGACCCACGTGTCCTCGTACACCACCGGCGAACAGCATGCGGTAAGCCGTTGTGTGCGGGTCGCCTTGTTGGGGAGGTCGTATGAGAAGCGCCACGATGGGTTGGCCGAACCTGGCGCTTCGGTCGGCAGCCAGACGGATTTAGTCCGGCCGAATTCGTCATATTCGTAGGCGACGATGTTGCCGTTGGCGTCCTCCTGCCGTGTGGGCGTGCGGAACTCGGGCTGATAGGTGGTGATCTGCTGATGTCCCAAAGCGTTTGTCGTGACCGTCCTGACCGGAATCTCAGACGACGCGCCACCGGTGGCAACGGTGTAGACGGTCGTGACGGTCTCGCCGAGAGGCCCGGTCACCTTCACCGGCCGCCCGCCAACATCGAACTCGGTCGTGGTCTGCGCCCAGGTGGAATCGTCAATCCGAGTGCGCTGCACGGTCGGTTTGCCGCGCGTGTCGTAAGAGGTCTGCGACTCGGTGAGCACGTTGGTTGACGCGCAACTGCCCGCTACCTTCTTGTTGACGGCCGGATAGACGAACATGTTGCGGGCCTCGTCGTCGGCGTATGTCGTTATGCTGCAACGCTCGTCGCCGCTGACATCCAGCCAGCCCTCCTCCAGCGTGGTGGTCGGCTGGAAGTGAGTGTTGTAAGTGGTCTGGCTGCGTCGATGCCGCCATACCCCTGGGGCGGTTGCCACGCTCTCCGTTGTGGACGCCAGGCCGACCCACTGCACGGGGAACCGATAGCCGGGCAGCGGATTGATCACACGCGTCTCATACCGATGTGTCCGTCGCAGCAGCTTGGTGCCACCCGCGCCGTCCAGCGTGCCCAGCTGAATCTCCTCGAGCGTGAGTCCGGCCAAGGCGGGATCGTCGACGAAGCTGGTTCCGTCGTCCGCGGTGACGCTCCAGTGCCTGTCACCTAGTGTCCAGCCGGTGCCGCCCGTCTTCTCAATGAAGTGATCGCGATCCCAGCCACGGAAGATCGTCATGCGGGTCGCCGACGTTCCCGTCCGGACCTCCACCCGGCCATAGCCGCGCCACGACGACCATCCGATTGCGGCTTGGTCGCGCTGGATCGCCGAGAAGTCGTATGCCCATGCCGGATCGTCAAGGTAGGCATAGGTCGTCTTGATGGCTTGCGCCGTGACAGCGTCGCTTTCGGACACCTCCTTCACCAGCCACTTGTTGTATATGCCGGTGCCGGTGAAGTCGTTGTCCTTCACCTCCTGCGGGAAGCAGTCCCGCACGTTCTGGTCCCATCTGACGACCGAGATGTCCGGATCGGTAGGCGGCTTGTACGAGGGCGCGCAGCCACGGTTCTGGAAGTAGGTGACCGACGTGACGCCGCCGTACGGGTTGGTCACTGAGTTGATTCGCATGTGCCGCATGGCTTTGGGGATGTTGCTGTCGTGATCGGACCGGTTGTCGAGAATCTTGTAGCCGAACTGGGTCGCTGGGAACCTGGTTTGCTTGCCGAACGCGACCCCGATGCGTTGGATTGCCGTGATCCGCATCTTGTCGGATACGCCCTGGCTCGAATCCCCCCAGGCGTGCGAGAACTCATATTTCGCTGCAGGCTTCCACACACCGCCCACCTTCACCTCCGTCCGCGCGAACTTGTAGAAGCGGGTGGTAAAGAAGGCGGGGCTGTGCACCGAGCAGGTGCCCTTGGTCAGGCTCTCGCATATCAGATCTGTCGGCGCGTCAGGGAACCCGCCATGGTCCTTTGTCGCGGGTGGACAGTTGGTGGTCAGGTAATAGCAGCGGTGATACGTGTCGAACAGAACCCGCGCGGAATACGTTGCGGGATCCCAGTTCCTCCCGCCATAGATGATCTCCTTGAGCACTGCGCCGCGGTCATACCGCACGTTGTCGCCGATGCCGAGGACCGCAGAATAGATGTTGGTCTCGCGCTCATAGAGGAACGCGGTCTCGTTGCCGTCGGGGTCGATGATGCGGTCGAGATACCAGCGCCAGCCCTGCTCACAACCGCCAAGCTTGCCCGGCGCGGGACGGCAGGGCTCACCATCATCGTCGGCGAGCACGGGCACGCCCAGGACCGAACCGGTCTGGCGGCCCGGCATGTGCCCGCCACCGAAGATGTAAACGGTGCCATCGGGCCCCGTCACCTTCCACGCCTGGTTGCCGTAGATGTTGGTGTACTTGGCGAAGTCGCCGCGTTCGATCAGCCAGCCGGGATCCGACAGCAGCTTCCACTGCGTCCTTTCCGCGTTCACCGCCACGAGCGGGCCGAACATGCCGCCGAGAGAGATCACGGCATTGTCGCCCTGCCAGCACAGATCGGACAGGTGAACCTTGTAGCACTGCTCGTAGCGCCGTTCGATATAGGCGTTGGCAAAGTCCGACCAGCCAAGGCCGACCGGCGAGGCCTGCGTGTTGCCCGCCAACGTCAGACCGTCCACCGCAGCAGACGAGTATCCAATCGCGACAGACGGCGCGGAGCCCATCCCCGGCTTCGGCACATCGATCGGATAGCTGTAACTGAACGAACCTGATCCCGGGGCGACCTGCCATGAGCCCGCGATCGACAGCGGTGTCGCCGCATAGGTGCCCTTCTCACCGCTGACCCCGGCGGTGACCGCGAAAACCGTTGCGCCGTCAAGCTCCGCAACGTCGGCCGTGAGCTTGCGTGCGGCCGTGTCGTTGGTCGCCGGCACTCGCTTGCCCGGCTCGGCACAGCCGTCCACGACGCAGGCGGGCAACGCGCGCAGCTGCAGCCGCGCGCCGTAATCCCCGCCCATGGCGTTGGCGAACCCCGAATAGTCGACGGTCAGCCTACTTGTACCGTCTACTTTGGAGGTCTTGAAAAGGAATCCGGACACACCCAGCCGCTTGGCGACCGCCCGGTCGAGCACCTCCAAGCTCACGGCTCGGCCTTGAGCCGCGGATATCGCCACGGGTACGCGTGGCGTGGGTGCCTGGTTTGGCTGGATTTCCCATTGTCCAGCCAGAGGGAATACCGGCTCGACTGCGGGCTTGAGACCTTGAGTCGGCACGGGCGAGGCCGTGCTGGACTCACGCCACGGAATCATCGGCGGGCTCTGCTGCGCACCCGTCAACTTCTGAACCCAGGCGGGCGCACCAGCCTGATCACGGCCGGGTGTGTCGCCAGCGACCGGCGCCAGTCCGGTTGCTCCCATCATCAGCGCTATGAGTGCCCGGCCTAACATGCTTTCCTCTTCCTCGCTCGCGCTGAGGGAACGACGTTTCCCACCACTTTGAACCTCCGCAGAGACGGCATTGACGTTTACTGGTAGGTAGCCGAGTCTCGATGGTTCGTGGTACGCAGAACCCTGCAGAATCCTTAAATCGGGGGCATCGTGGAGTTTCGGCTGTTAGGGCCGCTGGAGGTGGTAACCACGGGCGATCCGGTGGACGCCGGGTCTCCCCGCCAGCGCACAGTGCTGGCAGCCTTACTGGTCGACGCCGGTCGCCCCGTGATGGTGGATACCGTGATCGACCGGGTATGGGGTCAGAACGCCCCGGCACGTGCCAGACACGCGCTGTACGTCTACATCGCACGGATCAGGCGACTGCTTGAGTCGGCCGGCGGAATGCGGTTGGCACACCGTTCCCACGGATACCTCCTCGACATCGACCCCGACTTGGTTGATGCACATCGGTTCACCGGCCTCATCGCGCGAGGGCGGGAGTTACACGGTCGTGACGAGCAACGGACCAGTGTCCTGCGGCAAGCACTCGACTTGTGGCGTGGCGTCCCGCTCGCCGGGATGCACGGCGAGTGGGTCATGCAGGTGCGCGAGGCGTGGCGGCGCCAACGGCTGGAAGCCATCACCATGTGGGCGCGATCGGAGATCCGTATCGGGAACATCGGCGCCGTGATCGGACCGCTGACCGCCATCGTCGCCGAGGAACCGCTGGTCGAGCCACTCGCGGCTGAGCTCATGCGCGCCCTGCATACCGCCGGAATGTCCGCCGAGGCGTTGACGTGCTATCGCCATCTGCGGCAGCGCCTCGCCGAGGAGCTCGGCATAGAGCCCGGTGCTGACGTGCAGGAACTACACCGGCTCATCCTGAAGGGATCCCCGGAGTCGCTCTCGCTCGTGGCGCAGCCCGTGCATTCCTTGGACGTGCCCCGGCAACTTCCTGCGGCAGCACGCACTTTCATCGGACGCCCGCAAGAGCTGCAGCGCCTGGCCGAGCTCGCCCGGCAGGCTGATCGCACCAACACGGTGGTGATTTTAGCGATCGACGGCGCGGCCGGCGTCGGCAAGACCTCACTGGCGGTCCACTTCGGACATCAAGTCGCCGGGCGCTACCCCGATGGGCAGCTTTACCTGAACCTCCGCGGCTTCGACCCCAGCGGCACCTTGCTGGACCCATCAACCGCAGTTCAGATGCTATTGGAAGCCCTAGGCGTCGCACCCCAACGGATTCCCTCCATTCTCGATGCCCAGTCGGCGCTGCTGCGCAGCCGTCTGGCCGGCCGTCGCATGCTGCTCGTGCTCGACAACGCACGCGACGCCGAACAGGTGCGGCCATTGCTGCCCGGCACCCCCGGCTGTCTGGTCTTGATCACCAGTCGCCATCAGCTCACGTCGCTATGCATGTCGGAGGGCGCCGAGCTGATCACGATCGGGCTATTGTCCACAGTGGAGGCACGGGAGCTTCTCGCCGCGCGGCTGGGCGCGGAGCGCGTCGGCCGGGAGCCCGAGGCGGTGGCCGAGATCATCGCCCGGTGCGGGAACCTGCCGTTAGCCCTCGTCATGGTCGCGGCTAGAGCAGCGGCGAATCCCCGGCTCAACCTCGCCGCAGTCGTCACTGCCCTGACCGAGACATCCACATTGGACGCCCTCGACGACATCGTCAGCGTGTTCTCATGGTCGTACCTGGGCATCAGCGCTGCTGCGGCCCGGCTTTTCCGGCTACTGGGCCTGCACCCTGGGCCGGATGTCTCGATCGAGGCGGCCGCAAGCCTAGCCGCCGAGCCGATCAGCAACACACGACTTCTGCTGGCTCAGCTCACTCGGGCACACCTGATCAGCGAGGGACCGGCAGGCCGCTACTCCTTCCATGACCTCGTGCGGCAGTTCGCCTCCCAGCAGGCGCAGCGGCTGGAGAGCCACGCTGAGCGCACTGCGGCCGTTGAGCGCCTGCTAGACCATTACCTACATGCTGCCCACGTCGCCGATCATCTGATCGATCCTCACGGCGATCTCTTAACTCTCCCCGCCCCCAAAACGGGAGCCTTCCTCACAGCCTTCCACGACCAGCAGCAGGCCATCAGGTGGTTCGCGGAAGATCGACGCGTGCTTCTGGCCCTTGTCGGCCACGCTGCCGACAGCGGATGGAACAGCCACGTCTATCACCTCGACCGGGTGGTGACACGAAGCCTGTTCCGTAGCGGACACTGGCTCGACCAGGTCACCACCGCCCGAGCCGCCGTCGTCGCGGCCGCACGCAACGGCGACCTGCCAGCGCAGAGCCGCGCACATCACAACCTCGCTCGGGCATACCTCCAGCTCGGCGAGCATGACCTGGCAGAGGAGCATCTACTCGCGGCCATCCGCCTGGCCGACCAGACCGAGGACGTCATCGCCCAAGGCAACGCATACCATGTGATGGCCTGGGTGCTTGAACGTCAGCACCGCACTGCTGAGGCGTTCAGCCGCGCATTCGAAGCGTTGCAACGCTATGAGGCGGCGGGACATCCGATCGGCACAGCTCGGACACTCAACACCATCGGCTGGTTCCACACGGTCCTAGGCAACCATGAAGAAGCCGTCAGGTTCTGTCGCGCTGCGCTGACATGGCATCGGCGAAGCGGTAACCGAGAGGGCATGGCAGCGACCTGGCACAGCCTCGGTCACGCCCAGCACGAGCTGGGTCGATATGGCCAGGCCCTGCGATGTCTGCACCGCTGCCGGGAGTTGAGCGCCGCCTTGCAGGACTGTTGGTACGAAGCCATTGCCCAGGACGCAATCGGCGATGCCCATCTAGCCCTGGGCGAAATGACCGCCGCGCGAGCCGCCTGGCTACGCGCGCTGTCTCTCTTCACAGACCTGAGCCATCCCCGCACCGACGAGGTACGAGCGAAACTCGCCCTTGGCTAGATCGCTCCTCCCCAGGTGTTCATGCCAGCCGCAGCCGATACCGTCACTCGCGGAAGCCTAGGACGAAGTGCGCTCCACATCGGACTCCCGCTTTCATGAAGGCACCGCCGAGGCCAAATCCCCCCGCACAGCGCTTGTCCAGGTGTTTGGGCTCGACGGACAGGCCACGCAGTATGGCCGAGGCCGGACGGAATGTCGGGGTCGCCAGGGAGCCTGGGCAGGAACGGATTTGATGGATTGCGGTCCCCATTCCACGGGCGAGTGGTCCACAAAGGATCACCAGGACCAGCAGACTTCATAACTGCCCACCGGTACGATTTCGTCGACTTTGGCGACAGCCCGGTTCACGCTGTCTTTGGGAAGCGGGATACCAGCCTGGACGTTGGGCGGTTCGCCCACGCTCGTAGGCCCGACGGCCGAGAAGTCGTCTGAGGAATCCGAGGTACACCCGAAAATGAGACTTGCGGTGGCGAGTAAGACGCCAGCCACGCGTAGACGGCGATCTGTCGGCAAGTACTTCATCAGGATCTCCCTGGGTTCTCAAACCAGGCAAATAGGCCAGGATGAGCCTAACTCCGCGCAATTCGGTTTGTGTTCCAATCGGATCCCGAAGAGGTCAACTCGCGGTACATTCGCACACGAAGGCCCACCGTTTTCTCTCACCAAGGACGGCTGGCTATGAGCGTCTCGATCCGGCTGCAGCGTTGCACTTCCGCAGTCTTTGTCGTGCTCCTGGCCTCCTTTCTCACTTCGTGTGGGTCCATTTTCAGCGTGATCGGCCCGGCGCGCATCGTCGGTCCGGAAGGCGAGAAGGTCGTCGCCATCATCGAACAAAAGATGAAGGAGCAAGACCTCACCAGCGCGGTCTACGGCGTGTGGCGCGGCGACGAGGTGATCGCCGTGGGCGCGGCCGGCGGCTCACCGATCGGACTTCCGGCGACCCCCGACATGCAAGTGCGAATCGGGCAGCCGATGGAGCCGATGCTCTCCACCGTGCTCCTGCAGCTCGATGGCGAGGGCATCCTCAAACAAGACGAACCGATCGCCAAGTGGCTGCCTGACTTTCCGCGTGCGGACCAGATCACGCCCAAGATGCTCGCTGACAGCACCTCAGGCATCTCGGACTACGTGACGAACCCCAACTTCTTAAAGCAGTTCTACGCCAACCCCATCAAGGGATTCACGACCGAGGAACTGCTCACGCTTGCCAATGAGCGCCCGCCGGTGTTCGCACCCGGGAAGAGTTTCGCGTACGCGCACAGCGACCTCGTCGTGCTGGGCGAGGTGATGGAGAAGGCGACCGGAATACCGCTCGGCGAATTGTTGCAGACGCGCATCCTCGACCCGCTGAACATGCGCGACAGCAAGGTCATGCTGACGCCTCAGATCAACGAGCCTTTTTTGCACGGCTACACCAACGAGCGCGGCGTCTTCGAGGATTCCTCCTTCTGGAACCCGACGGCATTCCGCCATAGCGGCAACATGACCACGACCGTCGCCGACGTCGCCACCTGGATTCGCGCCCTCGCCGATGGCCGGCTCCTCAGCGATGAGCAGCACAAGGCCATGATGGCACCCTCGACGGCCGGGCTCGGGCCGCTGACGAAGGACAAGTTCTTCGCCTACGGCGTTGTGCATGCGGGCGACTGGCTCTTCATGAACCCTGCCTACGGGGGCTATCACGGTGTTGTGTACTACGACCTGCAGACAAAGACGCTTGTCATCGCCTACGTGACACTGGGGCCGACCTCCAACGCGAACACAGACAACGCGCTCCCGCTGGGCAAGGAGATCGCCACGATGCTCGTCCCGGACCGTCCTCCGCAGATCTGACCCGAAGAGGATTCGATAGTTATCGGCTTGCTTTGGCGGCCAGGATGGCTGAAAGCGTGCAAGAGTTGAGGCGTGGGCGCGAAACCTGGTGCTTACGACGGAGTTCTCGAGCGTGCCATGGCGCACGCACGTGCCTGGCTCACTTCACTGCCCGACCGGCCGGTGCCACCCCGGGCGGACGCGGACGAGCTCGTCCCCCGTCTGGGCGGGCCGCTGCCGGAAGGACCCACCGATCCCAAGGCCGTCGTGGATCTCCTGGCCGAGGTCGCCGAGCCGGGCCTCATGGCGATGCCGTCGGGGCGGTTCTACGGCTGGGTGATCGGCGGCACCCTGCCGGCAGCGCTCGGTGCCGACTGGCTGACCAGCGCGTGGGATCAGAACAGCGCCATGCGCTTTCCCACACCCGCCACCGTCGCGGCGGAGGAGGCAGCGGCCGGTTGGATACTGGACCTACTGGGATTGCCGGCCCATGCCGACGTCGGGTTCGTCACCGGCGCGACCATGGCCAACTTCACCGGGCTCGCCGCCGCACGCCAGCAGGTACTCGCCGACGCGGGGTGGGATGTCAACCTGCACGGGCTCACCGGCGCACCCTCTATTCAGGTGCTCGTCGGTGAGGAACGGCACGACACCGTCGACCTCGCCCTTCGCTACCTCGGCCTGGGATCGCCGACGCCGGTCGCTGCCGACGACCAGGGCCGCATCCGCATCGACGCGCTGGCTGACGCGCTTGCCCGGGCCGGCGACCGTCCTCAGATTGTGTGCCTGCAAGCGGGCAACGTCCATTCCGGAGCGTTCGATAACTTTGGCGCCGCAACAGCTCTCGCGCACGAACACAACGCATGGGTACACGTCGACGGCGCATTTGGATTGTGGGCAAGTGTCTCACCCAATCTGCGCCATCTCAATGCCGGAGTGGAGAGCGCCGATTCATGGGCGACCGATGCGCACAAGACGCTCAACGTCCCCTACGACTGCGGCATCGCGATCGTCGCCCGGCCGTCGGCTATGCGCGCGGCGATGGGCGTGCACGCGAGCTATCTCATCCACGCCGCGGACAACACAGGACCTGCCGACCCGCTAGAGAAGGTGCCTGAACTGTCCCGGCGCGCGCGGGGCGTACCGGTATGGGCCGCCCTACGATCCCTTGGGCGCACAGGAATTGCCGCTCTGGTAGATGGCTTTGTGGAGCACGCTCGCGCGATCGCCGACGGAATCGCCGCGATCGATGACGCGGAAGTACTCAACGACGTCGTCTTCACCCAGGTGTGCATCGCGTTCGGCGACGATGCCCGCACGCGTGCCGTAACCGACGCCTTGCTAGCTGACGGCACCGCCTGGATGTCCGGCTCCCGATGGCGTGACCGTGAAGTACTAAGGGTTTCCGTCTCCAACTGGTCAACCGATGACGCGGACGTGGCGGCCTCGATCGAGGCTGTCCACCGCGCAGCCGCGCTCGCGCCGTGAGTTGAGCGTAGCGGGCGCAACATGACCCGCCGCGCTTGTGCTAGGCACGTAGCATCGCTGGCGTGGGGATTCAGGATGAGCTTGAGCCAATACTTAGCCAGATCAGATCCGAGGCCCAGGTGGCGTGGGATAAATCCCTCACCCACATACCGGCCGAGGATATGGAGCGCCATTCCACGGAGTGGCAGAAGGCTGCCAACGAGTACTACGGCCGGGTCGACGATCTGCTGACTCGTTTCCGTCGGTTTTACGCCTTCGATGCGCACGACTTCTCCGTGAACGTCGCCCAGCTGGCCGAATCTGGTGGCGAGCGAGGGGCCGGCGAAGCGCTGGTCACCCGGCCGATGGGTGGGACGGCGATCGGGAGCATTTTCTCCGCCGAAGACAACTACATGACCGACGTCGCCAACATGATTCAGGCGGACCAGTGGAACAGCCCGGCCGCCACAGCCTTTCACGAAAGATTCCTCAAGCCGTTCGAGAAGGCGTCGCAGTGGCAATCGGCGTATGTCAAGGAGCTCGCCATCGCCGCGGCCGCTTTCCAGGTGGCCTCCAGCAGGAGCAAGAGGGCAATCAAGTTCGTCGCTGAAAGCTGCCTGAGCGCATTGCGTGGCGGCCGTCCGATGTATCAAGGCCAGCTGGGGTTCGCCGATACCTCCAAGGACATGCCGGGCAAGGATGTCGCCGATGCTGTGGGGGTGATAACGGGCATCATTGGCCTCTTCGCGACCGGCCCGATTGCGCTCGCCGTCGGCGCCGCAGGACTGGCCAGCGGCCTCTACGGCGTGGCGAAACACGGAGGCACGGCACCTTACCTCCAGGTGGACCACAGTGATTCGCCGCAATCAGTCATCAGAAACACTGAGTACGCGATAAAGAGCCTGGAGGAGTGGATTGCCGACCAGGATGAGGCGATCGCCAAAGGGTTGAACGAGGATCTCAGCAGCAGTGATGCCTTCGGCAGCCCGCACCTGAAGTTGCCACCACCGGGCGTCGATGCAGGAACGTACAAGCAGCTCGATTTCGTAGACCGCCCCGGCGGCCCGAACCAAGTCGTGGTATCGGTAGTCCTCCTCGGCCGGGCGGGATCCCACAACCTGCCGGGCGCCGCGTATGAATACGACCTCGCGGCCGGCAAAATCGATGCCTGCCAGATCCCGGGCACCATGAGCCAGTTCCTCCCGCGGGCGGTCTCGCCCTTCAACACCGCCGTCGATCAGCTCGGTGACATCTTGCGTGACACCAGAGACAGCCTCAACCGCGCGGGCGACGCCATGCTGACGGCGGCACGAAACTATGAGGGCACCGACGCCGAGCGAGCTCAGATCATCCGCGAGATCTCCGAGATCCCACCGCACCACACCATCGCTCCGACAAAGTGATGCCGTCACGCGGATTCGATTTCCGACCGGACGTACAACGGCCTTGAGCCCACGATCTGTAACTGTCCGGGCCAGAAATTCCCCGTGTATTCCCCACGGCTGGCCAATCTTGCTGTATCCAATCGGACTTCTAGTGGTGGACCACAGCCTGAGCCGCTGATACGTCAGGGCGCGGCGGCGCATAGATAGTCTTCTTGACTTAATATACCGATAGCCGGTAGCTTCTGCGACATGAGTATGCAGGAGCCGACGTTCTTCATCCTTACTGCCTTGGCTGATCAGCCATTGCATGGCTACGCCGTGATGCAAGCGGTCAGCGAGTTATCCAATGGGCGCTTAAGCTTGCGGGCCGGCACTCTGTATGCGGCGTTGGACAGGCTGACCGAAGACGGCCTGGTCATGGTCGATTCTGAGGAAGCCGTCCAGGGCCGGCTGCGGCGTTACTACCGGCTTACTGACGCAGGGGCCACCCGGCTGAGTGTCGAGGTGCAACAGTTGCGCGCCAACGCTTCTGTGGCCGCGGCCAGCCTTCGCCGCCGTGGCCTGGCCGATCCTTCATTGGCGGTCTGAGCCATGAACGACGCCGAAGTCTTGCGCCGCCGCTATCAGCGCCTGCTGTGGGCGTACCCAAATTGGTACCGCCAAGAGCGCGGCCTGGAAATGCTGAGCACCCTGCTCGAAGGTTCCAAACCCGGCCAGCGCCGACCGTCCAATGCCGACATCCTGGACGTCATTGGCCGCGGGTTGCGCTGCAGGTTCCGGATTCCTCGTGGCCATCAACATGCGTTCATCACGGTGATAGCTATGCTTTTCTGCGCCTTTACTGGCTCGGCCGCCGTCGCAATGACATTTGCCAGTCAGCCCTCGGTGCCCAGCGAGGACGAAGCTGTTGCCGTCGCACAACTCGCCACCGGGGAACCGGTGCGCAATCTCTCGGGCCCTGTCATTGCCTGCACATACTTCTGCCCCGAACAGTGGCAGCGCGGCGGCGATCAAGTCGTCACCTTTGATGACCCGTTCGAGGAAAACAACGGCGTGGACCACGTGACGGTGGTGTATTGGACACCGACCAGCCAGCTCCCGTCGGCGGTAGGCGATGCCCGGACCCGGCTGACCGCCAACGGCTGGCAGATCGGCGACCTTACGATCCAAGACGACGGCACCCGCAACTTCGACGCAAACAAAGACGGCTTGTCGATGTATCTAGTCGCCTTCAACGAACCCGCCGGCGCGCCGCCGCTGCAGCTGTCGTTCGAAAAGGAGCTGCCCGACCTCCCGGCAGCCGCCATCGGCGGGCTTGCAGCAGGCCTACTTACCGGATGGATGCTGACAGTTTGGATCCTGCAGCGCTACCGCCGGCACGACTTCAGGGTGAAAAGGGCAGCGTTCCTTTGCGCCGTACCGGTTCTGATGGTCATGCTGCTGACGGATTTGCTACTGCTCCAGTTCATGGTTGCGGTCCTTGTCAGCGCGGGATCGTCAGCGCCAGCGGCATTCTTCTCGCTGCTACCGGCGATGGGCCTTTCGGTACTGCGGTCTATGCCTGGAATGTGGACGGTAACGATGCTAATCAGCGCGGCCGCAGTTGCTGCCCTGACATTAGCCGCTCTCCCGATCCGCATGCGGGTGCCCGAAGGAACCCCCACCCCAGCAAGCTGAACGGTCCCCCGCTGCCCAGGGTTGGGCCGGGATGCTCGAAGGTTAGTCCAATGTGGAATGACCAGCGTTCCAGGGCTGCCTGGCCTACGGTCCTGGACTTAGAACCCGGCCCCTGCTGATCTGGGCTACTACTTGCTGGGCGGGCACAGAGCCCGCCCAGCAATTTCAGTGACCATGTCCCACGTTCTCGGCGCTGCTGTCCGCCCTGGCCGGAAGGAGCAGGGCGGTGATGATCACGGCGACGGACAGGACCACGCCGATGATGAACGCCAGCCGCATGCCGTCGAGGAGAGCGGCCGCGGCGGCGACGCCCTCCGCCTTCAGCGAGTCGGCTCGCGCGCTCATCACGGTCACCACGAGCGCGGTGCCGAAAGCCGCCGCTACCTGCTGCAGCGTGCCCAGGATCGAGCTGCCGTGGGCGTAAAGGGGCGGGGGAACCGCGCCAAGCCCCAGCGTGAAGACCGGGGTGAAGGTCGCGGCGAGACCCACCATCATCAGCGCGTGCAGCACGAGGAGTTGCCAGTACGGCATGGTCATCGAGACCTGGGTGAAGCCGGCGAGCGCGAGTGTGATCGCGATCGCGCCGGGGATGACCAGGACCCGGCCGCCAAACCTGTCGAACAGACGGCCTACCGTCGGCCCGAGCAGACCCATCGCGAGACCGCCGGGCATCACGAGCAGCCCGGTCTGCAGGGCGCTGAGCCCACGGATGTTCTGCAGGTAGAGCGGCAGCAGGATCATCGAGCCGAGCATCGCCATGAAGGCGACCGACATCAGGATCAGCGCGATCGTGTAGGTGCGGTGCTTGAGTGTCCGTAGGTCCATGAGCGGCGTGCCGAGCTTCTGCAGCGACAGCTGGCGGAAGACGAAGACGGCGATAGCGACCAGCCCGGCCACGACAATTCCGGTGGCTATGCCGATATTGCCGCCCTGGAAACGGCTGAGCCCGTAGACCAGGCCGCCGAAGCCGAAAGCGGCCAAAACCACGCTGAACCAGTCGATGGTGCTGACCTGGGGCTCGCCTACGTTCTTGAGCTGCTTCATGCCGCCCCAGGTGATCAGGACGGCGATGGGGAGCACCACGGCGAACAGCAGGCGCCAGGACCCGAAGTTGAGGATCACTCCCGAGATCGCCGGGCCCATCGCGGGCGCGACCGAGATGGCCAGAGTGACGTTGCCCATCACCTTGCCCCGGTCCTGCTCGGGCACCACATGCATCAGTGTGGTCATCAGCAGCGGCATCATCACAGCCGTGCCTGACGCCTGAATGATGCGGGCGCCAAGGAGCACTTCAAAGCTCGGCGCGACGATGGCCAATGCTGTGCCGAGCAGGAACAAGCCCATTGCCGTGGCGTAGGCGCTGCGAGTGGATACCCGCTGCATGAACCACCCGGTGATCGGGATCACCGCCGCCATGGTCAGCATGAACGCGGTCGAAAGCCATTGCGCGGTCTGCTCAGTGATGTTCAAGGCGCCCATCAAGCTCGGGATCGCGTTGATCATGATCGTCTCATTGAGAATGACAATGAACGTGGCCAGCACAAGCAGCCGGATCACGGGCGGAGTACGACCTGAGGTCGCGGTCGCGGACTTAGCAGGTGAGTCGAGCTGTTGGACGGGCACGGTACCTCGATCGGGGTTGTGGGGCAGAAGGTCGCCATGGTCGGCGGTTTTACTAGCAATCGTGGTCATGCAAAGACTGACTGATGCCACCGACAAAACTCATCGCTGCGATCCACATTGCCGCAAGGCCCGCCAAACATCACCCCGTTTTCACGAACAGCGGACCCCTCGCTCCCGAGTAAACGACGCCTCCAACAACCTTCTGACCTGCAAGTTGTCATCAGGGAGAGCTAGCACGGGGTGGTGGTGTGGTGATCGTCACCGGTTTGGTCACATCTACGGCCACCGACATCGGGGATCAGCAGGCTTCCGGTCAACTAGGCGACCGAACCTCCTGGGCCACGCCGGCTGCGGCGTACGCTGATTTCCGTGGGCTGGTACGGTCGGCAAACGGGTCTCCCGGAGGTCGCAAGCCGGAGGGAACCCGGGTTTTCGAACAAGCCGTCAGCTGAGTCGTCAGCAAACGTCGTTAGCGCGCCGTTCCAGGTCGTCTTGCCTGGCGTCATCCGGACCTTATGGTCTCAATCCGTCGTGCCAGACCCACTCAACGCTTCCCTGCGGGGTCACTGATGGCGACGCCTTCACACGCCGGATACGCCGCCACGGCCGTGCTGTCGCAGGCCACCGTGAATCGTTGCCTGGCAACATATATCGCGAATTTCGCCCAGCCGGTCACCGCCGACATCACGCAGACCGTGCCGGGCGGGCTCAATGGCCAGGCCGTCGATCTGCGACTGACCGGCGACGCGGTCCTCTACGGCGCCTACGCCACGCTGAAGAAGAACGCCGCCGGTCACCTCAACATGACGTTCCAGTTCTCTGCAACGTCTGCGCTACAACGCATTTTCGGCAACCAGGTCATCGACAGCTACCCGGTGGAGCTGACGATCGACATGCACGTGACGGTGCCGCTGACGTCACACATGGTGGGCAACGCCTGGCAGATCGGGGTCAACCTCGCCAACTGCTACGTGCAGAAGATCGTTGCCAAGGTGGTGCTGGGCTGGCTGCCGCCGGAGGTCGCGGGCAAGGTCAAACAGATAGCTGAATCCCAGCTCACGCGAAGCCTGCTCAACGCGGCGCTGGTGAAGCTCGGGCCGCCGCTGCTGCCGCTGACGACCACGACCGTGCCGGCGGTTTTCGATTATTCGGCGCCCAAGCCGATCGAACCCGGGCCGTGGTTCACTCTCTCCTTGCCCGCGGCACCGCCCGTCTTCGTACCCACAGATGGTTATCTCGTCGTCGCGGTGAATGTGCCTGGCTACACCTCAGGGCATCCGGCGGCGCTGGCGCAGTACGCACATGACGTGTATCCCGAGGCGGATCTGCTGTCGTCGATTAATCTGTCGTTTCTCACCGATCTCATGTCGCGCGAGATCCTTCCCCAGCTTGGCTACACGTTCCTGGCCGGGCAGGTACGCCTCAACCAGGTGCTGTTCCTCCAGATGAAACTGATCGACGTCGAGAACAAGAAACGGCCCGGCATCAGGGCGATGGTTGACATCAGCCTGTTCAGCAATGAGGTGGTGCACTTCTTTATCGCCGGCACGACGGAGATCCGGGCGACCGTGGAAATTACCGGCTACCCGTACCTGAACCATGCCGGGCGCATCGTGTTCCAGATCGTCAAGCTTGACGCGGCGATACCGGGCTGGGCACAGGCGATTATCCGGTCGACAGCGTTCATCCTGCCGCCCCTGACCGTGGTCGCGCCGTTCATGCTGGAGAACCTGCTATCGGGCGCGCTGCGAGACTTGCGGATAGACAACGCCAGGAAGGCTCACGAGGGTGCCATCGAGCTGGGCACCGACCGCGCTCTGCCAGGCACGAGCGCACCGGTGTTTCGCTTTGCCGCACAACGGTTCCTGTTCGACACCGAGCAGCCCCGGCGTGAGGCGACCGCGAGCATTTCCATGCGCCCAACCGCCCGGCCACGGCTGACGGCCGACGTGGAAGGCACCGTGGTGTCGCCGTCGGAAGGCATGGACACGTACGACATCGCCCGTAACTCGGAGATCCCGGCGTGGCTGAAGTTCCGGCTGACCGTCCCGTCCGGGCTGTTCCATCCGCAGGACCCCACGATCCGGGTTAGGTGGGAGACCACTCTCAACGGCAAAACCGTTGACATGTATACCAAAGACGTCCGGTACCGGGAGGCCGGCTCGACCCGGCTGGAGGTCTTCCCGATCCTGTTTACCCGGCCCGACCGGGTCGATCTGGAGCTGCGTGTCCGGTGCCGGCTGTACCGGCTAATCGGTGCCACGTCGGAGGACTTCCTCAACCAGTCGGTACGAGCGGTTTCCCTTGACCCACGGCCCGATTCGGCCAAGCCGTTCGTGCAGTGGGCGCATCTGGTGACGTACTGGAATGGCATCTACCGCACGACGCGGCGGCGTACCAGCAAAATCCACCGTGCGCCTGGGCTTGGTGGCTGCCGGTTCAGCGGACAATTCCTGCGCTATCCGGGCACGAACAAATTCCAGATGCTGCGCCGTTTCAGCACGCTGCCGTTCGAGTTCACCGAGATCGAACAGCACCGCAACGAAGTGTGCCCCTACTGCTTCTTCGGCGGGCCGGACAAGTCAGCGTACGGCGCACAACCGGTGCTGGACCTGACCGGGATGGGCAAGTTCAGGCCCTAGTGCGCGGTGATGTCGCGAGTTATGAACGCGCTGCTTCCTCAACTTTGCGCACTTGAACACGAGTACGTCGAAACACGCACGTGTGCTGGGCAAAAGTGTCCGAGGATCCACACCGCCCGGCGTTCAACCACGTCTGAGGCTGTCCACGCTGATAGAACTTTAGCTGCGGCGGGCGGCACCTGACGGCGCCGCCCGCATTGGTGTTGTTCTCGGGACCAGATACTGCGACGCCAGGCAGCCACCCGCCGTGGCGATGGCGCCCTCGGCGTGAAACGGCGCATCCAGCACCGTCACGCCACAGGCTTCGACGCGACCGGTGTCAGCAGTGCCAACGGC
Organism: Micromonosporaceae bacterium; assembly: GCA_003543035.1. Classification (GTDB taxonomy): domain Bacteria; phylum Actinomycetota; class Actinomycetes; order Mycobacteriales; family Micromonosporaceae; genus Rhizocola. The sequence goes on along the minus strand of DPJL01000275.1, from coordinate 24,782 downwards.
ACGCGATTGCAGATCTGGGACTGCGCGGGCGGAAGCAACCAGGTCTGGAACCTTCCCTGCCCAGTCCACAACTCCTCAAAGTCGGACAATTGACTTTTCTCGCCTCCCTCGCCTGACCTCCCTGAACAATGAGGTCAGGCGAGGGAGGCCCTGATGAGCGACACCGGCTGGCACAGCGAAGAACGTCCCGCAGCGCATCAACCCATGAAGGCCGCGCTCCGGCTGAGTTTCACCTTTGACGGTGATCGGGTTGACCTCACTCGTGTCGATCAGTTGAACAAACTGATCCCCCGGATGCCCGGCCCGATGCCCGAGGAGGGCAAACACGCGGGTAGTTGGATCCAGCTGCGTGATGCCGATGATCGCGTCCTGTTCACCAAGCGACTTCACGATCCGCTCGGGACGAAGGTGGAGGTCCACGATCCGGAGAAAGGGCCGCAGGTTGCCTTCGGCCCACCCGGTCAGGGCACGTTCAGCGTGCTCGTGCCGGATCTGCCGGGCGTCACATCAGCCGTGCTCTTCGCGAGCCCACCACCCAAACCTCGCAAGCCGTTGAAACCGGCCGTGCAAGTTGGACGGTTTGATCTCCGCGAACGGCCTCGGCCCAGCGGATACGAGCCGAGCGGTGGTGCGGCGTGAGCACCTCGGATGGCTACGTCAAGTCGGTCGCAAAGATCGTCGATCACGGCCCAGACTCGGACCGCTGGGTCCTCGTGATCGTGGGCGACGGATATCAGAACTCTGAACTCGCTCAGTACCGCACTGACATCGAGTCCTTCCTCGATACGCTCAAGGCGACCGCGCCCTTCGGTGACCTGTGGTGCGGCATCAACGTCTACCGGATAGATGTCGTCTCCGACGAGAGCGGCGCCGACGAGCCAGCAACGTGTGACGACGGGACGGGCTCGGGCGCGATGCCCCACACGTACTTCGACTCCACGTTCTGCAGCGTCGGCCCCGGCGGCGTGAAGTACAACCGGCTCCTCGCCGGTAACGCCACCTTGGCCAAGACCGTGGCGATGAACCAGGTGGGCACGGAGACCGATCAAATCCTGATGATTGTCAACAGTTCCCGCTATGGGGGCGCTGGCGGAGAGGTCGCCACGGCGAGCTTGAGCGGGTTCCAGGTGGCGATCCACGAGATGGGGCACTCCGCTTTCGGTCTTGCCGACGAATACGGCGGCGACGGCACCGGCACCACACCCGGCGAGTCGGGAGACCCGAACGTCACTCGCGACACGACCCGTAGCAACCCCAAGTGGGGCGACATCGTGCTCGCCACGACGCCGATGCCTTCGGCATGCGGTCAGACCTCGGGCGCCAGTCCTACGCCGTGCAGCGGCTGCACGCCTCCGGCTACCCCGCCCGCGGCGGGTGTAGTCGGCACCTTCGAGGGTGCCGACTACTCCAACTGCGGCGTGTATCGCCCCGTGTCGTCCTGCAAGATGCGCGACCTCGGGTCTGCCTTCTGCCCAGTGTGCGAGCGGATCATCCGCGGTGTCCTCGCGCAGTATCTGCCGACGGAATCGGTGGTCCCGCCGGCCCTGAGTGTGAACTTCGGCGGTGTGCCAGAGGGCATCGGCGGAGTGGGTGTCACCACGCACAGAGCCGTTGTCCTCGAGGTCGTCTCGTGCCGCAAGCTCACCTTCCGCATCACCGCCGGCCCGACCGGCGGCTTCACCGCTCCACTCGGGACGGTCGTCGTCGCCGACCCTACGACGAGCATCACGGCGGTGAACAGGGTGCCGATCTGGATCGGCTACACCTCTACCGCTGCCGGAGACGTGGCCAACGGCACGGTGGACATCGCCTGCGACGAGCTCCCGTTGAGCTGGCATATCAACCTGCTCGCGCGAACGATCCCCCGGCCGAAGTCCGCCGTCGCGCTAGTGCTGGATCACTCAGGCAGCATGTCCGAGGACGCCGGAGACGGCACGATCAAGGTGGAGAAGCTTCGCGAGGCAGCCTCGATCTTCGCGCAGGCGATGCTGCTCGGAGACGCGATCGGCCTGGTCCGCTTCGACGACACCGCCGATCGGTTGATGGACATCACCGACGTCGGCCCGCTCGGCGGCACGGGTGGACGCGCGACCGCGGTCACCCACATCACGAGCAACGCGCTCGACCCTGATGGGGCCACGTCGATCGGCGCCGGCGTCAACCAGGGAACGTCCACTTTGAATGATGGTGCCGATTCGTCATACAACGTGAGGGCGATGGTGGTGCTCACTGATGGAGTAGAGAACACCGCGCCCATGCTGTCATCGGTCATGTCCAGCATCACGGCCAACACCTATGCGATCGGGCTCGGACTTCCCGCGAACATCAGCGTGGACGCGCTCGACACGCTCACCAAGGACAACGAGGGTTACCTACTTGTCACCGGCGAGCTGAACACTGACCAGCGCACGCGGCTCACCAAATACTTCCTGCAGGTGCTAGCCGGAGTCACGAACGCGGAGATCGTCACGGATCCGTCCGGGGCGTTGCCGCGGGGCGTGACCCATCGCGTGCCTTTCCAGGTCACGGAAGCCGACTACGGGTTGGATGTCTTTGTCCTGACACCGTTGCCGCAACTGATGCTCGTCGCGCTTGAAGCACCGGATGGCACGATCGTCGACGGAAACGTGCTCAATGCCGAGGGCACCGGCGAGTACATTGTGAAGCCCGGTCTCTGGCTCTATCGCTTCGCCTTGCCGGCCATCCCGTCGCGGCCCGACGGCACGCATCGTGGGCGCTGGAATGTGTTGCTACGCCAGCAGAGACACGGGAAGTATCGCTCCGAGTATGGCGGCAGCTATGCCACAGGAGCCTTGCCTTACGACGTGATCGTGCACGCCTACTCGAGCCTGGAAATGCTGGCCTGGCTCAACCAGAACACCTATAAGCCTGGTGCCAGAGTCGCTCTGCGCGCTCGAGTCATGGAGTACACCCGGCCGCTGGTGCAAGGAGTCTCGGCGTGGGCCGACGTCACCGCACCGGATGGCGTGACGAGTGGGGTCGCGTTGACTGCGACTGCCGACGGATCCTTCGAAGGCCGCTTCACCGCACCCGTCCCGGGTGTCTACCAAGCCCGGATCCGCGCTCAGGGCACGACCACCGAGGGCTCACCTTTCACTCGCGAACTGACGCTCACGGCAGTTGTCCGAACGCGTGGCGCTACCCCACCTTCGGGTGACCCCGACTCCGACGACCGCCTGTGCGAAATCCTGCACTGCCTCGCTCGCCACTCCAAGCTGGTGGACGCGGACGAACTGCACAAGTGTTGCCGCAAGACGAACGCCGCCGCGGACCGCGAAAGAGAACGCGCTATCGCTCTGAGGACGATGCGGTGACGACGTTGGGCGAGGCATCGCCAAACGTTGATGCCTCGCGGCGTTTTGCGTGTCCGAGGGGGGATTCCGCCACCCATTTGTCGCACCCATGCTTCGCATGGGTGTTCATGTAGCTGACGCTGGCGTTCGTCCGCGGTGGAGGTCAAATCCAATCTCGACACCGCTTACGTGGACCTCTGATGCGCATAGGTGCCGTTTGGATCCCTGCTACCGGGCGAATCGCCGCGGATCACAACTCAATTGAACATCATCGAAGGGGTACCGGGGTCAGAGCACCCTGCCTGACCGACGGCACCCTCATTCATTCTCAGCGGATGGGATGAGATTTGGGCGGCGGTCCGAGCGGGCGGCCTCCGACCGTGCCGGCAAACGTCAGCCACGGACCGGCGGGCGGCTGCTGGCCTACGCCGGGCTTGGTCCAGTCGCACGCACCAGACGGGAACGCTCGCTGGAGGCGGGACCATTGAGTGGCGGTGAAAGCGACTGGATAGTCGGATGGCTGGAGTGCCTTGAGCCTGCACTTCAGGATGTCATTGGTGAGTGGGCCGCCTGCTGCGATTCGGGTGGTGCTGTAATACGGCAGACTTGTGCCACACTTGCCTGCCTGTCCAGCGGACCAGCAGCTGTCGACAGCGTCCAAAGGCTTGTGCCGAAGCACTTTTTGCTCAAGCGGATCCCCACTGGTGTCGGCTTCGATGGCAGAAAGCCAGCGATCCATGAGGTCGAATGACGCCGGCGGAATGGCGGGATCGGGAAGGACCGGATTGGGACTGGTCCACGCCACTTGGTTGCCAGCGCTGCCGTTCGCGGCCTGTAGCCGGGCCCGCATCACGTAGGTGAAGACATCCTCATGGAGAGTGGCGTTGTCAGTGCCCCGAAGATCCATGATGGGAATGCTGTTCAGTCCTTGTCCCGAAACGACTTCGCCGGCCCGGTAGGCGATGGTCAATGCCGTGAGGTCGGCTTGAGTTCGCTGCTGGGCCGGAACGAAGTCAATGTCGAATCCACCGACTTTCTCATTCAGGTCAACGAATTGTTCTGCCGATATCCGGCCTTCGCGCAAAGCGGCAAGACCATATTGCACGCCGACGTTGTCCCACGGCCGGCGTGCGAAGCCGGTCGCTGGATCAGCTCCGAACACAGCCTTTTGGTAATCCTGCAAGGTGCAGCGGGTACCCAGCGGATTTGAAGTCGAGTCATAGACCCAATCTGGACGGACTGTCTCGTCATAGGTGCACCCAACCGCTGGATCGAAGAGCGTCCGAGCAAATCGGACGGCTTGCCATGCCTTGCAGGTTGAAGCTGCCACGTGTCCAGTTACTGCGGCCCGCTGCGTGACATCTAGCCACAGCGTGGGGTTCTGGTCGAAATAGCGGGCGATGAGATCGCAGTCGGCGACTTCCGTCATGGTGCTCCACATGTCGGGGAACGAGCACATCGGCTGGATACCGTTAAGCAGACCCGGATAGTTTGCCGCGATCATGTGCTGCTGGACAGCACCGCCGGAACAACCTGAACCGATCGTGTACCGGATCTCGCCATACCGCTCGATCACGTGCTCGCGAAGCATCATCACTGCTTCCGCAGCGACCTTGTTGTTGGCGTTGGTGCCGTTGCGCATCAACGATGACGAGGCCACAACGAAGCCGCGTGACAGTGCCTGGTCATCCAGCACGTTCGCTGGGCCACCGCGATTGATGGCGCTGGGACCGCCGCCCTGCTGATGTCCTGGTCTGCTGTTACCTTCAAACTTGAAGAGCGCCTTGTGATTCCAGGCTCGCTGGGAAGCCCATGGCTGCCATTCCTGGCGCGGGTGGTAAAGCACGGCGATGTCGTAGATTCCCCGAGTCATTGTGCCGCGCTCACGGCGGACGATGTATGGCGTCTGGTGCCCTTGGTCGGTCGTGGCCGTCGCGATCGCCAAGGCTGGCGGTGGGCTCGCGGGGTCGTAAGGCAGGAACAGGCCGGTGACTGAGCTCTTGTAGAAGAAGGCTATGATTACAGGAGCGTTGCAGTCCACATCGGACGGTGACTCCAGCCCGTACTCCGCGTTCTGGCAGAGCCAAGGCTCGACCTGGGTACCTGCGAAGACTGGGCCTCCGAGCGGATGGTTCGAGAGCTTCAGCACTGCACCTCGCGCGCCTTGAACGTAAGCCCTCAAGTGGTTGTGGCCGTTGCGAAGCCCATCGATGCGGCCGTAAAAACGTCCGTCGGCTCGCCGCGCTATGGCCGAAGAGACGTCTCTGCCGTCGACGTCGATCTTCAGAGTCTCGGTATCGGCACCAGGAGGCAGTTTGATCTCGACCAGCGCATCGCCACCGGTCACCAGGTCTGCGCGGCCCGACAAGACCTCGATCACGATTTCTGGACGGCCCGGAATCGCTTGCGTCTCGGCTGCTCCAATAGTCGCGCCGACCACAGCGGCCACAATCCCCGCCGTCAGACGACGCAATCTGTTTCTCGGCATCGCACACCCTCTCGATTGGACGAACAAGACGAACGTGTGGGCCACGCACGTAGTATCAGTCCAATCGCCATAACAGTCAATGCTGACTGCTTTACTAAGGGCGGCGAGTCACTTTGCCATTCGTGATGGCTGCGGTTCCATCGGGCCGGAACGTCTCGAACCTCACGACATCCGGGTCCAGCCAGATCGAGGTTTGGAGTTTGTCGCCGGGAAACACCGGCGCGGAGAACCGCCCACTGATGCCGGTCATCCGCCCAATGTCGCCATCGCAGACCGCATCCAGCAGCGCTCGCCCCGCGAACCCGAAAGTGCACAGGCCATGCAGGATGGGACGTTCAAATCCTGCTTTGGTCGCCAGCGCAGGATCGGAGTGCAGCCGGTTGCGATCCCCGGAAAGCCGGTAAAGCAATGCTTGATCCGGCCGGGTAACTTGACGCACCACCATATCCGGCTCACGGTTCGGCCGTTCGTCCTTTGCGGACGGTCCGCGCTCACCACCCCAGCCACCTTCGCCGCCGAGGAAGAGGCTGGAGCCTGTCGTAAACAATGGAGCGGACGTCAGTGGGTCATAGGCGTGAGTCTCGATCGTCACCAGCGCCGCGCGTCCCTTATCGTAGATTCCCGTCACCCGTGACTGTGCCTGAAGGCGGCCAGCCACCGGCAGTTCTGCCTGCAGCGTAAGGGTTTGCTCGGCGTGCACCATCTTCGCCCGGTCGAACGGGCCAATGAGCTTGAGCGCCCGCACGTCGCGCGCAAACGCGACCGGCATCGTCGGCACCATCCGGTGCTCGACCCCAGCGGTGTTCTCAGTGGTGAAGGCAAGGTCACCGATCCCAGCACCGACTCCGAGCGCATAGATCAAGCAGTCACGCACGGTCCAGCTGACCTCATAGGGCTCCGTCTGTGCACCAACAGCTGTCGGGTCGATCATCCTCGTGACCTCAGCCAATCCGAGGTGACCTCGTCGGTGTGCTCGCCAACCGCCGGCACCCCACGGGCTGGGCCGCTGTCTGCCTGCGAGAAGCGGTATGGCTGGCGCACAACAGATCGAGGCGACCCATCACTGTCCGCGACAGACAGCGTCACTTTGCGCGCCAGCGCCGTCGGGCTTTTCAAGACATCTTGGGGGTACCGGATGTCTGCCCACGCGAGCCCAGAAGTTTCAAGATCACGCTTTAGGGCATCGCGGTCACCATGACTGGCAATCCATTCGGCGATCAGTTTCGCCCGGGTTTCCAGACGATCGGCAATGGGCGCCTGAGGTGATGGATCGGTCAGTCCAAAGTGGACGCCAAGCTGCTTCCAGGTATGCCGGCGATCCGAAGAAATCAGAATCGGCCCGCCTGGCGCTGTCCAGACCTCACCTCGTGCCGCCCATACCGGATGGTCATCGATGCTGTAGTGCGTGTAGTCATCCGTAGCCAGCACAGCATCGAACATGCTCAGGTCGATGTGCTGGCCTCGCCCAGTCTGGTCCCGAAGGCGAAGCGCGGCAAGCAGAGCCACGGTCCCGTGCAATCCTGCCAGTGAATCGGCAAAGGCGAACGCGATATCAGCTGGTGCGTCCCCGCTTATCTGCGCTTGCCGCCCAATCAGCCCCGTCTCAGCGTGAATGATCGGCGCATAGGCCTGCCGGCCAGAGTCGGGCCCAGTCTGGCCGAAGCCCGAAATCGACAGCATCAGCAGAGCGGGATTGATGACGGACAGCGAGTCCCAGCCCAGCCCCAGCCGGGCGAGGACGCCAGGGCGAAAGTTTTCCACCACGATGTCGCAAACTCTGACGAGCTCCCGTAGTCGTTGCGCCCCTTCGGTTGTCCGCAGGTCCAACGCGACGGATCGCTTGCCGACGTTGAGCTGAGAGTAAAGCCCGGACCGGCCATTGGTTACTCGGCCGAATGCCTGCGTGATATCCGAGCCTGGGAGCTCAACCTTGACGACATCGGCACCGAGATCGCTGAGTATGCGGCCGGCGAACGGGCCGGAAACCGCCCGGGACAGGTCGAGGACACGGAGACCGGCGAGGGGATGCGGCATCATGAAGGCAACCTCAGTAGGAGCGCGGCAGGGTTAGAACGTGCTCAGCCAAGTAGTTGAGCACCATTTCCTGTGGAATGGGGGCGATCTTCAGCAGCCGCGCTTCTCGCCAATAGCGTTCGACGTGATACTCATTGGCGTAACCGAAGCCGCCATGGGTTTGCAGAGCCGCGTCGGCGGCCTGGAATCCGGCATCCGCGGCGAGATACTTCGCGAGGTTGGCCTGCTCGCCGCAGGGCAGGTTGTTGTCAATGCGCCATGAGGCGTGCCGGATGGCGAGTTCGGCCGCGGCAAGCCGCGCATGGGCTTCAGCAAGCGGAAAGGACACACCCTGGTTCTTCCCGATGGGGCGGCCGAAGACGTGCCGTTCCTTGGCGTAGTTGACCGCCCGGCGCAGGGCTGCCCTTCCGGTGCCTAGTGCCTCGGAGGCCACGAGGACACGTTCGGCGTTCAGGCCATCAAGCAGATAGCTGAACCCTTTGCCCTCCTCCCCCACTCTGTCGCTTTCGTGGACGAACAGACTGTCGTAGGTGACCTCGCAGGAGGCCACTGCATTGCGGCCTAGCTTCGGGATCGGCCGGATGCCAACAGCTGGGTCCTTGAGACTGGCAACAAAAAGTGTCATGCCGTCGGTCCGTTTGGCGCACTGCTCGACCGGCGTGGTTCGGGTAAGCAGCAGAACCCGCTCGGACTCAAGGGCTTTGGAGGTCCAGACCTTGCGGCCGGTGATGTAGTAGCCGTCGCCGGAACGCACCGCACGGGTCCGGATGGCAGTCGTATCGAGCCCCGCGTCAGGCTCAGTAACGCCAAAAGCCACGTGCAAGTCGCCGGTCGCGATGCGAGGAAGGTAGCGCTGTTTGAGCTCTTCTGATCCGTGCTTAACCACCGGATGCATTCCGAAGATCGACAGGTGGATGGCGCTGGCACCGTTCATACAGGCACCGGAGGCGGCGACCTCCTCGAGGATGATCGACGCTTCCGTGATCCCGCAACCGGCTCCGCCGAGCTCAGCCGGAATGGCAATACCGACCCAGCCGCCTTTGGCAAGAGCGTCGTAGAACTCCCACGGGAACGTGTGGCTCTGCTCCAGCCGCGCCCAGTACTCATCGGGGAACCGGACGCAGATCTCACGGATCGCCTCCCGGATGAGCCGGTGGTCCTCGTTTTCGCTGAACTCCACGATCACTCCTGTGCGGAATATTCGAACGCTCAATACTCTAATGCTAGACTAATCTTACATGCTGCGGCGGTACTGTCCACCAGCTTCAAAGAGGGTTTGCGTGATCTGCTCAAGCGAGCACACCCGAGCCACGTCCATCAGGACTGCGAAGAGGTTGGTGTCGGTGGCGGCAGCGCCCCGAAGGCGGCGTAGCGCAGCCTCGGCTTCCGGGGCGTTCTGGTTGTGAAATCGCTCGAGGCGGCCAAGCTGGCTTTGGCGTTCGTCTTCGGTGCCGCGAGCGAGCTCGGCCAGTGCTGCGACTGGTTCAGCGGCCGGAGCACGGAAGGTGTTGACACCGATGATCGGCAACGTGCCGTCGTGTTTGCGCTGCTCGTAAAGCATCGATTCGTCCTGGATCCGGCCACGCTGGTAGCCGGTCTCCATCGCACCGAGGACACCGCCCCGGTTGCTGATCCGCTCAAACTCAGCCAATACCGCCTGCTCCACCAGATCGGTCAGCTCGTCCACAATGTACGAACCCTGAAGCGGGTTCTCGTTGATAGCCAGGCCCCATTCGCGGTTGATGATGAGCTGAATCGCTATCGCGCGGCGGACCGACTCGGCGGTCGGCGTGGTCACCGCCTCGTCATAGGCGTTGGTGTGCAAGCTGTTGCAGTTGTCGTAGATCGCCGTGAGCGCTTGCAAGGTCGTGCGGATGTCGTTGAAGTTCATCTCCTGTGCGTGCAGCGACCGCCCAGACGTCTGCACGTGGTATTTCAGCTTCTGTGAGCGTTCGTTGGCGCCATAGCGTTCCCGCATGGCGATCGCCCAGATCCGGCGCGCGACCCTGCCAAGGACCGTGTATTCAGGGTCCATCCCGTTGGAGAAGAAGAACGACAGGTTGGGTGCGAAGTCGTCGATGTACATCCCGCGCGCCAGGTACGCCTCGACGTAGGTGAAACCGTTGGCAAGCGTGAAGGCGAGCTGGCTGATGGGGTTCGCGCCTGCTTCAGCGATGTGATAGCCGGAAATTGACACCGAGTAAAAGTTGCGGACGTTGTTCTGGATAAACCACTCCTGAACGTCAGCCATCATTCGCAGCGAAAACTCGGTGGAGAAGATGCAGGTGTTCTGGCCCTGGTCTTCTTTGAGGATGTCGGCCTGCACCGTGCCCCGGATCGATTCAAGAACCTCCGTTCTGCGCTCGGGCGCTGCCTGGTCGAGCGCAGCATTGAGGAAGAAGGCAAGGATCGTGGGCGCTGGGCCGTTGATGGTCATCGAGACTGAAGTTGACGGCGCCGCGAGGTCGAAGCCGTCGAAGAGATCCTTCATGTCCGCCAGGGTGGCGATGGATACTCCAGAAGTGCCGATCTTGCCGTAGATGTCCGGGCGCAATGCGGGATCGTGACCGTAGAGGGTCACTGAGTCGAAGGCGGTCGAGAGCCGGGTCGCCGCGCCATGCGCTGACAAAAGCTTGAACCGGCGGTTGGTTCTGGCCGGGTCACCCTCACCAGCGAACATCCGGGTCGGGTCCTCGTCCTCACGCTTGAAGGCGAAAACCCCTGCGGTGAAAGGAAATGAGCCCGGCAGGTTCTCAGATCGGAGATACCGCATGAGTGCACCGTGCTCCTCGCCTCGCGGCAGAGCGACGCGGCGGATCTGGCTCCCCGACAGACTCGTGCGCGTCAGCGGCAAGGTGCGGCCTGCTACTTGCAAGTCCTGTGCGGCATAAGCTTGCGCGGTCTGCTCCCAGCCGTCGAGGCCAGTAGCGTCGTCGCCGAGTTGCTCGCATATTCCTTTGTGGAGCCGGTCGACTGGCTCGCGGTTGTCCGGTGGAAGGAGCTCGCGAACCGCTGCCAGCTGCTGACGGCGGCGAACCAGGCTGACGAGCTTTTCGGTTCGTGCGTGGTAGTCCGACACAGTTGCAGCGATGTCGGCCAGGTAGCGGACTCGCTGTGCCGGGATGATCGCTGCCGCCCGGGTTGAGGTTTTGCCCCCGGGAACTGGGATCCGGCCCGGTTGCGGCGGGAGTCCTTTGGCAGCAAGCAGATCCTTGAGACCGTGATATAGCGCGTCAACTCCGTCATCGTTAAAGCGGGAAGCAATGGTCCCGTAAACCGGCATCTGTTCTGGCGGTGTGCCGAATGCTCCACGGTTTCGGATCAGCTGGCGGCAGACATCCCGTAGCGCATCCTCGCCGCCATGACGCTCGAACTTGTTGATGGCAACGACATCCGCGTGATCCAGCATGTCGATCTTTTCCAGCTGTGAGGCGGCGCCGAACTCGGGCGTCATGACGTAGAGCGATACGTCAGCGAAGTCGGTGATCGCAGTGTCGCCCTGACCCATCCCCGGTGTCTCGACGATGACCAAGTCGAAGCCGTCAGCCTTACAGGCGCCGATCATCTCGTGCAGATGCAGCGGCAATTCACGAGATCCGCGCGTCGACAAGGACCGGAAGAAGACCCGATCGGAACCGATGCCGTTCATCCGGATCCGGTCGCCGAGCAGCGCTCCACCGCCGCGGCTGCGACTGGGGTCAACCGCAAGGATCGCGATCCGCAGCTTGTCATCCTGGTCCAGCCGTAGCCGCCTTACCAGCTCGTCGGTGAGTGAAGACTTGCCGGAGCCCCCTGTCCCGGTGATCCCCAGCACCGGGACAGGGCGGTCGGCGGCCAGGCACGGTGTCTCGGCCTGGCCGAGTTCGATGCGGGTTAGCCTGCGCGCCAGGGATTCCGAGGGGATCCGGCTGAGATCGATGTCGCACTCGCGCACCATCGCGTTGATCATGCCGGCGAGGCCAAGCCGCTGGCCGTCCTCCGGAGAGAAGATGCGCGCCACTCCGCGCCGATGTAGCTCCTCGATCTCTTCCGCGACGATAACGCCGCCACCACCGCCATAGACCTTGATGTGCCCCGCATCGTGCTCCGCGAGCAGTTCCACCAGGTAGGTGAAGTACTCCATATGCCCGCCCTGGTAGGAGCTGATCGCGACGCCCTGAACGTCCTCCTGGACGGCCACCCGCACGACCTCGGCGACGGACCGGTTGTGCCCGAGGTGAATCACTTCCACACCCTGCGATTGCAGCACCCGGCGCATGATGTTGATAGCGGCATCGTGGCCGTCGAACAGCGAGGCTGCCGTCACCATCCGGACAGGGTGCTTGGCGACATACATGGCTTCTCCCCGGTACCCGCAAAAAGGTCTAGTGCTAGAGAATCATAACCTCTAGCACTAGACAATCTCGCCGCATTGTAGGAACTGTCACACGCCTACAGCGGGAACCCTCGATCGCATGGCACGGCCCTCGGGTGCGCTGGATCCAGTGCGTTGAGGGCCATTGCCACGCCGGTCCGGTCATACGGCAGGCCAAGGTGGCCGACCTCGTCAGCGGGGCAGACCGCTTGGATCGTCAGGTTTGAGACGTTCCCGGCGGCCGGCAGATATCCCAGGGATACCGGCGTGACCGCTTCGTCGTTCGCGGTGACGATCGCGGTGTAGTTGATCGCCGGATAGGTGGCAGGGTTGTTCAGCGCGTCGAACCAGGCCTGATCGGTGAGCTGACCGCACGCAGGGCAGACTCCGCCGAGAAGGTCCAACGCCCCTGGAATCTGCTCGGCAACGGTAATGATGCCGCTCGCCGTTGGTGGCCCCATGTTCACTCCCGCAAGCGACACGTGGGTGTGGACTTTGTTCAGCCCGCTGTTTTCCTTGATGTACAACCGGGACAGGTTCGCGCCCTCCGAGTGGCCGACGAGGTCCACTTTGGAGGCCCCGGTCCAGGAACGGACCACATTGATGAAGCTGGCGAGCTGACTGGCTGACTCACGCATGTCGTCGATGCCACCAGAATTGCCGCTGTACCAAGTCTTGCCGTAGGTGAAGGTGTAGACGCAGTAACCCTCATTGGCGAGGGTAGGTGCCAGCGCCTGCCAGGTGATGTTCTGGTTGGCGAGCAGACCGTGCACTAACACCACTGGGTAGGGATGCGTGGAGCTCGGGTGGCAGAACCATCGGTTCGCTCCCGGCGGGGACACGTCGAACAGCGCGCCAGTAGCGATGGCTGACACGGTGTCCCAGTTGACCGGATAGGAACCCCAAGCGGCGCTTGGGGTTGCGGGGATGGTGATCGCGGCCAGGAGCGTGATGGCCGCGGCGGAAATCCGCATGAGGATGCGCAAGATGCCCTCCTAAGGCTCTTTACGCGGGGACGGAACACACGAGTGGGCACTCGTGTGGAAACCCGCTGACGGGCGGAGGAGCCGCTGGCGTCAGCGGGAGACGGTCACGCCAGGAACTTCGCTATGGCGTCAGCGCACTGCTGCGGCTCATTGAGCCATGGTGCGTGCCCTGCGCCAGCAACGAGTTCCAGCGTCGCGTTGGGTATCGCGGCGATCGACGGCTGCGCTTGCTGCGGCGTCAGGAAAAGGTCGCGGTCACCCCAGATCAGAAGAGTAGGTGCCTCCAATGTGGATAGTTCTGTTCTGGACACGGGAACCCCCGGGCGGACCCCCGCCGGGGTTATCAGCGAATGGAAGAAGCTCGATAAGCTCGCTGGGAAGCCCGGGCGGCGCCCGGCGAGGTATCCGACTTCGAGCAGCTCTGCCGGGTACCCCTCAAAAATGTCTTTGCCGAGCATGCCTTCGTTGCTGCGCCGGAACAGGTTCCTCGGAATAGGAGCTGCGAGCAGGGCTCTTCCCAGGATGGGAATAGACATGACGCGCATGATGGGAGCGGGTGTCACTTCAGCGAACGCGGCGCCGGGTGCACCGAGCAAGACGAGCCGGCGAACGCGGTGTGGCATGCCGAGGGCGAAGTAGAGGCTGAACTGGGCACCCATCGAATGGCCCACCACGTCTGCCCTGGGCAGGCTGAAGTGGTCCATGACAGCCCCGATGACTCCGATCGCGTGTTCGCGGATAGGCAGGTCAGGGGTTAGCCGGAACCTCCCGGACTTGCCATGGCCGGGCCAGTCAATCGCCAGGATCCGGCGGTCTCGCGCGAGTTCAGCGATGAGTGGTGCGGCAAGTGCCGTGATGGAGCCGATGCCATGCAACAGAAGCATGGGCGGGGCGGTGTCGGCGCCGAACTCGAGCACCCGGACAGTTACCCCGGGCAGATCGACGTGGTGTGCTCGCGGTGCCAGCCCATAGTGTGCATAGAGCCGGGATTCCGCGTCACGAAGTGCTTCGGCGCCGACGGTGCTCATCGGCCTGCGGTTACCTGTGCGGCGAACGCGAGCGCCCGCTGGTTGATGAGATCTTTGTCGAGATCGATGGTGGCGACGTGGAAGCCACGCTCTAGCTCAACGATTTCCTTTGGCCCGCCTAGCTTCTCCATCAGGAGATTCACCGAGCTAGATGGTATGACGTGGTCCTGCGTGCTGTGCAGGATCAGCGTCGGCACGGTGATGTCCGCGAGCCGTTGCTTGTTTGCCGCCGTGGCTTCGATCAGCGAGACGATGCACCGGTTAGGCATCGAGGCATAAGCCAGCTCTTTCACGTCAGGGTCTGCAATGTCGCCACCCACCCCTGGAAGGAATTCCGTGCCGGATTCTAGCAGCGTTTTGGCTGTCGCAGCCAGCTCGGCGAAGTCATCGGATTCCACGAACGGGTTGACGACAACGATTCCGGCGATCTCCGGGTGCTCAGCGGCGAGCCAAAGCGTGAGCGCCCCGCCCAGAGACAACCCGGCGACGACAACGACGCGGCACCTTGCGGCGAGATCCTTGTAGGCCGCGTCTGCGGCGGCCGACCAGTCTGCGAAGCCAGTCGTCGCCATATCTTCGACGGTGGTGCCATGGCCGGGCAGCAAAGGAAGCTCAACGGTGTAGCCAGCCGCGGCAAATGCTTCCGCCTGCGGCCGCATGGACTGCGGGCAGCTCGTGAAACCGTGCAGGACAAGGACTCCGATCGGCCCGCCAGCCACCGAAAACGGCTCTGCACCTTCGAGAATCTTCATGGGGTGGTGCTCCTAATGGCTTCGAGGGCAAGACGCCTCAGTTCGAATTTCTGGATCTTGCCGGTGGCGGTCATGGGAAGCGCGTCGACGACGGCCAGCCGCTCCGGAAGCTTGTGTGTCGCAATCTGTTTTTCGTTCTTGAGGTAATCGGAAAGCTCAGCGAGCGTCGGCGCTTCGTCGCCAGCGGGCACCACGAAAAGGCACATCCGTTCACCAAGCTTTTCGTCGGGGACGCCGATCGCCGCCGCCACGGCCACTTTTGGATGGGTGATGACATGGTCTTCGATCTCGCGGGCGCTGATGTTGGTGCCGCCGCGGATGATGATGTCCTTGATTCGGCCGGTGATGCGGATGTAGCCGCCTTCGGCCATGCGGGCCAAATCTGAGGTGTGGTACCAGCCGTCAGCGTCAATGGCCGCGGCGGTGCGCTCGGGAGCGCCCCAGTAACCCAGCATGCGGCCTGGGCCCCGGTAGCAGATTTCGCCTTCTTCACCGATGGCCGCTTCGCGGCCCTCCACTGTCACGATTTTGAGTTCCACTCCGGACAGTGCGGCACGCCCGTCGGAGTTGATACTGGCGCTGAGGGGATCGTCGAGACTGCATGCGGTGCCGGCCATCACTTCTGAGCATCCCCACACCGGCAGCAGACGGCAGCCGGGCAGCCGCTCGGAGACTTCCTCCACCAGTGCGGGTGGAATGGGGGCACCAGCGCAAAGCCAGACCCGCATCGCCGACAGATCGTGCTCCTCCTTGTCATAGGTGTCGAGCGCCATACGTACGAAGGGTGTTGCGGTGGCTGTCATTGTGGCGCCGTACTGCACCATCCGGCGTACGCCTTCGTTTGGCTCCCAAGCGTCCATCAGGTGCAGTGCCGCACCGGCGGCGAGTGGTACGCCCACACCCAGTACAAGACCGGTGCTGTGGGTGATCGGAGAGGGCATGAACATGACGTCGGCGGCGGTCACGCGCAACACGTCACGGGAGAGCCCGCGAACGTTGAACCCGATGGTGTGCCAGGTGTGGCAGCAGCCTTTGGGCCGCGCCTCGGTGCCGGAGGTGTAGACAATCGCGTGCGGCGCATCGGCCGGGGCCTCCTCTCCCTCCCACAGCTCCGTCCTATCTGGATGGACGAGGTCCTCAAAAGCGATGGTGCTGCCGGGGAACGCTTCCCCGCGGGCGACAATGATGTCCTTTAGCGAAGGGCAGTTGCCGCGCAAGTCGCGGTACATCTGCTGGTAGTCGAAGTTGCGGAAGTTGCCCGCCGTGACAACGGCGATGGCTTCGCTGTGGTTGATGAGGTACTGAACCTCGTTGTGGCGATAGATCGGCATGATCGGCACAAGCACCGCACCGATCCTGATCAGCGCCAGGTAAGTGGTCACAAACTCGGCCCAGTTCGGCAGCTGGACCACCACCCTGTCGCCGGTGTTGACGCCCAGGCCGCGAAAGCTTGCCGCCAGGCGGTATGCCTCGGAGCGCAGCTGAGCGTAAGTCAGTGAGCGCACGCCATCGGTCACAAAAACGCGATCGGGATCGGCCTGCGCGAACTCGTCCAGGTAGGCCGTCAATGGCTTGTCGTGCCACAACCCGGATCTCAGATAGTCCGCCGCACGCTGGCGGTCGCCGTCGCTGAGGACGGGGATCTTGGTGGTACCGGTGGACATGTGATGCCTCCGCATCGAATACCTCAACGTTACGCCCGGATTAACAAATACTCCAGTGCCCAACACTAGAGCACTAGATTATTTCCGTGTCAATCCCAGAGCGCCGGTAGAGAACGATCTCGCCATCCGCCTCAGCCTTTCCCTGAGCTACCAGAAGATCCAGGTGCAGTGCCGTCTCCAGCACCGCCAGCATCTGATTGAACGGCTCAAGCTCGGCGAAGGCGCGCTTTCGCGAGGTCCAGGGGATCCGTGCAGACACTTCGTAGGCGGTGACCTGTCCGGTGCCGAGCGCCGCCTCTATCTCCGCAAGGCGTGTGGCGTGATGGGCCAGCAGCGCGTCGATGCGGGCATGAACCATGTCGTCGCTGGGGCCATGCGCGGGCAGCAGCCGCATGTCGGGCATTGCTCTAACGAGCTGAAGAGATTCCAGGTAGTCACGCAGCGCGAGCTTCGGCGGGTCCACCTCGAATCCGATCGACGGGGTGATGTGCGGCAGGACGTGGTCGCCGGCGAAGAGCAGGCCGTTGTCATGATCCGCGAAGACCAGGTGGCCGTGCGTGTGCCCGGGAGTGGCGATTGCCTTCAGTTCCCGGTCGCCTACCCCGAAGATCTGCCCGGAGCTGATCCATTCGTCGGGTGCTTCGTAACCCAGGTCGAGCGCGCCGGGGCCGAGGCCCAGTGCGATCAAAGCTGCCATGACGGGTTCCGCGCCGTGCTGACTCAGTAGGGCGAACTGTGTGCCCAGCCCGGGATGGCCCGGCTTGATCTTCGCCTCGATCGCGTGCCGCTCCCCTGCGCCGAGCAGGACTCTGGTCCCGAACTCACGGCGGATGGCGATTGCGGCCGTGTAGTGATCGCGGTGGGCATGCGTAACCATGAATCGCCTCACGTCGCCAAGGCCGGCCCCGATATCCGCGAGCCCAGCCGTCAACGCCGTTTTCGCCGCTTCGAGTGCCCAGCCGCCGTCGATGAGCGTCAGGCCATCGTCGTCCGCGAGGGCGTATATGTTCACCGCCTTGAGCCCGTCGTTGGGCAGAACCACAGGTATCCGCCACACGCCGTCAGTGATCTTTTCTGCTCCGGGTCGCACCCAGTCACTAGTTGACACTCCAATAGTCTAGTGCCCTAGTATCGGGGAATGGAGCAACCAGTTGTGCTGGCGGCTGTGCGCACCCCCTTGGGGAAGCGAAACGGAGCCCTCGCCGAGATACATCCCGCCACCTTGCTCGGATACGCCCAGCGTGGGGCGCTAGAGGCAGCCGGCCTCGATCCAGCCGAAGTCGGCCAGGTGGTCGGTGGCTGTGTCACTCAGGTTGGGGAGCAGTCCTACAACATCACCCGCACCGCGTGGCTGGCCGCAGGGCTGCCTGAACAGGTTGCCGGGAGCACCGTTGACGCCCAGTGCGGTTCAGCCCAGCAGGCCCTCACTCTCGCTTCAGCGCTTGTCGGCTCCGGCACCGTCGACATCGCGATGGCCTGCGGTGTCGAAGCCATGAGCCGGGTGCCCATCGGCGCCAACTACCGCAAGGAATTCCAGCTCGGCCGCCCAGTGCCCAAGCAGTATCTTGAGCGTTACGAGTTCACCAATCAGTTCGTCGCCGCCGAGCGGATGGCGGTCAAGTGGGGCGTCACGCGGGCCGACGCCGACGGCTTTGGTTTGCTGTCCCAGCAGCGGGCAGCGCAAGCCTGGGAGCAGGATCGCTTCGCTGGCCAGATCGTGCCGGTGGGTGACGTGGCCCGCGACGGCGCGCTGCGCGAGTCCACGCTAGAGGGTCTAGCTGGGCTCAAGACAGTCGTTGAGGGTGGCGTGCACACGGCTGGCACGAGCTCACAAATCTCCGACGGCGCAAGCGCAGTCATAGTGGCCAGTGCCCGCCGCGCCACCGAGCTGGGCATAAAGCCATTGGCCCGCATCGTCGACAGCTGCCTCGTCGGGGTGGATCCGGTGATGATGCTGACCGGTCCCATCGCCGCCACACCGTTGTTGTTGCAGCGCAACAACCTCACCATGGCCGACATTGATCACGTAGAGATCAACGAGGCGTTCGCCTCAGTCGTGCTGTCGTGGGCACGTGAATGCGACGCCGACTTGGCCAAGGTCAACCCCAACGGCGGCGCCATCGCGCTCGGGCATCCACTCGGGGCCACCGGGTG
The DNA here is from genome assembly GCA_003543035.1 of Micromonosporaceae bacterium. Classification (GTDB taxonomy): domain Bacteria; phylum Actinomycetota; class Actinomycetes; order Mycobacteriales; family Micromonosporaceae; genus Rhizocola. Next base: position 6,008 of record DPJL01000275.1, on the reverse strand, counting down.
CGTACTCGCCACCAAGGCCATACACGAACTTCAGCGCACCCAGGGCCGTTATGCGTTGGTAACTATGTGCTGCGGCGGTGGCCTCGGCACCGGAACCCTGCTCGAAAGGCAACCATGAAATATGAAGACGTCCGCTACGAGGTTGAAGGACCGGCGGCGATTATCACTATCAACCGGGCCGACCGGCTCAATGCCTTCCGCGCCCAGACGATCGAGGAGCTCATCCACGCCTTCAAACTGGCGTGGGCCGACGACGCTGTGCGGGCGATCATCTTTACCGGTGCGGGCGACCGTGCCTTCTGCGTCGGCGGCGATGTGAAGCAGCGCGCCGAGACCGGCGACTACGGGCCGAGTTCCAACGGGCTGTTCGAAGGAACCTACCTGCACCGCCTCATCCGCGAAGTGCCAAAGCCGGTGATCGCCGCGGTCAATGGCCTCGCCATCGGCGGCGGCCATGTCCTGCATGTGCTCTGCGATCTGTCGATCGCCGCCGAGCACGCGACCTTCGGCCAAGCTGGGCCACGCGTCGGCTCGTTCGACGCCGGGTTCGGTTCGGCCTTCCTGGCCCGGGTGGTTGGTGAGAAGCGGGCCCGTGAGATCTGGTTCCTATGCCGCCAGTACAGCGCCATGGATGCCGAGCGCTGGGGTCTGGTCAACAAGGTGGTACCCAAAGAGGAACTGCTCCCAGAGGCCAAGCGGTGGGCGGCCGAGATCGCCGCTCTGAGCCCAACGGCACTGCGCTTCCTCAAGGCTTCGTTCAACGCCGACACCGAACACCAGGCCGGCCTGTCGGCGATGGCCCTTGCGGGGCTTGACGTCTTCGCCGGCACCGACGAAGCACAAGAAGGCGCGAATGCCTTTGCAGAAAAGCGCCCCGCCGATTTCGCCCGCCACTTCAAGAAGCACTGAGAGGCCTACGTGTCCATTCAGATAAACCTCGAGCACGACATCGCTCTGGTCACCGGTGCCGGCTCCGGCATTGGTGAAGCGATTGCGCACACTCTCGCCGAGGCCGGGGCCACTGTCGCTGTAGCCGACCTGCGCGGTGAAGCAGCGACGAAAGTGGCCGAGGCGATCGTCTCCAAGGGGGGCAGGGCAATCGCGGTAGCCGTCGACATCGCTGACGGCGCTGCCGTCGAGCAGGCACTGGCAACCATCCGGGAGCAGGCCGGCCCAGTCTCCATTCTGGTCAACAACGCCGCGGGCTGGGTCGTCAAGCTCTTCAAGGACACCACCGAAGAGGAGGCGCAACGGGTTGTCGGCGTCACCCTTCTCGGCACCATGAACGTGACGCGCAGCGCTCTGCCTGACCTCTTCACCACCCGCGGCCGCATCGTCAACATCATCTCCGACTCGGCACGCACGGGCGAATACACGATGAGCGTCTATGCCGCTGCCAAAGCTGGGATCATCGGCCTGACCAAGAGTGTGGCCAAAGAAGTCGGTCGCAAGGGCGTCACGGTCAACGCGGTCTCCCCCGGCACGACTGATACCCCCGGCGCCTCCGGCTTCATCGATTCCGTTGGTGGTGCTGAGAAACTCGCCAAGGCCTACCCCATGGGGCGCATCGGCGAGCCATCCGATATCGCCAACGCCGTACTCTTCTTCGCCTCTCCCCTCTCCTCGTGGATCACCGGCCAGACCCTCTCGGTCAGCGGTGGATTCACCATGATTTAGGGGTACCCGTGTCCGCACTTCTCTTTGCCGGTGACGTTGCCGTGGTTACAGGTGCCGGGCGTGGCTTGGGCCGCGCTCACGCCCTGGAGTTGGCCCGGCGCGGCGCCAGGGTCGTGGTAAACGATCTCGACAAGGACGCCGACGATGTCGTGGCCGAAATCGAGGCCGCCGGCGGCACCGCAGTGTCCAATCACGACTCCGTCGCCACCCCCGAGGGTGGTGAGGCCATAGTTGCCGATGCGGTTGACGCGTTCGGCCGGGTCGACATCGTCGTCAACAACGCCGGAATCCTGCGGGACAAGGCTTTTCACCACCTCACGCCTTCGCTGGTCGACCCAGTGGTGAAAGTTCACCTCCTTGGCGCCTTTCACGTGACCATCCCAGCGTGGCAGCACATGAAGGCCCAGGGCCACGGCCGGATTATCAACACCACCTCAGGTTCTGGCCTGTTCGGCAACTTCGGCCAGGCCAACTACGGGGCTGCTAAGGCCGGCCTGCTCGGCCTCACCCGGGTCCTCGCAGTCGAAGGCCGCAAGCTCGGCATCAACGTGAACGCTCTCGCTCCCGCTGCGGCCACCCGAATGAACGAGGACCTTCTCGGCGACAACGCGAAGCTCCTTGATCCTGCTTACCTTGCTCCTATCGTGGCGTACCTCGCACACCGCGAATGCGCGCTGTCCGGCCAGATCCTGACTGCCGGAGGAGGACACGTCGGCGCGGTTCTGCTGTCCGTAACCCAGGGCTTCACCGATACCGCGATGACCGCTGAGTCGTTGCGCGATCGGATTAGCGAGGTTTTCGACCCGGCCGGATCGTTCGTGCCGCGTCATCTCGGCGACGAGCTCAAGGCGCTCTTCAAGAGCCTGGCCTGAAATGCTTTCCTTCCAGTTCACCGAAGATCAGCGGTTCTTCCGGTCTGCTTTGGACGAATTCGCGCGTGACGTGCTCGCTCCCGGTTATCGCGACCGGGCCGCGAGCATCGCGTTTCCATGGGACCTCTATGGGCGCCTAGGAGACATGGGGGTGCTGGGCATCGGGCTGCCCACGCAGTACGGCGGCACGGGTGAGGATGATCCCGTCATGCTCGGGCTTGCGGCGGAGACTCTTGCATATGGCGACGTCAATCTGGCCTTCGCGCCGGTCTTCTCCGGCCTCGTCGCCCATCAGCTCGCCGATGGTGGCACCGAGGCCGTGCGCAACGAGTATCTCGCTGATCTGATCGCGGGCCGGTGCCTGGTCGCGATCGCGCTGACCGAACCCGGCGCGGGCTCCGACGCTGCCGGCCTGTCCACGGTAGCCACACCGGTTCCGGGTGGCTGGCGGCTGCGGGGCGAAAAGACCGCGATTACCGCCGCTGTTCATGCCAAGGCCGCTCTGGTCTACGCCCGTGAGCCGGGCACCACCCGGTCCGCCGGGATCAGCTGCTTTCTGGTGCCGCTCAATCAGCCTCAGGTCAAGGCGTCGCATACAGCTGCGATGGGCTGCTCACCGCTGGGCTGGGGTTCGATCGCCTTCGACGATGTCTTCGTACCCGCCGATCATCTCGTCGGCGAGTACGGCCGGGGCCTTGCGGAGGCGTTGGGCCACTTCGACTTCAGCCGTCCCGCGCTCGGGCTGATGTGTCTGGGCGCCGCTCAGGCAAGCCTGGATGAAGCGTGCGCCTATGCCGTTGACCGCCAGGCCTTCGGCCGGCCGTTAGCGGGTTTCCAGGGCGTCTCCTTCGCGCTCGCCGAGCATGCGACGTTGATGGAGGCCGCCCGCTGGATGTGCTACCGGGCGCTATGGCTGCGCCAAACCGCGCAGCCGCACACCGCCCAGGCCGCGATGAGCAAATGGTGGCCACCTGTGGTGGCTAAGGACACCATCGAGGCGGCGATGAAGGTCTTCGGCAACCTGGGATACAGCGCCGAGATGCCGCTACAGCAACGCTTTCGCGATGTCATGGCCTACCTCGTCGCCGATGGAACGGCCGAGATCCAGAAGCGCGTCATCGCCACGGTTTTGATGGGCCGGGTGGCCGCTACATGACCGTCCGCGTAGGAATCGACCTTCACGAGGAGATCCTCACCGCGGATCCGGTGGCCCGGCGGGCGATCCTCAGGCACGCCGCTTCGGCAAACCTGGATCACATTGGCCTGGCCGATCACGTGAGCTTTCATGATGGTATCGGCTTTGACGGTCTTATCAGCGCGGCGTTAGCCCTGGCTGACCAAGACACCGTTGATGTGGTTCTCGGCGTGTATCAGCTGGCGCTGCGGCACCCGCTGACGGTCGCGAGACAGCTTGCCACAATTGGCCAATACGCCCCAGGACGTCTGGTGCTAGGCATCGGAGTCGGTGGCGAAGACCGGGCCGAGGTCTCCAATTGCGGCATCGATCCCGCGACACGCGGCCGGCGTCTCGACGAGGCGCTGACGGTCCTGCACGCCCTCGCGGACGGAGAACCGGTGACACACAAAGGCCGGTTCTTCGCGCTCGATAAGGCACGCATCATCCCCGCGACCCGGACGCCGATCGTGGTCGGTGGCCGTGGCGAGGCTGCCGCCAACCGGGCGGGCCGTTATGGCGACGGCTGGCTTGGCATCTATGTTTCGCCGTCCCGTTTCGCCGAGATGGTCGATGCTGTACGTACCGCAGCTGCTGCCGCGCAACGGAATGCGCCGTCCTGGTTCGGCCTTAACGTGTGGTGTGGCTTTGATGCGGCACTTCTTGCCTCCCGGATGCATGAGCTCTACCAGCTGCCCTTCGACCGGTTCGCCAAATACTGTCCTACCGGGACACCTGAGGCCATCGCGGAGCAGCTGTTTGAGTACGTGCGGGCAGGTTGCCAGACGTTCACCATCACGGCGGCAGTTGCTGACCCGCACCGGGGCATTGAATCAGCGTCGCAGGTGCGGGAACACCTGCTGGCTCTCGCGAGCAGGTGGTAGGCGCTCAGAGGCCTGCATGGTCTGCCACGGCGGCGTAATGCGTGTCGGTGTGGCCGAACAGCAGCGCTGACGATTGAGCCCGCCGGTAATACAGGTGGGCATCATGCTCCCAGGTAAACCCGATGCCGCCATGCACCTGAATGGTCTCGGTGCTGATGTGACTGAAGGCTGGCCCGGCAAAGGCCGCGGCGGCATGCGCAGCGATGGGAAACTCCGGTGATCCTGCCGCTGCCGCGGCATATTGCGCCGCGGACCGCGTGTGCTCAGCGAGCAGTAGCATCTCTGCGCACTTGTGTGCGACAGCCTGATGTGATCCGATCGGAACACCGAACTGCGTGCGGGTCTTCGCGTATTCCACGCTCATCTCGAGGCATTGCCACGCGGCTCCTGCTTGCTCGGCGGCAACGGCCATCGCCGCCACATCCAGCACCCCATCCACAATGGACTCGGCCTGACCGACGATGCCGATCAGCTGGGCTGGCGCGGCAGTAAAGCGCACCGTGCCGAGACGGCGGCTCAGATCCAATGCCGGCTGCACCTCGACATCCACTGCGTAACTTGCGCGAACCGCGAATAGACCGACGCCTTCTGCGGTCCGTGCCGTGACGAGAAACAGATCCGCGGCCGGCACGCCCAGGACAAAGGTTTTGACTCCGTCGACGAGCCAATCTTGACCCACCTGACGTGCGGTTGTCCGGAGTTGCGGGCCAGCCCGCCAATCTCCGTTGGCCTCAGCAAACGCAAGCGTGCCAATACTATCGCCCGTCGCAAGATCTGGCAGCAGCTCAGCGCAGGCTCTTTCGTCCCCGCTGCGCATCAGTGCCGTGACGGCAAGAGCGGTGGCGAGATATGGCCCGCTGTAAAGAACCCGGCCCATTTCATGCAACACCAGAGCTAGCTCGACAGGCCCACAACCCATGCCGCCAAGGGACTCTGGGACCAGCAGGCCGACCAGGCCCATCTGCTCGCAAAGCTGGGACCACACGCCCGGGTCGAATCCGGCCTCGGTCTCCATGATGGCGCGAAGGGCGCTAACCGGAGCCTTGGCGTGAAGAAACTTCGCCACGGTCTCGCGGAGCTCTTGCTGCTCCGCACTGAGAGTTAGGTTCATCGGGGCCTCGGCAGGTTAAGTACACGTTGGGCGATCAGGTTCTTGAGAACTTCGTCGGTGCCTCCGCCTAAGCGGTAACCGGGAGCGCCGAGCAGAACAGAGGTCCAGGCAAAGGTGCCCCACTCGCCGGAGTCTGCGATGACTCGCGGGCCGAGCACGCGGGACACGTATTCGCCGAGGCGGAACATGTTGGCTGACAATGCCAGCTTGCTCAGCGCTAGTTCAGGACCGTTGACCCGCCGTGCGGCCATGACCTGCTGGGTGTAGCGGGCGACCCGCAGATGGGTGAC